>NZ_JBFBNR010000014.1:0-208428 GCF_040687675.1 Kitasatospora sp. NPDC056731
GGAAGATTCAATGGCAGGCCGTTTCCGTAGGGGTCCTCGACAGATGCTCAGGGCAGCGGGCTTCGCTGTGGTCCGGGCACCGACCCCCGGCGGGGGGTCGGTGAGCGACGCCTGTCCGTCGTGGTTCGGGTTGTGAGGAAGTGAGAACGATGGCTGTGCATTCGGAGCGGGTGCAGACGCAGTCCCCGGATTCAGGGAAGGCTGCCGTGGCCGGAATTGAGACGAGTGCCGCCGGTGGTGGCGCCAACGGCACCCCCCGCAAGGGCGCCAGACCCGCAGGCGGGCCGAGCCTCGGCGCACGCCTGGCACCGTACCTGCTACTGCTGCCCGCCACCGTGGCGACCCTCGCCCTGCTCGGCTGGCCGCTGGTGAAGACGGTCCTGCTGTCGTTCCAGAACCTCAACAAGCGCCAGTTCGTCCAGCACCTGACCGAGTGGAACGGCTTCGACAACTACAAGGAGCAGCTGACCGACCCGGACTTCTGGGCGGTCACCGGGCGCACCGTCGTCTTCACCCTGGTCAACGTCGTGCTGATCATGGTCGGCGGCACCCTGATCGGCCTGCTGCTCAACCGCCTCGGCAAGCGGATGCGGCTGCTCCTCTCGGTCGGCCTGCTGATGGCCTGGGCGATGCCCGTGGTCGCCGCGACCACCGTCTACACCTGGCTGTTCGACCAGCAGTGGGGCGTCGTCAACTGGTTCCTGGACAAGCTGGGTTGGCACGCGATGGCCGACTACAACTGGATGAGCGACCAGTACTCGACCTTCTTCGTGGTGATCCTGCTGATCGTCTGGCAGTCGGTCCCCTTCGTGGCGTTCAACATGTACGCCGGACTGACCACCATCCCCAAGGAGCTCTACGAGGCCGCCCGGATGGACGGCGCCGGCGCGTCCAAGATCTTCGGCTCGGTGATCTTCCCGAACCTGAAGCCGTTCTTCCTGGCCACGACGTTCCTGGAGATCATCTGGGTCTTCAAGGCCTTCACCCAGGTGTACGCGATCAACGGCGGCGGCCCCGAGAACCTGACCCGCACCCTGCCCGTGCACGCCTTCCTGGAGGGTTCGTCCGGGCAGCACTACGGCATCGGCTCCGCGATCGCGGTGCTCACCATCCTGATGCTGGGCGCGATGATGGCGTACTACTTCCGCATCATGATCAAGCAGGAGGACGAGCTGTGAGGCGCTCGCTCATCGGACGTACCTGGCCGAACGTGATCGCGGTCGTCCTCTTCGTCTTCTTCATCTTCCCCGTCTACTGGATGATCGCGACTGCCTTCAAGCAGGACAACGACATCATCAGCAAGACGCCGGTCTTCATCCCGTTCAACGGGACCCTCGACCACTTCACCACCGCGATCAACGCGCCCAACTTCTGGACGTACGTCACCAACAGCCTCATCGCCACCGTCGGTGCGGTGCTGATCTCGCTGGTGATCGCGACCCTCGCGGCCTTCGCCATCGCCCGGATGAAGTTCCGCGGCCGCAAGGCCTTCGTCCTGGTCGTCATGGTCGCGCAGATGGCGCCGTGGGAGGTCATGACCATCGCGGTCTACATGATCTCGCGCGACAACGAGATGCTGAACAGCCTCGTGCCGCTGACCTTCTTCTACATGATGATGGTGCTGCCCTTCACCATCTGGACGCTGCGCAGCTTCATCGCCGCGGTGCCGAAGGAGCTGGAGGAGTCGGCCATGGTGGACGGCTGCACCCGCTCCCAGGCCTTCGTGAAGGTGATCTTCCCGCTGCTGGCCCCCGGTCTGATGTCGACCTCGCTGTTCGGCTTCATCACCGCGTGGAACGAGTTCCCGCTCGTCCTGATCCTCAACAAGGAGGAGGGCAAGACCCTCCCGCTGTGGCTGTCGTCCTTCAAGACCGCCTTCGGCAACGACTGGGGCGCCACCATGGCGGCGTCCACGATGTTCGCCATCCCCGTGCTGATCCTGTTCGTCTTCCTGCAGCGCAAGGCGGTCGGCGGACTGACCGACGGCGCCGTGAAGGGCTGAGAAACGTGAGCATCCTCGTCCCCACCGCTCCGGTCAGCGACCAGCTGCACCGCGACGCCCTGACCGTCCTGCAGCCCGGCTTCGTCGGCACCGAGCCGCCGCAGTGGCTGCGCCGCCACCTCGCCGCCGGGCTCGGCTCGGTCGCGCTGTTCGACCGCAACGTGGTCGACCTCGACCAGCTCGCCAAGCTCACCAAGGCGCTGCGCGAGGAGAACCCCGACCTCCTGATCGCCATCGACGAGGAGAGCGGCGACGTCACCCGGCTGGAGGCGGGCTCCGGCTCGTCCTGGCCCGGGAACCTCGCGCTCGGCGCGATCGACGACCCGGCGCTGACCCGGGACGTCGCCCGCGAGCTGGGCCGGGCGCTGGCCGCGGCCGGCGTCAACTACAACTGGGCGCCCACCGCGGACGTCAACTCCAACCCGCGCAACCCGGTCATCGGCGTCCGCTCCTTCGGCGCCGACCCGGAGCTGTGCGCCCGGCACACCGCCGCCTGGGTGGAGGGCCTCCAGTCGGCCGGCGTGGCCGCCTGCTCCAAGCACTTCCCCGGCCACGGCGACACCGCCGTCGACTCGCACCACGGGCTGCCGGTCATCGACGTCGACCTGGACGTGCTGCGCTCGCGCGACCTGATCCCGTTCCAGGCGGCGATCGCGGCGGGCACCAAGGCCGTGATGACCGCCCACATCATGATCCCGGCGCTCGACCCGAAGCTGCCGGCCACCCTCAGCCCGCTCGTGCTGCGCGACCTGCTGCGCGCCGCCCCGGCCGACGGCGGCCTCGGCTACCAGGGCCTGATCGTCAGCGACGCGATCGAGATGGGCGCCATCGCCGACACCTTCGGGATGGGCGACGGCACCGTGCTGGCCCTGGCGGCCGGCGCGGACGCGATCTGCGTCGGCGGCGGGCTGGCCGACGAGGACACCGTGCTGATGCTGCGCGACGCCATCGTGGCGGGCGTGCGGGCCGGCGTGCTCTCCGAGGAGCGGCTGGCGGACGCCGCCGACCGGGTCCGCTCGCTCGGCAGCTGGGGCCGGATCTCGGCCCAGGGCGAGCGGCCGGAGCCGGACCTCGCGGTCGGCCTGCGGGCCGCCCGCCGGGCGCTGAAGGTGGTCCGGGCGCCGGGCCACGAGCCGCAGCCGGTGTCCGAGCGCCCGTTCGTGGCCTCGTTCTCGGACGAGCCGAACATCGCCGTCGGCGACGTCACCCCGTGGGGCGTGGCCGGCATGCTGGCCGACCGCTTCCCCGGCACCCGCACCCGCGCGGTCTCGGCGGCGCAGGCCGCCCCCGAGCTGCTGGACGCCCTGGTCGCCGAGCTGGTGGCCGGCGCCGAGGGCCGCCGCCTGGTGCTGGTGGTCCGGGACGCGCACCGGCACGCCTGGATGTCCGCCGCGCTGGGCCGCCTGGTGGCGGCCCGGCCGGACGCCGCGGTGGTCGAGATGGGGCTGCCGCAGTCCGAGCCGGTCGGCGCGCTCTACATCGCCACCCACGGCGCCGCCCGGGTCTGCGGGCTGGCGGCCGTGGAGGTGCTCACCGGGCAGCCGGGGGCCATCGGCTGAGACCGAGGGGGGCGTCACCGGGAGTGCCCGGGAGGCGTCGGCCGACGGGCCCGTCATGCGCATGTCGCATGGCGGGCCCGTTTCGTTTCCCCGCCGTTTGACCTGCGGATTCGCCAGGTGACCGTGCTCCCTCAAGTGGGCCTTAAATCCACCTTAAGTTCCACTTAGGGTGACGGTACGGCAACTGATCGCCACGGGGTACAACAGCTCTGCAACGGCCGTGGCGACGAGGCCATTTGGCCGTTGACACCACCTATGGTCTAGGCCAGAGTCCAGTCATCCGGTTCGAAATTCAACCTCACCGGATGTGGTATCGGCCCTCCCCGAAGCTCTTCGCCCCTGCCCGGACCCTCCGTTGCGGGCGCCATCACGCTGCCGGCGGGCAACACGGCTCTAGCACCCTCGGAGGATGGCGTGAAGAAGCGTCAGCTCATGTCGACGTTCGGAATCACTGCCCTGGCGATCGGGCTGACGGCCTGTTCATCGGCCGGTACGGCGTCGAAGGACGGCAAGAGCCCCGGCGCCGACCCGAAGGCCGCGAGCGGCACCGTCACCGTCTGGCTGATGGACGACGCCCAGAAGAACTGGCCCGACCTGGTGCAGCAGGTCAACGACCAGTTCGCGGCGAAGTATCCGAACGTCACCCTCAAGCTCGCCTACCAGGGCTGGGCCGACAAGGTGACCAAGCTCGACAAGGCGATCGCCGACGGCTCCGCGCCCGACGTGGTCGAGCTCGGCAACACCGAGACCATGAAGTACGTGCTCTCCGGCGCGCTGGCTCCGGTCGACCGGACCACCTTCGACAACTCCGACAGCTGGATCAAGGCGCTCGCCAACACCTGCACGTACCAGGACAAGCTCTTGTGCGTGCCCTACTACGCCGGCGCCCGGGTCGCCATCTACAACGCCGCCACCTTCCAGCAGGCCACCGGCAGCGCCGAATTCCCCAAGACCGAGGCCGACCTGACGGCGGCCCTGGACAAGGTCGCCGACAAGAACAAGGCCGACAAGAGCTACTCCTCGCTCTACCTGCCCGGCCCGTACTGGTACGCCGCGATGAGCTACGTGGCCGCGTACGGCGGCAGCATCGCCAAGTTCGACAGCTCCGGCAACTGGCACGGCACCCTGCACGACGCCAAGTCCCAGCAGGGCATCAGCCACTTCGTCGACCTGGTCCGCAAGTACACCAAGGGCGACCTGACGGTGAACGAGCAGAACCAGTTCGAGTCGATGGCCCGCGGGCGCGCCGCGTCCTTCTACGGCAACGGCTACGAGGCGGCCAGCGTCGTCGCGCCGGGCACCGGCGACCCGAGCCTCAAGGACACCGTCAAGATGGCCACCATGCCCGGCCCGGACGGCAAGCCGCTGCCCACCTTCATCGGCGGCTCCGACCTCGCGGTCACCGCCAAGTCCACGCAGGTCGAGCTGGCCACCGACTGGGTGCGGATGTTCACCAGCACCAAGTCCCAGCAGACGCTGGCCGACAAGGACATCCTGCCGAACAACCTCACCCAGCTGAACCCGCTGAAGAACAAGCCGACCACCGCCGCGGCGGCCAACGCGGTGCCGGACGCCTGGTTCACCCCGCTGGCCCCCGGCTGGGGCGCGATCGAGAAGCAGAAGATCCTGCCCGACATGCTGACCGGCATCCTCAAGGGCAAGTCGGTGGACCAGGCCACCAAGGACGCCGACGCCGCGATCGACCAGCTGATCAACAAGGCGTCCTGACCCGGCGCCGCCAGCCGCACAGGCCGAAGGCCCGTCCCGTCCGGGGCGGGCCTTCGGGTGTGCCCGCCGGGGGCGGCCCCCGTAGGATTGCGGCAGGAAACCACCGCAGCGAGTGTGCGGACTCGCCGCCGTAGAGGTCCCCGTCGGGCAACCTGCCCGGAGGGGTCGAACCATCTCATCGGAGGCACATCCTGATGTCCGACCCGCAGACTGTTTCCGTTCCCGGCCGGATCATGGCGGCGGAGATGGCCGAGCAGCCGGCCGTCCTCCAGCGCATCCTCGACGAGGGTGCCCCGAAGATCCGCCAGATCGCGGCCGAGATCGCCGCCCGCAACCCTCGCTTCGTCCTGCTGACCGCGCGCGGCACGTCCGACAACGCGGCGCTGTACGCCAAGTACCTGATCGAGATCCTGCTGGGCAAGCCGGCCGGCCTGACCTCGATGTCCACCACCACCGCGTACGGCGCCAAGCCGGACCTCACCGACGTCCTGGTCGTCACCGTCAGCCAGTCCGGCGGCTCGCCCGACCTGGTGGCCTCCACCAAGGCCGCCCGCGAGGCCGGCGCCATCACCCTCGCCGTCACCAACAACGCGTCCTCGCCGCTGGCCGAGGTCTCCGAGTTCCACATCGACGTGCTGGCCGGCCCGGAGAAGGCGCTGCCCGCCACCAAGACCTACACCGCCGAACTGCTGGCGCTCTACCTGCTGGTCGAGGGCCTGCGCGGCGGCGACGGTGCGGCGGCCAAGGAGCTGCCCGGCCTGGCCGCCGGCGTCCTGGCCCGCCACGCCGAGGTGAAGGCGCTGGCCGAGCGGTACCGCTTCGCCCAGCGCCTGGTCATCACCTCGCGGGGCTACGGCTACCCGACCGCCCGCGAGGCGGCGCTGAAGCTGATGGAGACCACCTACATCCCGGCCTCCCCGTTCTCCGGCGCCGATCTGCTGCACGGCCCGCTGGCCATGGTGGACAACGTCTCGCCGGTCATCGCGATCGTCCCGGACGGCAAGGGCGGCGAGGCCCTGCAGCCGGTGCTGGACCGCCTGCGCGGCCGCGGCGCGGACCTGGTCGTGGTCGGCCAGCAGGCGCAGGTGGACGCTGCCTCGGCCGGCTTCGTCCTGCCGGCCGGCGTGCCGGAGGAGGTCCAGCCGATCCTGGAGATCCTCCCGCTGCAGCTGCTGGCCTACGAGGTCACCATCGCCCGCGGCCAGGACCCGGACGCCCCGCGCGCCCTGGCCAAGGTCACCGAGACGCACTGAGGCACGGCGCCACGCGATCGGGCCCCCGTCCACAGGCTGTGGACGGGGGCCCGACTCGTTGAGCGGCGGAACATGGCTTCGGCGGGGGGAGCGCCCGGAACGCGTCGCGCCCCCGGAACGCGTCGCGCCCCCGGAACGCGTCGCACCTGGCGCTCGGCGTACCCGGAAAGCACTACGGGCCACGGCGCCGACACGGGACCCTCAACCCATGCGGCACCGCAGCCCGGAGCTGTCGTCGGTCGCCGGAGTCGATCGAGAACTGTGCGGGGTCCTCGTTCGGCGGCGTCCGACCGAGGAAAGGCCTCGCGCGGTCAGGGCAGTTGCGCGGTGGGCCTCTCCTTGGTGCCCTTTCATTGTGGACTAGACCAATCTGGGTTGTCCAGGCCGCCCCGGAAATTGGTCTGGACAACTTCGGGAAGCGGGCTTCGCCGCAGGCCCGGCGCATGATCCGTTCCCCGGTCCGCCGCGCCGCGCCCCGACCGGCGGCGCTACCCTCGCCATGTGCCCTCGCTGAACGAACTCGTCCGCCGCCACACCACCCTGACCGGGGCCGATGTGGAATGGCTCCACATGCTGGTCTCGGAGTGGCAGCTCCTCTCCGACCTCTCCTTCGCCGACCTGGTCCTGTGGATCCCCACCTGGGACGGCATCCGCTACGTCTCGGTGGCGCAGATGCGGCCCAACACCGGCCCCACCTCCTACCAGGACGACATGGTCGGCCACCTCGTCCCGCGCGGGCGCCGCCCGCTGCTGGACGCCGCCTTCGACGAGGGCCGGATCGTGCGCGAGGGCGATCCGGAGTGGCGCGAGGAGGTGCCGGTCCGGGTCGAGTCCATCCCGGTCCGGCGCGAGGGCAAGGTGCTCGGGGTGATCGCCCGCAACACCAACCTGCTGACCGTCCGCACCCCCAGCCGGTTGGAGCTCACCTACCTGCAGAGCGCCTCCGACCTGGCCCAGATGATCGCCGCCGGCAGCTTCCCCTTCCACGGTGTCGAACAGATCGACATGGACGCCGCCCCCCGGGTCGGCGACGGCCTGATCCGGCTCGACGCGGACGGCATCGTCACCTACGCCAGCCCCAACGCCCTGTCCGCCTACCACCGGCTCGGCCTCACCACCGACCTGGTCGGCAGCCACCTGGGCCGGGCCACCGCCGAACTGGTCCCGCCCTCCCGGGCGGCCGTGCACGAGGCGCTGGTGAAGCTGGCGAGCGGCTGGGCGCCGCGGCAGACCGAGGTCGAGGTGCAGGGCGGGGTGGTGACCCTGCGGGCCATCCCGCTCAAGCCCAAGGGCACGCTGACCGGTTCGCTGGTGCTCTGCCGGGACGTCACCGAACTGCGCCGCCGCGACCGCGAGCTGATGACCAAGGACGCCACCATCCGGGAGATCCACCACCGGGTGAAGAACAACCTGCAGACCGTCGCCGCCCTGCTGCGGCTGCAGTCCCGCCGGATGGAGTCGGAGGCCGGCCGCGCCGCGCTGGACGAGGCGGTGCGCCGGGTCGGCTCGATCGCGATCGTGCACGAGACGCTGTCCCAGGCGCTGGACGAGCAGGTGGCCTTCGACGAGATCGCCGACCGGGTGCTGGCGATGGTGATGGAGCTGTCCCAGGACGGCCGGGTGGCGACCCGCCGCAGCGGCAGCTTCGGCATCCTGTCCGCCGAGGTGGCCACCCCGCTGTCGATGGTGCTGAACGAACTGCTGCAGAACGCGCTGGAGCACGCCTTCGGCCCGTCCGCCTCCGGGAACCTGGAGGTCAGCGCGCTGCGCGGGCGGGCCCCGGCGACCGGGGCGGGCTGGTCGGACAGCTGGAACGGCGGCGCCCGGCCGGAGGAGTTCCTGCTGATCACGGTGCAGGACGACGGCCGCGGCATGCCCGAGGGGTTCGACCCGCAGACGGCCGGCAACCTCGGTCTGCAGATCGTCCGCACGCTGGCCACCGGCGAGTTGGGCGGCACCTTCGACATGGTGGCCGGTCCGGACGGCGGCACCAAGGTGATCCTGGAGATCCCGGTCCGCTGATCCGCCGGCCGGTCTGCGGTGCGGTCCGCACTGCAGACCGCGGAAAGGTGCATCGAGGCGCGCGGTGGGGGCGTGCACTTGGCGAAAGCGCCGGGTGCCCACCCCGCGAGCCCGGCGCGGGTCGGCCCGCGCGGGGGCGTGCCAGGGTGCTGGCGCGCTGGGGCGCGCACACAGAACGGGGCGCGAAAACAGAAACGAGGCCCTGTCGACCGGGGGGGGGTGGGTCGACAGGGCCTCTCAACCCGTTCCGGCCGTCGGGGGGAGTCGGCCGGAACGGGGGCTCTGGGTGGTGCGACACCTCGCCCGTGCGTTGCACACGGTGAGCGCCACAGCTCCACGATATTGCTCTAAGTGAACAGTATCAAGTGGCTGGACGGTCCGGTGTCGCGGGACCTCGCCAGGCAAGGCCCTTTGTGCGGAAGGCTTCACCAGGAGGTGCAGGGAAGCCTTTGATCATGTGTTGATCGGTGTTTCGGTTACTGCTGGTGTTACGGCGTGTGATCAGGCGGTGCGGGCGCGGTTGCGGGCGGCACGGCGCTTCATCGCGCGACGCTCGTCCTCGCTCATACCGCCCCAGACGCCGGCATCCTGGCCGGTCTCAAGAGCCCACTGCAGGCACTGCTCCATGACCGGACAGCGGCGGCACACGGCCTTGGCTTCCTCGATCTGCAGCAGAGCAGGACCGGTGTTCCCGATCGGGAAGAACAGCTCCGGGTCCTCTTCGCGGCAGACAGCGCGGTGGCGCCAGTCCATGGTCGTCCAACTCCTCCTGCCGGCGGGGGGCACCCGGTCGGCATAATCGATGGCTTGTGAATGTGGCTTGTGAATGTGAACGCTTTCACGAATCCCGCAACAGCAAAAGAGACCAAAGGCCCGCCGGGGCCCGGGTGGTCTGTGCTAGGGAGGGATTCGGCGATTCGAGGGACGCCCCGCGGTCGACACCCGCCAGGTTCTGAGGTTGCCGTCGCTGCGATGCGTCCCGATCGCCATGTAGAGGTTCGCAAACCTCGGGCCCGGATACAACCCCCTTCAGGGAGGAATTTTTGATTCTTCGGTGTCGCCTAGCTCACAGCCAGTACTTCTATGGAGTGAAGGGGGCTTGTGCGTTCGAGAAGAAGGGTGAAACCCCCTTCCGGTCACACAATCACACGCAGTGCCCGCCGTACGCCTGTGAAACTGACGCGACTCCTGTCTCCAAGGTGGTCCCCGTCAACCTGGAACGGGGCCGGTTCCTCTGAAACCAAGGTGAAGTGTCTGACGTCGTGATAGGAGACGACGTGCTTGCCGGACGGGCCGGCCGGCGGGGCGCCTTCGCTCGAAGAGGCGTACGACCGCAGGATCTGACGGATCGTTCGAACGGTGCCGAACGCCGTCATCCGGGTGATCCCGAAGACGTCGAGATCAGTGTCGAAGGAGGCGAGCGGTGAGGGGTACACCGGGCGGTTGCCGAGGAACGTCCACGGCGAGGTGTTGCTGACTATGGCCAGGGCCAGGCCCGGCACGCCTTCTCGGCCCGGTAGTTCCAGGGCCACAGGCCCGGAACGACGCTGCTCACGCTGGGTGACGTAGTGCCGCAGCGCCTGCCCCACATAGAGCGCGTGGGTGGACTTGCGCCCCAACCGGCGCTGCTCCTCGACCCGGCCGACCACCCCGGCGTCGAAGCCCAGGCCGGCGGTGAAGGTGAACCAGCGGTCCGGCAGCCCGTCGGTCATCGCCTTGCCCAGGCCGACCGGCCGCTCGCTCCCGTGCTCCAGCGCGTACAGCAGGGCGCCGGTGGCTTCCACCGGGTCGTTGGGCAGACCCAGCGCGCGGGCGAACACATTGGTCGAACCGCCCGGCACCACGGCCAGTCGCGGGACCTTCTCGCCCGGGCCGTGCGTGAGCAGCCCGTTCACCACCTCGTTCACGGTGCCGTCGCCGCCGAGCGCCACCACCAGGTCGACCGTGCCGTCCTCCGAGGCCTCGCGGGCCAGGTCGCGGGCGTGGCCCCGGTACTGCGTCTCGGCCACCTCCAGCTTGAGGTCGCTGCGCAGCGCGTGGATCAGTACGTCCCTGGTGCGGCCACTGGTGGTGGTGGCCTTGTGGTTCACGACCAGGAGAGCGCGCATGGGGAAAGCCTACGGGTCGGTACGGACCAACCGGCGGCTACCCTGCTGGAGTGACCGCAGAATCCTCCGCACCCGTACCCACGGCGGGCCCGGCCCGCCCCTTGGCGCTGACCGTGGGCGCCGCCATCACCGCCCTGGAGGGCGCCGCGCTGGCCGTCGTCGGCGTCTGGGACATGGTGTCCGCGCTGTCCGGCCAGTCCAAGCAGCTCGCCCTGAACGAGTTCGGCGGCCTGGTCATCGTGCTGCTCGGCGTGCTGCCGGTGCTGGCCGCCCGCGCGCTGCTCAAGGAGCGCCGCTGGGGCCGCAGCCCGGCCGTGCTCACCAACTCGATCTGTCTGCCGATCGGGTACTACATGCTGGAGAGCGGCGGCGCGATGATCGGCGTCGGCGTGCTGGTCGGCCTGCTCGGGCTGGTCGGCATCGGCGCGCTGCTGAACCCGAAGTCGACGGCGGCCCTGTACGCGTCGCACGAGGGCTGAGCGCACAGGGCCGCCGGGGGTCGGCCGCCGGTTGAGCGGCCGTCAGTCCTACTCCTCCACCAGGAGCTTCTCCCGCAGCTGGGCCAAGGTTCGGGCCAGCAGGCGGGACACGTGCATCTGGGAGATCCCCACCTCGGCGGCGATCTGCGACTGGGTCATGTTCCGGAAGAACCGCAGCACCAGGATCTTCTGCTCCCGGGGCGGCAGTTGGGCCAGCAGCGGCTTGAGCGACTCGCGGTACTCGACGCCCTCCAGCGCCTCGTCGGTGGCGCCGAGGGTGTCCGCCACGGCCGGCGACTCGTCGTCGCTGTCCGGGACGTCCAGGGACAGCGTGGAGTACGCGTTGGCGGACTCCAGGCCCTCCAGGACGTCCTCCTCGGAGATCCCCAGGTGCTCGGCGAGCTCGTGCACCGTGGGGGAGCGCCCGTGCCGCTGGGAGAGCTCGCTGGTCGCCGTGGTGAGCGACAGCCGCAGCTCCTGGAGGCGGCGCGGCACCCGGACCGCCCAGCCCTTGTCGCGGAAGTGCCGTTTGATCTCGCCGACGATGGTCGGCGTGGCGTAGGTGGAGAACTCGACCCCGCGCTCGTGGTCGAAGCGGTCCACCGACTTGATCAGGCCGATGGTGGCGACCTGGGTCAGGTCGTCCAGCGGCTCGCCCCGGTTGCGGAACCGCCGGGCCAGGTGCTCGACCAGCGGGATGTGCATCCGCACCAGCTGGTTGCGCAGCTCGACGCGCTCCGGGGAGCCGTCGGGCAGCGCGGACAGCCGGACGAACAGCGCGCGGGCCGCCTCCCGGTCCGGTGCGCCCGAGCGGTGCGGGGCCGGGGCCGGCGCCTGGACGGGCACCGCGGTGCGCAGGTCCGCGGCCTCGTCCGCCGGATCGGACGGGGGCGGGGATGCGGGCGACGGTTCAGACGTCGGCTCGGTCGGGTGGCTCATCCGGTGGGCGTCCTTCGGGTGCGCATCGTCGTTGGCGGCGAGGCCAGGAACGCTCGCCTGGGTCGGTACGGCAGGTCCCGCCGTCGCGAGGCCGGTACGGTCCAGATCACTCACGGCCATTCCCCCGTTCCGTTCCGGGAGCACCGGGGCCCTCGGGCCCCGGCATCGTCTCGTTGGTCGTACCGCGTGGGGGGCGGTACCGGGCGCCGCCCGCCCGGCCCCTGATCGGGGACCGGGCGGACGGCCCTTGTGCGGTGCTGGTCGACGCCCCGGCTAGTGGGCGACGGGGCCGCCGCGCTTCTTGTGCAGGCTGATCGACACGGTCTTGTCCTCGCCGACCGAGGAGTCGACCTCGCCGGCCAGGGCGGAGAGCACCGTCCAGGCGAAGGTGTCCCGTTCGGGCGCCTTCCCGTCGGTGGTGGGGGCGGTGACGGTCACCTTCAGCGAGTCGCCGACCAGCCGGAACTCGCAGGTCAGGACGGAGCCTGGCACCGCCTGCTGGAGCAGGATGGCGCAGGCCTCGTCGACCGCGATCCGCAGGTCCTCGATCTCGTCGAGGGTGAAGTCGAGCCGTGCCGCCAGGCCGGCCGTCGCTGTTCGCAGGACCGAGAGGTAGGCACCCGCCGCGGGCAGCCGGACCTCCACGAAGTCCTGCACTCCGGGCTCGCCGTCGATCTGGGACACCCTCACCTCCTGGGTGACGCGCTGTGCTTCCGGGCCGGTGGCCGCGGCACTGTCTGTTGCTTGGCTCAACTGCTTCGCCCCAACTGTCCAGAGGGGTGGTGCGGTACGTACCGGTCATACCCTTCGCGGGGCGACCGGACGCCGCGTATCCGCCTGAGACCTTACCGCCTTCCGCACGCCGGCCGGGGCTCGGGAGTCACTCATGGTAAGCCATCGCGACGCAGGGTGGCAGGGGTTCGGACGGTCCGTTCAGTGACCGCCGCCGGCGGCGGCGAGCGCCTCGCCGGTGAGCCGGTAGACGGTCCAGCCGTCCATCGGCACCGCGCCGAGGGACTTGTAGAAGTCGATCGAGGGCGTGTTCCAGTCGAGCACCGACCACTCCACCCGCGCGTAGCCGCGCTCGACGGCGATCCGCGCCAGTTCCAGCAGCAGCGCCTTGCCGTGGCCGCCGCCGCGGGACTGCGGGCGGACGTACAGGTCCTCCAGGTAGATCCCGTGGGTGCCGCGCCAGGTCGAGAAGTTGAGGAACCAGACCGCGAAGCCGACCGGCTCGCCGGTGGCGTCGTCCTCGGCGATCAGGCCGAACAGCGCCGGGTTGGCGCCGAACAGGGCGTCGCGCAGCTGCTCCTCGGTGGCCACGGCCTCCTGCGGGGCCTTCTCGTACTCCGCGAGCTCGCGGATCAGGGCGAGGATGACGGGGACGTCGGTCACGACGGCGGTGCGGATCATGCCGCGAGCCTACTGCGCGCCCCCGCCCGCGGCCCAGGCCCTGATCGGGGCCCGGGCCGGGACCGGGCGGGTCAGCGGGCGGGGACGGTGCGCAGGTAGTCGGCCAGCGCGGTGATCGCGGCCGGGTTGCGCGGGCTCTCCACCAGGTCGACGTAGTCCAGGACGAAGATCCGGTCGTTCCTGACCGCCGAGACGCCGGCCAGCGGCGGGAAGGACTTCAGGAAGGCGCGCTTGGCGTCGGCGCCGGTCTCGCCGTAGTTGTTGATCAGGATCACCTCGGGGTCGCGCTGGACGACGCTCTCCCAGCCGACGGTGACCCAGGTGTCCGCGAGGTCGCCCATCACGTTGGCCCCGCCGGCCTTGGCGATGATCTCGTCGGCCGCGGCGAACTTCCCGGCGGTGTACGGCTTGTCCTGCCCGCTGTCGTACAGGAACACGGACGGCCGGCGCTCGGGCTGCGGGGCGGCGGCGACCTGCGTCTTGAAATCGGCGACCAGCTTGTCCGCCCGGTCGCGGACGTCGAAGATCTCGCCGAGGTTGGCCAGGTCGGTGTAGAGCGCGTCCAGCGGGGACATCACGCCGCGCTCGGTGCCCTTGCCGCTGCGGCAGGACTCGCTGAGCACGTACGAGGGGATGCCGAGGTCCCCCAGCGCCTGCGGGGTGAAGCCGCGGCCCTCGTCGAAGCCGTAGTGCCAGCCGGCGAAGACCAGGTCGGCCTTGGCGCCCAGCACGATCTCCTTGGTGATCTCCTTCTTGGAGAGCCACGCGGTCTGCTGGTAGCCGTCCTTCCAGGCGACCTGGTCGACCCGGCCCTTGTCGTCGGGCATCACGTAGCCGGCCATCCGGTCGGCCAGGCCGAGGGCGAGCATCAGCTCGGTGATGCCGACGTCGTTGGTCACCGTCCGGGCGGGCTTCTGCGGGAAGGTGAGCTTGGTGCCGCAGTTCTCCACGGTCACCGGGTAGTGGGCGGAGGCGGCGGTGGCGTCGCCGCTCGGGGCGATCTCGGCGCCGCAGGCGGTGAGCCCGAGGGTGAGCAGGGCGGTGATGGCAACGGCCTTGGTGCGCACGGGGGTTCCTTCGGGGGGTGGGTCAGATCCGGTCGAAGAGCAGTTGGACGGCGCCGGTCACCGGGTGCCGGACGGGGGTGGCCCGGACGCCGAACACCTCGGCCAGCAGGGCGGGTCGGAGCACCTCGGCGGGCGGCCCCGAGGCGACGATCCGGCCGGCCCGCAGCACGTACAGCAGGTCGCAGTGGCCGGCCGCCAGGTTGAGGTCGTGCAGCGCGGTGAGCACCGTCGGGCCGGCTTCCCGGACCAGCGCCAGGACGTCCAACTGGTGGGCGATGTCCAGGTGGTTGGTGGGCTCGTCCAGCACCAGCAGCCGGGGCTCCTGGACCAGCGCGCGGGCGATCAGCACCCGCTGCTTCTCGCCGCCGGACAGGCTCAGGAAGCCCCGCCCGGCCAACTGCTCGACGCCGACCTTGCGCAGCGCCTCGGTGCAGCGGGAGTGGTCGTCCGCGCCCGGGCCGCCCAGGCCGCGCCGGTGCGGCAGCCGGCCCATGGCGACCACCTCGGCCACCGTGAAGTCGAACTCGGCGGAGTGCTCCTGGGGGAGCGCGGCCACCCGCCGGGCGGCCTCGCGCGCGGTCAGCGCGTGCAGGTCCGTGCCGTCCAGCAGGACGGCCCCGGCGGCCGGCCGCAGCGCCCGGTAGACGCAGCGCAGCAGCGTCGACTTGCCGCTGCCGTTCGGTCCGATCAGTCCGACCACCTGCCCGGCGGCGGCGTCCAGGGCGACGTCGTGGACCAGCCGGGCGCCGGCCAGCTCGACCGAGACGGAGTCCAGGGCGAGATCCATCAGCGGCCTCCGAAGGAATAGCCGCGACGGCGCATCAGCAGCAGGAAACAGGGCACCCCGAGCACCGCGGTGACCACCCCGACGGGCAGTTCGGCGGGCGCCAGCAGGGTGCGCGAGACGATGTCCACCCAGACCAGCAGCAGCGCCCCGGCGAGCGGCGCGACCAGCAGCACCCGGCGGTGCCCGGCGCCGACCAGCATCCGGGCCAGGTGCGGCACCATCAGCCCGACGAAGCCGATCGCCCCGCTGACGGCCACCACCGTGCCGGTGACGGCGGCGGTCACCACGAACAGCTCGCGGCGCAGCCGGTCCGGGTCCACGCCCAGCGAGGCAGCCGTCTCGTCGCCCATCGCGAGCGCGTCCAGCCGGCCGGCGGCGCAGGCCAGGTACGCCAGGCCGGCCAGCACGGTGGCGGCGGCGATCGGCACCGAGCCCCAGGTGGCGCCGCCGAGGCTGCCGAGCAGCCACATCATGGCGTCCCGGGCGGCCTCGCCGCGGGCGGCCGCGAAGACCATCAGCGCGGTGACGGCGGAGAAGCCGTAGGAGAGCGCGGTGCCGGTGAGCACCAGCCGCAGCGGGGTGAGCCCGTAGGCCGTCCGCGCCGCGAGGTAGACCAGCACCATGGCGACCAGCGCGGAGCCGAACGCGGAGGCCGAGATCGCCCACACCCCGAGCGAGGCGAAGGCGCCGAGCAGCAGTACCGCGTTGGCGCCGACGGCCGCGCCGGAGGAGATGCCGAGCACGAACGGGTCGGCCAGCGCGTTGCGCACCAGGGCCTGGACGGCGACCCCGGTGGCGGCCAGCCCGGCGCCGACCACGGCGGCCAGCACGGCGCGCGGCAGCCGGATCTCCCAGACGATCGCGTAGGCGGCGGCCTCCTCCGCCTCCAGCCGTCCGCCCGTCAGCCCGGCGGCCAGCAGCCGCAGGACGCGGGGCAGGCCGATCCCGGAGGCGCCCAGCGCCACGCCGCAGAGCAGCGAGAGCAGCAGGGCGGCGGCCAGGCCGACGGCGAGCGGGAGGGCGGGTATTCGGCGGTCGGGCGGGCTCGTTGCGCCACTGCCCGCGACTGCGGTGCTGCTCACGGTGCGCCTTGCCTCGGGCCGCGGGTGCGCGGGGGCGGCACCGGTCGGGCGCGGGCCCGGGCGCCATCCCCTCGCAGTCCACGGCGAGTTGTCGGGAGTTCAGCGGCCGGGGGCGATCGGGCTGGCGCGGCCCCGGGGGCCGTGCTCACCGTTGCGGGTCAGCGCCGGATTCACACCGGACTTCCCCCTCGGACGCCCTGGCAGCATAACAGCCACTCAGGCTAGGCAACCCTTACCGGGCTCGGATGGGGCGTGAACGCACGACCGCCCCCGTCCGGGCTCGCGGACGGGGGCGGTCGGGTGGCGACGCGTCAGGCTCAGGCCTGCTTGGTCTCCCAGAAGATCTTGTCGACCTCGGCGATCAGGTCCAGCAGGGCCTGGCCGGTGGCGGGGTCGGTGGACGCCTTGGCGGCCGAGGCGGCCTTCAGGGTGTCGTTGATCAGCTGGTGCAGCTGCGGGTACTTCTCGAAGTGCGGGGCCTTGAAGTAGTCGCTCCACAGCACCGAGATGTGGTGCTTGACGGCCTCGGCACGCTGCTCCTTGATGATCAGGGCGCGGGTGCGGAAAGCCGGGTCCTCGTTGGCCTGGTACTTCTCCTGGGTGCCCTTGACCGACTCGGCCTCGATCCGGGCCTGCGCCGGGTCGTACACGCCGCAGGGCAGGTCACAGTGGGCGTGGGCGGTGGCGCGCGGTGCAAACAGACGAGAGAACATGGGAGTCCTTCCTTAGATCGTCTTCCCGCGCCCGAGATTACCCTTCCGCCCCCGGGGTTTCGCGATCGGGCGGTGGGCCTAGGGCAAAAGGCGGACCCGGAACCGGGGTAATCCGGACATCGAACGGATCGAACGGGGTGACGGTCCGTACGGCAGACTGGGACCGGTCGGTCCGGGAGGAGGAGTCGTGGCGCGGAGCACGGAACCAGCGGGCACGGAACCGGCGGGCACGGAACCCCGGGGGCGGGGCCGGGGCGGCGGCGCGGTGCCGTTCGGGCTGGTCGACGTGGCGGGCCCGTCGATGGTCCCGACCCTGCGCGAGGGCGACCAGTTGCTGGTGCGCTACGGCGCGCCGATCCGGCCCGGCGCGGTGGTGCTCTTCCGGCACCCCTTCCAGCAGGACCTGCTGGTGGTGAAGCGGGCCGCCGAGCGGCGTCCGAGGGGCTGGTGGCTGCTGTCCGACAACCGGCCGGTGGACAGCGACAGCCGCAGCTACGGCCCGGTCCCGGACGAACTGGTGCTCGGCCGGGTGCTGCTGCGGCTGCGCCCGCGCCCGGCCTGGCTGGCGCCGGGGCGGCGGCTGGAGCGGCTGCTGCTGAGCACCCGGCTGGCCCGGGTGCCGGGCCTGGCCCGCCGCCTGGGCGTCTGGGCGGAGCAGCTCTGACCCCCTGGGCCCTGCTCTGTCTGCCAGGCCCGGCCTAGCCGGCGGCGCCGAGTGCCGCGGCCTCGGCCTCCTGGCGCTTGCGGGCCCGGTACGCGGCGACGTTGGCGCGGGTCGCGCAGCGGTCCGAGCAGTAGCGGCGGGAGCGGTTGGTCGAGGTGTCCAGGTAGGCGTTGCGGCAGGGCGCGGCCTGGCAGATGCCGAGCCGGTCGGCGCCCAGTTCGGTCAGGTGGACGGCCAGGCCCATGCAGGCGACCGCGCTGAAGTGCGCGGTGGCGGTCGGCGAGTTGTCGGCCAGGTGAAGGTGCCAGCGCGGCCGGCCGGCGTCGTCCAGGTAGTCGTGCCCGGAGACCAGCGGGCTGACCGGGTACTCCATTAGCAGGCTGTTCAGCAGGTCGACGCCCCGGATCTCGTCGCCCTCGGCGGCGGCCTCGAAGACCCCGCGCAGCCTGGTCCGCACCGCCCGCAGCCGGGGCAGGTCGGACTCGTCGGCCTGTGCGGCGGCCCGCGAGGAGTCGGAGAACAGGCCGCGCACCGCGTCCACGGACGTCAGCGTGTCGGTGCCGCGTTCGGGCTCCTCGGTGTTCACCAGCCGAACGGCGAGATCGGCGTACGAGGCGAGCTCCACGGAGGTCCTTCCAAAAGGTCGGTAACGGGCTGATTGCGTCCAGCCTATTACCTGGGTGGGGAAAACGTCGGCGCCCGGCAGGAGCAGCCTGCCGGGCGCCGGTCGGTACGGTTCTACAGCACCTTGGAGAGGAAGGCGCGGGTGCGCTCGTGCCGGGGGTCGGTGAGCACCTCGCGGGGGTTGCCGGACTCGACCACCACACCGCCGTCCATGAACACCAGCGCGTCGCCGACCTCGCGGGCGAAGCCCATCTCGTGGGTGACGACCACCATGGTCATGCCCTCCTCGGCGAGGCCGCGCATGACGTCGAGGACATCGCCGACCAGTTCGGGGTCGAGCGCCGAGGTGGGCTCGTCGAACAGCATCAGCTTGGGCTTCATGGCCAGCGCGCGGGCGATCGCGACGCGCTGCTGCTGGCCGCCGGAGAGCTGGGAGGGGTAGTTCTTCGCCTTGTCGGCGAGGCCGACCCGCTCCAGCAGGACCATCGCCCGCTCCCGGGCGGCGGCCTTGCTCTCGCCCTTGACCTGGACCGGGGCCTCCATGACGTTCTCGACGGCCGTCATGTGCGGGAACAGGTTGAAGCGCTGGAAGACCATGCCGATGTCGCGCCGCTTGACGGCGACCTCGCGGTCCTTGAGCTCGTAGAGCTTGTCGCCCTTCTGCTGGTAGCCGACCAGTTCGCCGTCCACCCAGAGGCGTCCGCCGTTGATCTTCTCCAGGTGGTTGATGCACCGCAGGAAGGTCGACTTGCCGGAGCCGGAGGGGCCGATCAGGCAGAACACCTCGCCCTGCTTGACCTCCAGGTCGATGCCCTTGAGCACGTGCACGGAGCCGTAGGACTTGTGGACGCTCTCGGCGCGCACCATCGGCTGCCCGGTGGCGGCGGCCGGGGTCTTGCTCAGGTCGGTCATACGTGACCACCTCCCTCAAGCCCCGGGACGACGTCGGCGCCGGTCTTCGGGGCGGGCTTCCCGGCGAACAGGCCCCGCAGCCGCTGCACCGGGGTGGGCGGGAGGGTCCGGTTGGAGCCGCGGGCGTAGTAGCGCTCGATGTAGTACTGGCCGATGGTCAGCAGCGAGGTGAAGAACAGGTACCAGAGGCTGACCACGATCAGCAGCGGGATGTTCTGGTAGTTCCGGGAGTAGATGACCTGACCGGCCCGGAAGATCTCCTCCAGGGAGATCACGCTGACCAGCGAGGTGGTCTTGAGCATCGAGATGGTCTCGTTGCCGGTCGGCGGGATGATCACCCGCATGGCCTGGGGCAGGACGATCCGGCGCATGGTCTGGAACCGGCTCATGCCGAGTGCGTGGGCGGCCTCGGTCTGGCCCTCGTCCACCGACTGGATGCCGCCGCGGACGATCTCCGCCATGTAGGCGGCCTCGTTGAGGCCGAGGCCCAGCAGGGCGGCGACGAAGGTCGGGATCAGGACGTTGGTGTCCGCGGACCAGAACTCCGGCCCCCACGGGACGCCGATCGACAGCTTGGCCCAGATCAGGCCGAGGAAGTTCCAGAACACCAGCTGCACCAGCACCGGGGTGCCGCGGAAGACCCAGATGTACATCCAGGCGGTGCCGGAGAGCAGGGGGTTCGGGGACAGGCGCATCACGGCGAGGACGATGCCGCCGATCACGCCCATCAGCATGGAGAGGACGGTCAGTTCCAGCGTGACGACCATGCCGTGCACGATGCTGTCGTGGAACAGGTACTGCCCGACGATGTCCCACTTGAAAGCGGGGTTGGTGAAGAGGGCGCTCAGCAGCATCGCCGCAAGCAGGGCGATGACGACGGCGCCCACCCAGCGTCCGGGGTGGCGGACCGGGACGGCCTTGATGGTCTCAGGCCGTCCCTCCTCCGCCTTCCCCTTGTCCAGAGAGTTCACGGTGTGGCCTCGGGGGAGAGATGGAGCAGGCGGACGGTCAGTTCACGGCGCCGTTGACGGTCGACTTGTCGAGGGCGCCGGACTCGACGCCCCACTTGGTGAGGATCTGCTTGTAGGTGCCGTCGTCGATCAGCGACTGGACGGCGCCCTGGATCGCGGGGGTGAGCTTGGAGCCCTTGGCGACGGCGACGCCGTAGGGGGCCACGCCGTAGGTGGAGCCGAGCTTCTCCAGCTGGCCGCCGGCCTGCTTGATCGCGTAGTCGACGACCTGGGAGTCGGCCATCATGGCCTGGTCGCGGCCGGAGACGACGGCGTTGGTGACGTCCGTCTGGAGGTCGAACTTGTCGCCGTCGTTCTGGATGCCCGGCTTCCCGTTCTTGGCGCAGTCCGGGTTGCGGGTGTCCTTGATCTCGTCGGCCTGGGTGGTGCCGGTCTGGACGGCGACCTTCTTGCCGCACAGGTCGTTGGGGTCGACCTTGTCGGGGTTGCCCTTCTTGACCGCGATGGCGCTGCCGGAGTTGAAGTAGGTCACCATGTCGACGACCTGCTCGCGCTCCTTGTTGTCCGTGAAGGACGACATGCCGAGCTGGAACTTGTTCGACTGGATGCCGGGGATGATCGCGGTGAAGCCGGAGTCCTGGACGTCGGCCTTCAGCCCGAGCTTGGCCGCGATGGCGTTGGCCAGGTCCACGTCCATGCCGATGACCTTGCCGCTGTCGTCCTTGAACTCGTCCGGCGCGTACGAGGCGTCCGCGCCGACCAGGAGCTTGCCGGAGGACTTGACGTCGGCGGGGACGAGGGCGGCGAGCTTGTCGTCGGCCTTGACCGCGTTGACGGTCGCGGAGGCGTTGGGCGCGCCGCTGCCACCGTCGCTCTTGCTGCTGCTGCAGCCGGTCAGGACGAGGGTGACGGAGGCGGCAACCGCGCCGGCCGCGAGAAGCCGGGTGCGCTGGGTACGGGCGGTCATGAGGGGGATCTCCTCCTGAGGGAGAGGGCGGGCGGAGCGCGCCGCGGGGGGCGGCACACCGGGGCGGCAGGGTCGTACGGCGCTGTACGGGTGTATTTCGCTGTACGTCGTCGTACGTGCAGGGCCGGATGGTGCGGTGCCTGTGCGGACGGGCCGCCCAGGTTGCTACGGGGTACTGCTTCCGCCACCCTCCGCCGAGGTGGACGTCAAGCGAACCGCCTCGACCAGTGGCCGGCTCGATCCGAGATGGGGGGAATCCTGCCATCTGTGAACGGTCAGATGGCCCTCATCCAGATCAAAATCGGATAACGAGGGCCCGGGCTGTCCGCTATTCGGACTTATTCCGTGTTCCTGTCACTCCGTGCATAAGTATGCAGATCCCTCTGCCCGGTGCCCGGAGGCCCGCCGCCCCCGGCTCGGATGCCGCCGTCGACCACGGCGGAGGGGCGTACGGCCGCCACGGTGACGCGCGGGTGTACGCGAAATGGCGGACATGCGATCCGGCCATCCCGCACTCCCGGGCCCGGCGGCGGGTGTGTCAGAATTCGGTACCGGGTGACCCCCGAACGCTCGAACCAGACCGACGAGCCCCGACAGGCTCGGGGTGTCCGGGAACGGAAGTCATCACGTGGCTCCGTATCCGGGACGCCGACTCCCCAGCGCGTCTGCGTTCACTCCTGCGGGTGCGCGTGCCGCCATCACCGTTGCCGCCGCCGGAGCCCGGCGCTTCCGACGCCGGGCCCCAGTGACGCGACAGCTCGGCGATGAACTGCACGTGACGAGGACGAAAAGGCATAGGTGCGATGCCTTGGTCCGACCTACGCTCGGCCCGGAAGCACAACGCGGACCAACAAGACCCATAAAACCCTCATCCGAGGGCGCCGCCCGACGGCAGCGCCCCGACCCAGCCCCCCGGGTCCGCTTCGGCGTACCCGGTTTCCGGTTTCCGGACGGGTCGTCCTGTCCGTCGGTCGCGCACCCTCGCCAGATCAATGACGAAGAGGTCATCGTGGCAGCGGAGATCATCAGCAGCACCCAGGACACCGTCGATCCGGTCGACGCCGTTTTCGCGCTCCACCGCGGCGGCAAGATGGAGATCAGGGCGACCGTCCCGGTGCGCGACGCGGACGACCTGTCCCTCGCCTACACGCCCGGTGTCGCCCGCGTCTGCACGGCCATCGCCGAGCAGCCGGAGCTGGTCAACGACTACACCTGGAAGTCCAACACCGTCGCCGTGGTCACCGACGGCACCGCCGTGCTGGGCCTCGGCGACATCGGCCCGGAGGCCTCCCTGCCCGTGATGGAGGGCAAGGCCATCCTGTTCAAGCAGTTCGGCGGCGTGGACGCGGTGCCGATCGCGCTCGCCTGCACCGAGGTCGACGAGATCGTCGAGACCGTGGTGCGGCTGGCGCCCTCCTTCGGCGGCGTCAACCTGGAGGACATCTCCGCCCCCCGCTGCTTCGAGATCGAGCGCCGGCTCCAGGAGGCCGTGGACATCCCGGTCTTCCACGACGACCAGCACGGCACCGCGATCGTCACCACCGCCGCCCTGTGGAACGCGGCCAAGGTGACCGGCCGTGAGATCGGCTCGCTGCGGGCCGTCATCTCCGGCGCCGGCGCGGCCGGCATCGCCATCGCCAAGATGCTGGTGGCGGCGGGCATCGGCGACGTCGCGGTCTGCGACCGCAAGGGCGTGGTGTACGACGGCCGCGGCGACCTCACCGACGTCAAGGCCGAGATCGCCGAACTGACCAACCGCACCGGCCTCAAGGGCACCCTGGCCGACGCGCTGGCCGGCGCCGACGTGTTCATCGGCGTCTCCGGCGGCACCGTGCCGGAGGAGGTCGTCGCGACCATGGCCGCGGGCGCGTTCATCTTCGCGATGGCCAACCCCACCCCGGAGATCCACCCCGAGGTCGCGCACAAGTACGCGGCGGTCGTCGCCACCGGGCGCAGCGACTTCCCGAACCAGATCAACAACGTGCTGGCCTTCCCCGGCATCTTCGCCGGCGCCCTCCAGGTGCGGGCCAGCCGGATCACCGAGGGCATGAAGCTGGCCGCCGCCAAGGCGCTGGCCGGTGTCGTCGCCGACGAGCTGACGCCGCAGAAGGTCATCCCCTCGCCGTTCGACGAGCGGGTCGCCCCGGCGGTCACCAAGGCCGTCGCCGAGGCCGCCCGGGCCGAGGGCGTGGCCCGGATCTGACGATCCGGGCGCCGCTGCCGGGCAGGCCCGGCGTGAGCGGCGCCGCCGACACGGCCGGGGCCGGGACACGCGTCACACCCGCGCGTGGTTCCCGGCCCCGGCCGGCGCGGCTATCGTCCGCAGCATGTTTGCTGCCTACGCCGCACGTATCGACGCCGATGACCCGCTCAGCGGACTGGAGTTGGGCGAACTCCCCGAGCCGCAGGCCCGCCCCGGATGGAGCGTGGTCACGGTCAGGGCCGCCAGCCTCAACCACCACGACCTGTGGTCGCTGCGCGGGGTCGGCCTGCCCGCCGGCCGACTGCCGATGATCCTCGGCTGCGACGCCGCCGGTGTCGACGAGCACGGCAACGAGGTCGTCCTCCACTCGGTGATCGGCCAGAGCGGCCACGGGGTCGGCCCGGACGAGCCCCGGTCCATCCTGACCGAGCGCTACCAGGGCACCTTCGCCCAGCAGGTGGCCGTGCCCACCTGGAACCTGCTGCCCAAGCCCGCCGAACTCAGCTTCGAAGAGGCCGCCTGCCTGCCCACGGCCTGGCTGACGGCCTACCGGATGCTGTTCACCAACGCCGGGGTCAAGCCCGGCGACACCGTCCTGGTGCAGGGCGCGGGCGGCGGCGTGGCGACCGCGCTGATCGTCCTCGGCAAGGCCGCCGGGCTGCGGGTCTGGGTCACCGGCCGGGACGAGGCCAAGCGCCGCCGGGCGGTCGAACTCGGCGCCGACGCCGCCTTCGAGAGCGGCGCCCGGCTGCCCGCCCGGGTGGACGCGGTGATGGAGACGGTCGGCGCCGCGACCTGGGCGCACTCGGTGAAGGCGCTGCGCCCGGGCGGCACCGTCGTCATCTCCGGTGCCACCTCAGGCCCCAACCCGAGCACCACCGAGCTGAACCGGATCTTCTTCCTGGAGCTCAAGGTGGTCGGCTCGACCATGGGCACCAAGGAGGAACTGGCCGGGCTGCTCTCGCTGTGCGCGACCACCGGCGTCCGGCCGGTGATCGACTCGGTGCTGCCGCTGGCCGAGGCCCGGGACGGCTTCGCACGGCTCGCCAAGGGCGACGTCTTCGGCAAGATCGTGCTGACGCCGTGACGCCGTGACGCCGTGACGCCGTGACGCCGTGACGCCGTGACGTCTTGTGATCCTGACGCGGACCGGCCCGGCACGCTCCGCCGAGCGTGCCGGGCCGGTGGTGGTCCGGTGGTCCGGCGGCCTGCCGGCCTGCCGGTCAGCCGAGCAGGCGCTTCAGCCGCTCGCCGGCCGCGCCCAGCACCGAGCGGGCCTCGGCCAGCTTGTCGTTGCTCACGCCGCCGTCCCGGGCCGCGTCGCGGACCTGGTCGCGGAAGCGGTCGAGCAGCCGCTCCAGTTCGCGGGCCGGGTCGCCGGCCGGGTCGGTCCGCGCCCACGGCGGCAGGTCGGCCGGGGCGGTCGGCGTGGTCGGCTCGTCCTTGTCCAGGTCGATCCGGGTGACGGTGACCTCCTCGGCCGACCCGTCGGCCGGCTGGCCCCAGCGGGCCGCGTCGGCCAGCCCGGACAGGCCCTTGGTCAGCTCGGCCAGGCCCTCGGCCAGGCCGGTCGGCCAGTCGCCCTTCGCGGCGTGCTCGCGCACCTGCTGCTCGACCCGGCGCTTGATCCGCAGCGCCTCCTGCTGCGCGGCCGTCCGCGAGGCCTTGGCCTGCTCGCGCAGCCTGCGGGCCTCCTCCTCGGCGGCCTTCGCCTTGGCCTTGGCGGCCTTCTCCTGCTCCCGGGCGCGCTTGGCCTGGTCCTTGGCCTGCCGCTTGAACTGGGCGAACTCCTCCTTGGCGCGCTGCCAGGACTCGTTGTCGCCCCACGGGCCGGACCACGGGTCCCCGCCCTCGGCGCGGTCCGGCCGGGGGGCCTGCCGGGCGGCCTGCCACAGCTCCTCACGCAGGTCCTTGGCGCTGTCCCGGACGTCCTCGCGGATCGCCCCGGCCAACTGCGCCACGGAGTCGTGGATCTCCACTTCCAGGTCGTCCAACTCGCCCTGGCGGGCTTCCAGTTCGGCACGCCCGGCGTCGGTCAGCCGGTAGACCTTGCGGCCGCCCTCGGTGCTGTGGGTGACCAGGCCCTCCTGCTCCAGCTTGGCGAGCCGGGGGTAGACCGTCCCGGCGGAGGGCGCGTACAGGCCCTGGAAGCGCTCCTCCAGCAGGCGGATCACCTCGTAGCCGTGCCGCGGGGCCTCGTCGAGCAGCTTCAGCAGGTAGAGCCGGAGCCGGCCGTGGCCGAACACGGGCGTCATCTCACGCCTCCTTGGTGAGGTCGGGCTTGCCGAGTCCGGCCGGGAGCTCCTTGACGACCACCGGCGACTCGTCCTCGGGGTCGGGGCGGCGCAGCACGGTGACGCCGCCGGAGACGGTGGTCACGGCGAGGCTGCCCCGGCCGTCGCCGAGCTGGCCGGACAGGCGCTTGGCGCCCCAGCTGCCGCTGAGCTTGAGGCCGTCGAAGGTGCTGGAGATGTCGCCGCTGGTGGAGCCGGCCTCGACCTTGGCGTCGGCCAGCGAGGGGATCCGGATGACGACCGGGCCGCTGACGGTGGTGACCTTGATGTCGGCCGGGCTGGCGACGTCGAGGTCCAGGGTGACGGCGCCGGTGACGGCGTTGGCCTGGATCCGGTCGGCGGTGCCGGCGACGACGGTGAGCTGGCCGGAGACGGTGTTGACCTTGAGCTGGCCGGCCACCGACTGGGCGTCGACGTCGCCGGTGACGGTGTTGGCCTCGGTGCGGCCGGTCAGGCCGACCAGGGTGGCGTCGCCGCTGGCGCTCTGCACCGAGACGTGCCCGGTGATCCCGGAGACGGTGGCGTCGGCCGAGACGGTGCCGACCTTGACCTCGGCGTCGGCCGGGACGGTCAGGGTGACGCCGGCGACGCGCTTGCGCTTGAAGGAGCTGAAGAAGCCCTTGACCGCGTCGACCGACTTGAGCCGGTCGCCGAACTCGCCCCAGCTGTTGATGTCCTTGTAGGTGACCGTCAGGACGCCGTCCACCAGGGTCACGTGCAGCGGCTCGCCCTGGAGCTCGGTGACCTCCAGGCGGGCCGGGCCCTCGGCCGCCACCACGTTCACCGTGCCCTCGATGATCCGCACGTGCAGCGCCCGGACCGTCTCGTCGATGGTGATCCTCTCGGGTCCCTCGACCGTCCACTGGCTCATCTCTGCCGCCTCCCGTTGCCGATCGCGATGTATCGCGTTCTCTTTTAAAGACGATATATCGCGTGACGCGCAAGTCAAGCGTGCCGTCCCGGATCCCGTCCCGGAGCCGCCCCGGAGCGGCCCCCGAGGCGTCCCCTACGGGCGGGCGCGGATACGCGGGGGGCCCGGCAGGCGATCGCCTACCGGGCCCCTCATCAGCGGTTCAGTGCAACGGCACCGCACCGGTCACTCGTCGTCCTCGTCGTCGAGCCGGGCCAGCCAGGTGGCCAGCCGCTCGACGGGGATCTCGAAGTCCGGGTTGAGGTCGACGAACTCGCGCAGTCGCTCGGCCAGCCACTCGAAGGTGACCTCCTCGTCGCCGCGCCGGTTCTGCAGCTCCTCGATGCCGCGGTCGGTGAAGTACACGGGTTCACTCCGGTCCGATGGGGATTGACCTGGTCAGGATAGTCGGGGACGCCCGCGGCCCCCGTCTCCCAGGGGAGGACGGGGGCCGCGGGCGTCGGTGCTCCAGCGCTTCGGGGCCTCAGGGCCTCAGAGCGAGTAGACCTCTTCGATCAGCGCCTGCTGCTCGGCGGCGTGCCGCTTGGCCGAGCCGACCGCCGGGGACGAGGCCGTCGTGCGGGCGACGCGGCGCAGCCGCGAGCCGTTGGCGCTGCGGCCGACGACGACCTGGAGGTGGTCGACCAGGTTCATCGCGATGAACGGCCAGGCGCCCTGGTTGTCCGGCTCCTCCTGCGCCCAGACGAACTGGACGTCGTCGCCGTAGCGGGCGAGCTCCTCCTGGAGCTCGGCCACCGGCAGCGGGTAGAGCCGCTCGACCCGGACGATCGCGGTGTCGGTGACGCCGCGCTCGGTGCGGGCCGCCGCCAGGTCGTAGTAGAACTTGCCGGCGGTGATGACGACCTTGCGCACCTGCGCCGGGTCGACGGTGTTGTCACCGATGACCGGGCGGAAGGAGCCGGACAGGAACTCCTCGGTCGCACTCGCCGCGGCCTTGAGACGCAGCATCGACTTCGGGGTGAAGACGACCAGCGGCTTGTGGTGCGGGTTGTGCGCCTGCCAGCGCAGCAGGTGGAAGTAGTTCGACGGCAGGGTCGGCATGGCGACCGTCATGTTGTTCTGCGCGCACAGCTGCAGGAAGCGCTCCGGGCGGGCGGACGAGTGGTCCGGGCCCTGGCCCTCGTAGCCGTGCGGCAGCAGCAGGGTGACGCCCGAGTGCTGGCCCCACTTCTGCTCGGCGGAGGCGATGTACTCGTCCACCACGGTCTGCGCGCCGTTGACGAAGTCGCCGAACTGCGCCTCCCACATGACCAGCGAGTTCGGGCGGGTCAGCGAGTAGCCGTACTCGAAGCCCATCGCCGCGTACTCCGACAGCAGGCTGTCGTAGACGGTGTAGCGGGCCTGGTCCTCGGTGAGGTACTGCAGCGGGGTGTAGTCCTCGCCGGTGTTGCGGTCGATCAGGACGGCGTGCCGCTGGCCGAAGGTGCCGCGGCGGCTGTCCTGGCCGGCCAGGCGGACCGGGTGGCCCTCCATGAGCAGCGAGCCGATGGCGAGGGTCTCGCCCGTCGCCCAGTCGATGGTGTTGTCCTCGACGGAGGCGGCGCGGCGCTGGAGCTGCGGCAGCAGGCGCGGGTGGACGGTCAGCCAGTCCGGCAGGTTGACCTGCGAGGCGGCGATCCGCTTGACCATCTCCTGGGAGATGCCGGTCTGGATGTTGACCGGGAAGTCGGCGACCGGCTTGCCGGCGATGGCCGGGGCGGGGGTCTGGGCGGCGTCGCGGACCTCGGCGAAGACCTTCTCCAGCTGGCCCTGGAAGTCCTGGAGCGCCTGCTCCGCCTCTTCCATGGTGATGTCGCCGCGACCGATCAGGCCCTCGGTGTACAGCTTGCGCACCGAGCGCTTCTTGTCGATCAGGTCGTACATCAGCGGCTGGGTGAACGACGGGTTGTCGGCCTCGTTGTGACCGCGGCGGCGGTAGCAGATGAGGTCGATCACGACGTCCTTGTGGAACGTCTGGCGGAACTCGAAGGCGAGCCGCGCGACGCGGACCACGGCCTCCGGGTCGTCGCCGTTGACGTGGAAGATCGGGGCCTCGATCATCCGGGCCACGTCGGTGCAGTACATCGAGGAGCGCGAGGACGCCGGGGCGGCGGTGAAGCCGACCTGGTTGTTGACCACCAGGTGGATCGTGCCGCCGGTGCGGTAGCCGCGCAGCTGCGACATGTTCAGGGTCTCCGCGACGACGCCCTGGCCGGCGAAGGCCGCGTCGCCGTGGATCTGGATCGGCAGCACCGGGAAGGTGGTGCCGCCCTGGTCCAGGATGTCCTGCTTGGCGCGGGCGATGCCCTCGACGACCGGGTCGACCGTCTCCAGGTGGGAGGGGTTCGCGGCGAGCGAGACCTTGATGGTCTCGCCGTCCAGGCCGGTGAAGGTGCCCTCGGAGCCGAGGTGGTACTTCACGTCGCCGGAGCCGTGCATCGACTTCGGGTCGAGGTTGCCCTCGAACTCGCCGAAGATCTTGCCGTACGGCTTGCCGACGATGTTGGCCAGCACGTTCAGGCGGCCGCGGTGGGCCATACCGATGACGGCCTCGTCGAGGCGGTGCTCGGCGGCGGCGTCGATGGTGGCGTCCAGCAGCGGGATGAGCGACTCGCCGCCCTCCAGCGAGAAGCGCTTCTGCCCGACGTACTTGGTCTGCAGGAAGGTCTCGAAGGCCTCGGCCGAGTTCAGCCGGCGCAGGATGCGCAGCTGCTCCTCGCGCTCGGGCTTGGAGTACGGCTTCTCCAGGCGCTCCTGCAGCCACTTGCGCTGCTTCGGGTCCTGGATGTGCATGTACTCGACGCCGACGGTGCGGCAGTACGTGTTGCGCAGCAGGCCGAGGATGTCGCGGAGCTTCATCATCTTCTGGCCGCCGAAGCCGCCGACCGCGAACTCGCGCTCCAGGTCCCACAGGGTGAGGCCGTGGGTGGTGACGTCCAGGTCGGGGTGCTTGCGCTGCTTGTACTCCAGCGGGTCCGTGTCGGCCATCAGGTGGCCGCGCACACGGTACGCGTGGATCAGCTCCATGACGCGGGCGGTCTTGTTGACCTCGTCGTCGTGGGTGGTGGCGACGTCGGTGGCCCAGCGGACCGGCTCGTACGGGATCCGCAGCGACTCGAAGATCTCGTCGTAGAAGCCCTTCTCGCCGAGGAGGAGGCGGTGGATCTCGCGCAGGAACTCGCCGGACGCCGCGCCCTGGATGACGCGGTGGTCGTAGGTCGAGGTCAGCGTCATGATCTTGGAGACGCCCAGGCGGGACAGGGTCTCCGGGGCGGAGCCCTGGAACTCGGCCGGGTACTCCATGGCGCCGACGCCGACGATGGTGCCCTGGTTCTGCATCAGGCGCGGCACGGAGTGCACGGTGCCGATGCCGCCGGGGTTGGTCAGCGAGACCGTGACGCCGGTGAAGTCGTCCATGGTCAGCTTGTTGGCGCGGGCCCGGCGGACGATGTCCTCGTAGGCCTGCCAGAAGCCGAAGAAGTCGAGGGTCTCGGCCTTCTTGATGGCCGCGACGACGAGCTGGCGGTCGCCGTTCGGCTTGACCAGGTCGATGGCCAGGCCGAGGTTGACGTGCTCGGGCTTGACCAGGAAGGCCTTGCCGTTCTCCACCTTGTAGCTGTAGTTCATGCCCGGGGCGGCCTTGATGGCCTGGACCAGGGCGTAGCCGATCAGGTGGGTGAAGGAGACCTTGCCGCCGCGGGCGCGCTGCAGGTGGTTGTTGATGACGATGCGGTTGTCGATCAACAGCTTCGCGGGCACCGCGCGGACCGAGGTCGCGGTCGGCACCTCCAGCGAGGCGTCCATGTTGGTGGCGACGGCCTTGGCCGGGCCGCGCAGCTGGATCAGCTCGGGGCCGGCGGGCGCATCCGCCGCGGCGGCGGCCGGAGCGGCCGCAGGGGCCGGGGCGGCGGCCTTGGGGGCCGGGGCCGGAGCCGGGGGCGCGACGGGAGCTGCGGCGAGCGGCGCGGGGGCCGGCGCCGGAGCGGCCGGGGCGGCCGGTGCGGCGGGGGCGGTCGCGGCCGGAGCAGCAGCAGCGGGCGCGGGGGCAGCGGCAGGGGTCGGCGTGGGGCCGGCCTGGGTCGCGGCCTGGGTCACTGGGGTCACCTCGGTACCGGGCTTGTAGTCGGCGAAAAAGTCCCACCAGGCTCGGTCGACCGAGTTCGGGTCCTGGAGGTACTGCTGGTAGATCTCATCGACGAGCCACTCATTGGGACCGAAGCCAGTGGAGCTAGCCGAGCTATTGGGGGTTTCAGGGGACTGTGGCGACACGGCGGCAACCGCCCTCTTCCGCTTCCTTTTGGGATGTTTGGACAGCGGGGATTAAGGCTACGCCCCTGACCAGTGATCGCGCAGTCCCCGGGCCCCAGGCGTCGCCCAGATCACAGTCCTGACCTGCAGTTTGGCTGAAAATGTGCGTTAGAAAGCCGTATCTGAGGGGAAGCGATCGCGCCCACCCATAGGGCATATCCGGGCAAAACCGGACAAAGGTGCATGTAGATCATCCAATGATCTTCGTGTACGTCTGTATCGCTTCTGTGACACATCCGACCCTCAGCGCTGCCCCGGCAGCCGGACCTCGATCCGGCAGCCGCGCGGCGACTCGGCGACCGCGATCCGACCGCCGTGCAGGTCCACCGCCCAGCGGGCGATGGCCAGGCCGAGGCCGGTGCCGCCGTCCGAGCCGGGCCCCTGGGCGGTCGCGGTGCCGCTGCGGCTGAACCGCTCGAACACCCGGCCGCGGTCGGCCGGCGGGATGCCCGGGCCCTCGTCCTCGACCTCCAGCAGCAGGCCGCCGGGCCCGCCGTCGGGCCGCGCGCGCACCGTCACGGTGCCGCCGGGCGGGGAGTGCTTGCAGGCGTTGTCGACCAGGTTGGCGACCACCTGGTGGAGCCGTTCCGGGTCCGCCACGCCGGTCAGCCCGGTCGGGCTGACCTCCAGCGCCAGCCGGACGTCGCCGCGCCGGGAGAACGCCCCGCCGGCCGTCGCGCCGTCCACGGTGACCCCGCGCAGCACGCCGTCCAGGAACTCGCGCACCTCGAAGGGGCGGGCGTCCAGGTCGACCACGCCGTCGTCGATCTTGGAGAGGTCCAGCAGGTGGGTGACCAGGCGGCCGAGCCGCTCGGTCTGCTCCAGGGCGGCCCCCAGGGTCGCCGGATTGGGCTGGACGACGCCGTCCACCACGTTCTCCAGCACGGCGCGCAGCGCGGCGATGGGCGTGCGCAGCTCGTGCGAGACGTTGGCGACCAGCTCGCGGCGGTGCCGGTCGGCGGCCCCCAGGTCGGCGGCCATCTGGTTGAAGGTGGTCGCCAGCTCGCCGATCTCGTCGCGCGAGTTCACCTCGACCCGGCGGCTGTAGTCGCCGGAGGCCATCGCGCGGGCGGCGGCCGTCATCTCGCGCAGGGGGGCGGTCAGCCCGTGCGCGAGGAACTGCATGAAGAGCAGCGAGGCGATCATGGAGAAGACCATGATGATCCGGATCTGGGTCTCGGACCGGATCGCCACGACCACCATGCCGGTGGCCAGGAAGACGGAGACGATCACCAGCAGGGCGAGCTTGCCCTTGATCGAGCGGACCGGGTCGAGCGGCCTGATGTCGGCCCAGACCCGGCGGGCGGCGCGGGCGGCCAGCGTCTGCGACCGCGTGCCGCCGGTGTCCCCGTTGCGTTGCTGTGGAAAGGTCATTGGTCCCCTGTGATCCCCGCGTACGTCCCCCGCGTGGTGCGCGGCAGTTCGGGACACGGGCCCCCCGGAGGCCCGTCGCCCGAGGCTCGCCGCTAGGAGAGCGGGGCCTCCAGCGCGTACCCGACGCCGTGGACGGTACGGATCCAGCTCGCGCCGATCTTGCGACGCAGCGCCTTGACGTGGCTGTCCACGGTGCGGGTGCCGGACGCGTCCGTCCAGTCCCAGACCTCGGCCAGCAGCTGCTCGCGGGTCAGCACGGCGCGCGGCTGCGCGGCCAGGCAGGCGAGCAGGTCGAACTCGGTGGGCGTCAGGTGGACGTCGCCCGAGGCGAGCCGGACCCGGCGCTGCACGTGGTCGATCTCCAGCTCGCCGAAGCGCAGCGAGCCGAGCGCGGGCGTGCGGGCCGCCTGCTGGGCGCGCTCGACGCGGCGCAGCAGCACGTTGACCCGGGCGGCCAGTTCGCGCATCGAGAACGGTTTGGTCATGTAGTCGTCGGCGCCCACGCCAAGGCCGACCAGCAGGTCCGTCTCGTCGTCGCGCGCGGTCAGCATCAGCACCGGCACCGGGCGCTGCGCCTGGATCCGGCGGCACACCTCAAGGCCGTCGAAGCCGGGCAGCATGATGTCGAGGACCACCAGGTCCGGCTGCCAGGTGTGGAAGCCGTCGACCGCGCCCGGCCCGTCGTGGGCCACGGCGACCTTGAAGCCCTCCGCGCCCAGCCGGGCCGCGATCGACTCCGCGATCGTCGGCTCGTCCTCCACCACCAGCACTCTGCGTTGGCTGCTCACCGTGCCGCCGCTGTGGTTGTTGTCCTGCTGAAGTTCTGTCACGGTCACGCCACCGCCCCCAGGGCTGCGGGCCGGCCACCTGTGGGGATGGCGGGCTCCGCTCGTAGTCTTGTTCCGTCGTGGACTGTGCCGGGTCCGCCGTCCCGTCGTGCGTGCGGGTCGGCGGGCGGATTGTCGCCCGCCCACTTCTCCCGCGCACTTCGCAGCGTACGGACAGCGGATGCCTCCCGGCAGGTGGACCGGACGTTTCCGGCCCGTGGGCCGGCTGTCGGGCCGCCCTCGGAGCCCACTGCACGAGTGGGCACGGGCCGATACCTTACCCGGCGATTTTTCTCTGCGTAACGGTACGTATGCAGTCGAGTTGACGCCAAGTCGCCGGTCAGAGCCCCTGTCGGTGCGCCCGCCGGAAGAAGGTCTGGACCAATATCAGGAATCCGGTCGACCGGTTTCCTGACGGTCTTCACCGGCTTTTCTCAGATGCCTCTCAGAACCTCGACGTAACGTGGCCACGACAACGCCCCGCAGGGCGGGATCCGCGGCGCGCGCCGGTACGTTGGGCACCTGGTGAGGGGCCGGTGGCTGCCGGCGTGGAGCGGAGGGCGGCATGGCTGGACTGCGGCGAGGTGCCGGACGGGTCGGGGCGTCGCCCGCCGGCCCGCCGTACGGCATGCTCCGGCACGGTCTGCGCACCGGCGTCGTCGAGTGGCTGCTGGCGCGGGTGCCGACACCCCGGCGAAACCCCTTCACCCTCGGCTATCTCGCCGTGGTGGGCGCCACCACGACCTTTGCCAAACTCGCCGATCCGGAACTCGTGCAGCGGCTGCAGGAGGCCTCCAGTTCCGACGGCCACAACCTCCTGCAGCACCCCCTGCGCGCGCTGCTGCTCAGCGGTTTCTGGGTGGCCGGCGAGGTGTGGATGCCCTACCTGTGGGGATTCGCCGTCACCCTCGCGCCGCTGGAGCGCCGGATCGGTCCCGCCCGGGCGGCGGCGGTCTTCGCGATCGGGCACGTCACGGCCACGCTGCTGTCCCAGGGTGTGGTGATCACCGCGGTGGAGACCGGGCGGATGGAGACCGCGGCGCTGGACTACCTGGACATCGGCGTCAGCTACGGCGTGCTCACCTGCCTGGGTGCGGTGGCCGGGCTGCTGCCGTGGCGCGGGCGGCTGGTCGCGCTCGGCGGCGCCGGGCTGCTGATCGCCGAGCAGATCCTCACCGAGCGGGACCTGGTCACCGCCGTGGGGCACCCGGCCGCGGTGCTCACCGGGGTGGCGCTGTGGCGCTGGCTGCGCCGGGCCCAGGCCCGCCGTCCGCGGCCGAGGCCGCGGGCGCGGCGGGTCGAGGCGCCGGCCGCGGGCTCCTCGCCCGCGCCGGGCGGCGCTCCGGTCCTGGACGTGCGCTGACCCCTCCGGGTGCCGCTCCCGCGTGCTTTTGACGGCACTTCCCGCGCCCTCCCCCCGTTCGCTCCGCACCCCCTCCCTGTTCGCTCACGGCGAACACCGCCCCGGGAACATCCGGCGCGCGCCAGGCCTTAGTCAGGTCGACTCAACTTCACTGACTGGGGAGAGATCATGGCATCGACGTCCACACCGCTCACCCTGCCCGTGCTGCCGCTCGACGACGAGGTCGTCCTGCCGGGCATGGTCGTCCCGCTGGACCTCAAGGACACCGAGGTGCGCGCCGCGGTCGAGGCCGCCCGCGCGGCGGCCACCGGCACCGGCAAGCCGCAGGTCCTGCTGGTCCCGCGGGTGGACGGCTCGTACGCGGCGGTCGGCACCCTGGCCGCCGTCGAACAGGTCGGGCGGCTGGCCGACGGGGAGCCGGCCGCGCTGGTGCGCGCCGTGCGCCGGGTCCGCATCGGGGCCGGCACCACCGGCCCCGGCGCCGCCCTCTGGGTGGAGACCACGCCCTTCCGGGAGTCCTCGGTGGACACCCCGGTGGCCGGCCGGGCCGCCGAGCTGGTCAAGGAGTACAAGGCGCTGTCCACCCAGTGGCTGCGCAGGCGCGGCGCCTGGCAGATCGTCGACCGGGTGGCCCAGATCGAGGGCGTCGGCGAGCTCGCCGACAACATCGGCTACGCGCCCTTCGCCACCGCCGAGCAGAAGCTCAAGGTGCTGCTGGAGGCCGACCAGGCCGCCCGCCTGGAGTACGCGCTGACCCTGCTGCGCGACCACCTCGCCGAGGAGGAGGTCAACGACACCATCCGCAAGGACGTCGAGGAGGGCGTGGCGAAGCAGCAGAAGGAGTTCCTGCTCCGCCGCCAGCTGGAGGCCGTCCGCAAGGAACTGGCCGAGCTCAACGGCGACCCGGCCGACGAGGAGGGCGACTACCGCGCCCGGGTCGAGGCCGCCGACCTGCCCGAGAAGGTCCGCGACGCGGCCCTCAAGGAGGTGGACAAGCTGGAGCGGGCCTCCGAGCAGTCCCCCGAGGGCCCCTGGATCCGCACCTGGCTGGACACCGTCCTGGAGCTGCCCTGGAACGAGCGCACCGAGGACGCGTACGACATCGCCGGCGCCCGCGCCGTGCTGGACGCCGACCACGCCGGCCTCGCCGACGTGAAGGACCGCATCGTCGAGTACCTCGCGGTGCGCAAGCGCCGGGCCGACCAGGGGCTCGGGCTGGTCGGCGGCCGGCGCGGAGGCGCGGTGCTGGCGCTGGTCGGTCCGCCCGGCGTCGGCAAGACCTCGCTCGGCGAGAGCGTGGCCCGCGCCATGGGCCGCACCTTCGTCCGGGTCGCGCTCGGCGGCGTCCGGGACGAGGCCGAGATCCGCGGCCACCGGCGCACCTACGTCGGCGCGCAGCCCGGCCGGCTCGTGCGGGCGATCAAGGAGGCCGGCTCGATGAACCCGGTCGTCCTGCTCGACGAGATCGACAAGGTCGGCTCCGACTACCGGGGCGACCCGGCCGCCGCCCTGCTGGAGGTGCTGGACCCGGCGCAGAACCACACCTTCCGGGACCACTACCTGGAGGTCGAGCTCGACCTCTCGGACGTCGTCTTCCTCGCCACCGCCAACGTGCTGGAGGCCATCCCCGAGGCGCTGCTCGACCGGATGGAGCTCGTCCGCCTCGACGGCTACACCGAGGACGAGAAGGTCGTCATCGCCCGCGACCACCTGCTCCCGCGCCAGCGCGAGAAGGCCGGACTGGGCGGCGGGCAGGTCAGCGTCGACGAGGCGGCGCTGCGCCGACTGGCCGGGGAGTACACCCGGGAGGCCGGCGTGCGGAACCTGGAGCGCTCGATCGCCCGGGTGCTGCGCAGGATCGCCGCCCAGGCCGAGCTCGGCGAGCGCGAACTGCCCGCCGCGATCGGCCCGGACGAGCTGCGCGCCCTGATCGGCCGGCCCCACCACGTGCCGGAGGCCGCCCAGGCGCCGGCCGAGCGGCGCACCGCCGTCCCCGGCGTGGCCACCGGCCTCGCCGTGACCGGCGCCGGCGGCGACGTCCTCTACATCGAGGCCTCGCTCGCCGACGCCGAGACCGGCGGCACCGGGCTCACCCTCACCGGGCAGCTGGGCGACGTGATGAAGGAGTCCGCGCACATCGCGCTCTCCTACCTGCGCTCGCGCGGCGCCGAACTGGAGCTGCCGGTCACCTCGCTGCGCGACCGCGGCGTGCACCTGCACGTCCCCGCCGGGGCCGTCCCCAAGGACGGGCCGAGCGCCGGCATCACCATGACCACGGCGCTCGCCTCGCTGCTGTCCGGCCGCAAGGTGCGCACCGACCTGGCGATGACCGGCGAGGTGTCGCTGACCGGGCGGGTGCTGCCGATCGGCGGGGTGAAGCAGAAGCTGCTCGCCGCCGACCGGGCCGGCGTCACCACGGTGATCATCCCCAAGCGCAACGAGGCCGACCTGGACGACGTCCCGGCCGAGGTGCTGGAGCGGCTCACCGTGCACCCGGTGGCGGACGTGCGGGAGGTGCTGGAGCTGGCCCTGGAGCCGGCCAAGGTCCTGGCCGCGGCGGCCTGACCCGGCCGCGCCGGGTCGGCGGGAGGATCGACGGGAGGACGGCGTCTGCGCGTGCCACACTGCGGAGATGCCGTCCCCCACGCAGCGCGCCCTGGCCCGGGTGCCGGCCCGGCTGCGTCCGTTCCTGGTGCGGCACCGCAGGCTGGTGAAATTCCTGCTGGTCGGCGGCGCCTGCTTCGTGCTCACCACGGTGACCGACTTCGAGCTGAAGTTCACCGTGCTGGAGCACAAGCCGGTGGTCGCGCTGACGGTCGCGACCGTGCTCTCGACCGTCGTCTCCTACGTGCTCAACCGTCGCTGGGCCTTCCGGACGGCCGGGCACCCACGTGAGGCACTGCTGTTCTTCCTGGTCAGCGCCATGGCGATCGCCGTCAACGACCTGCCGCTGGCACTCTCCCGCTACGCCCTGGACCTGCGCGAGCCGTACGTCGGCCCGTTCGTCCAGGAGACCGCGGACTTCCTCAGCGGGATGGTCGTCGGCACCTTCGCCGCGATGCTGTTCCGCTTCTGGGCGATGCAGCGGTGGGTCTTCACCCGGCCCGCCGAACGGGCGCACCCGGGGTACGAACCCGGTTACGCTGCACCCGAGATGCCACGGGATGCCCCATAAGGCCGTGAGGTGAGGGTTATGCGCGGGGAACCGGACGCGGTTCGGAGCGGGCCCGCCAGCCAGCAGGGGATGCGCCGGGCCAACCTGGCCCTGGTGCTCGGGGTGATCGCGCGCGCCCCGCGCTCCCGGGCCGAGGTGGCCGCCGAGACCGGGCTGACCAGGGCCGCCGTCTCCTCGCTCGCCGAACAGCTGATCGCCGGCGGCCTGGTCGTCGAGGAGGGCCCGGCCGCTCCCAGCGGCAAGGTCGGCCGCCCCGGCACCGCGCTCGGGCTCAACCCGCTCGGGCCCGGCGGCCTCGGCGCCGAGATCGGCGTGGAGCACCTCGGCGCCTGCGTGGTCGACCTGAGCGGCGAGGTCCGGACCTGGCGCCGCCGCGAGGTCCGCAACCGGGGCCGCCGGCCCGCCGCGGTCATGGCCGACCTCGCCGAACTGCTGCACGCGGCCGTCGCCGAGGCGGGCCTGCGCCCGGCCGGGCTGACCCTGGCCGTCCCCGGGCTGGTCGGCACCTCCGGCGGGGTGCTCCAGCGGGCCGCCAACCTGGGCTGGCGGGACGTCCCGCTGGCGGCCGAACTGCGCCCGGCGCTGCGGGCGGCCGGCGCGGCCGAACTGGCCGAGCTGCCGGTCGAGGCGGACAACGAGGCCAACCTGGGCGGGCTGGCCGAACGGTGGCTGGGCGGCGGGCCGGAGGACTTCCTGTACGTCTCGGCCGAGGCCGGCGTCGGGGCGGCGATCGTGGTCGGCGGGCGGCTGCTGCGCGGGGCGCGCGGCTACGCGGGCGAGTTCGGCCACGTACCGGTCCACCCGGACGGCCACCGCTGCGCCTGCGGCGCGCACGGCTGCCTGGAGCAGTACGCGGGGGAGGCGGCCGTGCTGCGGGCGGCCGGGCCGGCGGGCGCGCGGGGCGACTGGGTGACGCTGCTCGCCGGGCGGGCCGAGGCCGGGGACGAGCCGACCCTCGCGGTGCTGGCCGGGGCCGGTTCGGCGCTGGGCATCGCGGCCGCCGGGGCGGTCAACCTACTGGACCCGGCCGAGGTGGTGCTGGGCGGCGGCTACGCCCGGCTGGCGCCCTGGCTGCTGCCGGCGATGCGGGCCGAGCTGGCCGCCCGGGTGACGGTGCGGCCCTGGTCGGACGAGCGGCTGACGGTGTCCCGGCTGGGCCGGCGCGGGCCGCTGCTGGGCGCCGCGGTGGGTGTGGTGCGGGCGGTCGTCGCGGACCCGGGCCGGCTCGCCGGCGGCTGACCTCCCGGCCCGGGACGCACCCGAGCCCCCGGCCGGGCGGCCGGGGGCTCGGGCGCAGGAACGCGGGGGATCAGGCCTCGGAGGACGCCTCGGCGGCGACGATCTCGCGGCCGCCGGAGCGCGGGCCGCGCAGCACGGCCAGGTAGGCGACGCCGATGCCGATCAGCGCCCAGACCACCAGGACCACGATCGGCATGCCCAGGTTGGTGGAGCCGAAGTAGGCGATCGACTTGGTGGCACTGGTCCCGGCGCCGTTCGGGATCAGCGAGCCGATGGCCCGCCAGAACGGCGGCATCATCGGTGCCGGGTAGACGCCGCCGGCGCTCGGGTTGCCCAGCACCACGAAGATCAGCACCGCGACGCCGATGCCGATGACGTCGAACAGGCACTGCAGCGCCATGGTGAACGCGCCGACCGTGAACACCACCAGGGCGCCGATGCCGGTCAGGGCCAGGATCGAGCCGGGCAGCGCGTCCAGCACCGGTCCGGCGATGATCGTGCCGCCGAGGCCCGCGCCGACCGAGTACAGCGCCAGCACGCCGAGGCGGATCAGCAGGCGGTGGACGTTGGCGGGCTTGGAGCCGGCGCTGATGCCGAGGATCGAGGCGACCAGGTAGCCGCCGACGCACCAGCCGATGACCAGGTAGAACGCGGAGAGGCCGTTGGTGTCGCCCTTGGCGAGCGGCACGACGTCCTCGACCTTGACGGTGCGCCCCTGGGCCTTGTCCAGCGCGGTGGTGACGGACTCGGCGGCCTTGGCGGCGGAGGTGCCGCGGGCGCCGCCGACCAGCAGGGTGTCCTCGGTGCCGGTCGGGTTCACGACCAGCGCGGCGTAGATCTTCTGGTCCTTGATCTGCTGGGTGGCCGTCTCGGCGTCCGGGGCGGTGACGGCCTTGACGGCGTCGTCCGGCACGGATTCCAGCGCCTGGACCAGCTTGGGGGCGACCTGCGGCGGGGCGACCACCGCGATCGACAGCTCGTGCGGGGCCGGGTGGTGCAGCGCCCCGACGTACGAGGTGATGAAGCCGAGCTGCAGCAGCAGCACGCCGATCACGAGCAGTGCCGCACGCGGTGTGACCGCGCCCTTCAGTTCAGCGACGAAACCCTGCCCCGGGGCGGCCATCCACATCTCCTTGTGTATTGGGGGAAAACGGATACTTCATACCATGAACTAGTTAGCTTGTCGCACCCCACGCGCCGCCTTCCAGCCAGTGTGGCTGCGGGATACTGGCGCGGTGAGTGACGAGGAATCCCTGCTGGCGGTGGAGCGCGAGGTCGCGCTGATGTTCCGGCGGGGCCGGGCCCGAGTGGCGGAGCTCTCACGCCGGGTGCACCCCGAGCTGGAGGGGATGGCGTACAGCATGCTCGGCTACATCGAGCAGGCCGGGCGGGTGCGGGTGACGGACGTCGGCGTGCACTTCGCGGTCGGCAAGGCCACGGTGAGCCGGCAGATCCGGGCACTGGAGGAGCTGGGCCTGGTGGCCCGGGAGACGGATCCGCTGGACCGCCGGGCCGCGCTGGTCTCGCTGACCGAGGACGGGCGGCGGCGCTACCTGGTGGCCCGGGACGTCCGGATGCGGCGGGTGCGGGAGCTGCTGGGCAGCTGGTCGCCGGAGGACGTGGACCGCTTCGCGGTGCTGCTGCACCGCTTCAACGACGTGATCGGGGAGCCGCCGGCGGAGTGACCGGGGGTCGGGGCCCGGGGCGGGGGTCGGGTCCACGGTGGCTGGATCCAGGTCTGGGTCTGCGGCGGCTGGGGCGCGGCCTTTACTTGGGCTTGAAGAAAGTTGCCTTAGTCAACCATCGAGCCTATGGTTGCGTAAGGCAACGAAATTTCCCTGCCCGCGCACCCCCCACTCCCCGCTCACTCCTCCCGCCGAAGGACCCAGATGACCGTCACAGCCGAGGCGACCGTCGGAGCCGCCGTCGACGATCAACCGATGACCCACCGGCAGGTGATGGAGGCGCTGTCCGGCCTGCTGCTCGGCCTCTTCGTGGCCGTGCTCTCGTCGACCGTCGTCTCCAATGCCCTGCCGCACATCCTCACCGACCTGCACGGCGGCCAGTCCGCCTACACCTGGGTGATCACCGCGGCCCTGCTGACCCTGACCGCCTCCACCCCGATCTGGGGCAAGCTCTCCGACCTCGTCAGCAAGAAGCTGCTGCTCCAGATAGCCCTGCTGATCTACATCGCCACCTCCGCCCTGGCCGGCCTCTCCCAGAACACCGCCGAGCTGATCGCCTGCCGCGCCCTCCAGGGCATCGGTGCCGGCGGTGTGGTCGCGCTGGGCCAGATCTGCCTGGCCGCGATGGTCCCGCCGCGCGAGCGCGGCCGTTACAGCGGCTACTTCGGCGCGGTCTTCGCGCTGGCCACCATCGGCGGACCGCTGATCGGTGGCGTCATCGTGGACACCTCGTGGCTGGGCTGGCGCTGGTGCTTCTACGTCGGCATCCCGTTCGCGCTGGCCGCGATCCTGGTGGTGCAGCGCACCCTCAAGCTGCCGGTGGTCAAGCGCAAGGCGAAGATCGACTACCTGGGCGCGCTGGTCATCACCGGCGCCGTCAGCCTGCTGATGATCTGGATCACGCTGGCCGGCACGAACTACGACTGGCTGTCCTGGCAGACCGCCGCGATGGTCGGCGGCGGCCTGCTGCTGGGCGCCCTCGCCGTGGTGATCGAGCGCCGCGCGGCCGAGCCGATCATCCCGCCGGACCTCTTCAAGTACCGCACCGTCACCCTGGCCGCGGTGGCCAGCGTGCTGGTCGGCGTCGGGATGTACGGCGCGACCACCTTCCTCAGCCAGTACTTCCAGCTGGCCCGCGCCAAGTCCCCGACCATGGCCGGCCTGATGACCCTGCCGATGATCCTCGGACTGGCGCTCGCCTCCACCATCGCCGGCCGGCTGATCACCAAGTACGGCAAGTGGAAGGCCTACCTGGTCGCCGGCACGGCGCTGCTCGCGATCGGCTTCGGCCTGCTCGCCACCGCCCGCGCCGACACCGACTACAAGCTGCTCTGCGTCTACATGGCGATCACCGGCATCGGCCTCGGCCTGACCAGCCAGAACCTGGTGCTCGCGGTGCAGAACACGGTGCCGCGCCACGAGCTCGGCGCGGCCAGCTCCGTGGTGACGTTCTTCCGCACCATGGGCGGCGCGATGGGCGTCTCCGCGCTCGGCGCGCTGATGAACAGCAAGGTGACCCACTACCTCGCGGAGAACCTGGCCGCCGCGCACATCCCGGCCGCGAGCGCGGCCGGCGGCGGGGGCATCCCGGACCTGCACAAGCTGCCCGCCCCGATCGTCCCGCTGGTGACGGACGCGTTCGGGCACGGCGTCGGCACCGTCTTCCTGTGGGCCGCGCCGTTCGCGGCGCTGGCCTTCGTCACGGTGCTGTTCATCCGGGAGACCGCGCTGAAGACCAGCCAGCAGGGCTGACTCCGGGCGGGGATGCGCGAACGGGCCGGGGAGTGTGGATCACACTCCCCGGCCCGTTCGGTTCGTCCCGCGCGCGGACGGCGGGAACCGTCGGCCACGCGCTACGGCGCGGCGATCAGGACCACGCGCTACGGCGCGGCGATCAGGACCAGGCCGTAGACGACGGCCGCGGCGCAGAGGCCGAAGCAGGCGTAGGCGCCGGCCAGGGCCAGCCGGCCGCCGCCCGGCTCCTGGGCGGCCTCGCCCTCGCGGGCGCTCAGCGCGGCCTCGCGGCGGGACAGGGCCAGGATGCCGAGTGCGAAGACGGAGACCACGGCGACGGTGATGCCGAAGCTGGCACCGGCGGTCTGGGCCAGGGCGTTCCACTTGATGTGCATGGCGGGTGCTCCTCAGCCTGCGGCGCTCAGGCCGCGACCGTGGTCGAGGCGGGGGTGGGGGCGTTCGCGGGGGCGGCGGTGGCGGGGACCTCCACCGGGGTGACGTCGTTGACGTCGTTGACGTTGTCCGCGCTGATCGGCTGGCGGCGGGAGATCAGCCACATCGCGCCGGAGCCGGCCACCAGCACGGCGCCCACCAGGACGATGCCCCAGGTGCCCTGGCGGACCAGCAGCGCGGCGCCGCCCGAGACCAGCGCGGCGGCCGGCAGGGTCAGCGCCCAGGTGTAGACCATGCGGCGCACCAGGCTCCAGCGCAGCTCGGCCTTCGGGCCGCCGAGGCCGGCGCCCATGATGCCGCCGGAGCAGACCTGGGTGGTGGAGAGGCCGAAGCCCATGTGCGAGGAGGTCAGGATGACGGTCGCGGCGGCCGACTCGGAGGCGAAGCCCTGTGGCGCCTTGATGTCGGCGAGGCCCTTGCCCATCGAGCGGATGATCCGCCAGCCGCCCATGTAGGTGCCGAGCGCGATCGCGGCGCCCGCGGAGATGATCACCCAGGTGGGCGGCAGCGCGCCGTGCGGCAGGGCGCCGACCGACACCAGGGTCAGGGTGATGATGCCCATCGTCTTCTGGGCGTCGTTGGTGCCGTGCGCGAGCGAGATCAGCGAGGACGAGAAGATCTGGCCGGTCTTGAAGCCCTTGGTGGCGGTGGTCTCGTTGCCCTTGCGGGTGATCGCGTAGGCCAGCTTGGTGGCGCCCCAGGAGGCCAGGCCGGCGACCAGCGGGGAGGCGATCGCCGGGATCAGGATCTTGGAGAGGACGGTGTCGAAGTTGACGCCGTTCATGCCGACACCGACGACGGTGGCGCCGATCAGGCCGCCGTACAGCGCGTGCGAGGAACTGGACGGCAGGCCGCGCAGCCAGGTCAGCAGGTTCCAGAGGATCGCGCCCGCCAGCGCGGCGAAGATGATCTCGGGGTGGATGCCGCTCTTCTCGTTGACGATGCCGCCGGAGATGGTGGTGGCGACCTTCACGGACAGGAACGCGCCCGCGAAGTTGAGGACGGCCGCGATGGTGACCGCGACCTTCGGCCGGAGGGCTCCCGTCGCGATGGAGGTGGCCATCGCATTGGCGGTGTCGTGGAACCCGTTGGTGAAGTCGAAGGCGAGCGCCGTGATGATCACAACGGCTACCAGGAACGAGATGTGTTCCATACCCAAACAATCGTCGTAGTTGTCGCACGGACGTTGGTGTCGTCGCGACCGTAGGTCTGTTTGGTAAACGGAAGGTGAACTGAGCCGGGAATCGTGGTTCCGCTGGTGTCCCGGTGGTGTCCGGAAGCTTTCGGAAGGGTGTCGGCGGTCGCGCTGAGCTGGACATTAGCGAAGTTCGCCCCGGTTCGCTCCGGTTTGCTGAGAGCTGTCTCACAGATCAACCCAGAATTAACCTCCCAGTCCGGATGCGCCCTGTTTCCGGTGAGTAACCCGTGGGAGGATCTGCGGGATCCGGGGACGCCGGTGACAGGCTGGGGCGGGGAGGACCAACCCATGGGTGGGGCTGCACAGCGCACTGAAACGGCAGTCGTACGGCCCTGGCTGCGGGCGGCACTGCGCTGCGGAGCCGCCCTCGCGGCCGCCGCGCTCGCCCTCCCGCTCGCCGCGCAGGCCGCGTACGCCGCCCCCGACCCGGGCGCCTCGATCACCGCGGCCAGCCCGGACGGCGACCCGCTCGCCGCCGCCAAGGCCACCCTCGGCCCGCTGCTCGACCAGCTGCACACGCTCTACCAGAGCGCCGAGACCGCCACCGAGCAGTACAACGGCGCCGTCGCCAAGGTCGCCGAGCAGCAGGCCGCGCTCACCGACCTCCAGGGCCGGCTGGACCGCCAGCAGAAGCAGGTCGACGCCGGCACCGACATCGCCTCCCAGCTCGCCGCCGCCCAGTACCGCAACGGCGCCGCCTCCGCCTACGCCGAACTGCTGCTCTCCAAGGACCCGTACGAGGCCGTCACCATCGCGGAACTGCTCACCGCCGCCAGCCGCTCGCAGTCCGAGTTCCTGGACCGGCTGAAGACCGACCGCGAGGCCCTCGCCGGCCTGACGAAGCAGACCGAGGACGCGCTCAAGACCTCCCAGACGCTGGTCACCCAGCAGGACGCCGCCAAGGCCAAGGTCGCCACCGACCTCGCCTCCGTCGAGCAGCTGGTCTCCTCGCTCACCGGCGCCCAGCGCACCGAACTGGAGAAGCTGGAGAAGGCCAAGGCCGACGAGGCCCAGCTCACCTTCCTCGCCTCCGGCGCCCTCGGCAAGGGCGAGCGCACCCCGTCGGCGGCCGGCCGCACCGCCGTCGCCTTCGCGCTCGCCCAGCTCAACAAGCCGTACCTGTGGGGCGGCGCGGGGCCGGACTCCTTCGACTGCTCGGGCCTCACCTCGCAGGCCTGGCTGCACGCCGGGCTGCCGATCCCGCGCACCAGCCAGGAGCAGTGGGCCCAGCTCCCGCACATCGCGCTGAACCAGCTGCGCCCCGGCGACCTGGTCATCTACTTCGAGGGCGCCACGCACGTCGCGATGTACATCGGCGGCGGGCTGGTCGTCCAGGCACCCCGGCCGGGCGCCGTCATCAAGGTGTCGCCGATCGGCTCGATGCCGATCCTCGGGGCGGTGCGGCCCGACCCGTCCGGCGCGGCGGACGAGGCCGGCGGCAGCTGGAAGGTGCCAGACCTGCCCGCCGGCTGGGACACCGTCACCCCGATCGCGCCCAGCCCGGCCAACCAGGTCCCGACCGCCCCGGCCCCCGGCACACCCGCCAACCCGCCGGCCACCCCGGGCACGCCGTCCACCACCCCGGGCACGCCCGCGGACACCGGCACCGGCACGCCGTCCGGCACCGGGACCGGAACGCCCACCGACCCGGGGACGCCGTCCGGCACCGGCACCACCGCCCCCGGCACGTCCACGCCCACGCCGACCCCGACCGGGACGGGCACGCCGACCCCGACCGGGACGGGCACCCCGACGCCGACCGGCACAGGTCCGGCGACGCCCGCGCCGACCGGCACCGGCACCGGTACCGGCACCCCGGGTTCCACCGGCACCGCGGCCTCCACCACCACCGGCTCGGCGAGCGCCGGGGCCCCGGGCAGCGCCACCGCGACACTGCCGCTCGGCACCAACTAGGTCCGGACAGGGCCTGAGCCATGACGAAGGCCGCCCGGCGTCCACGGACACCGGGCGGCCTTCGCGTGCGTCACACCGGGGCGCCGGTGTCCGGCTCGAAGCGGACGACCACGGCCTTGGAGGTCGGCGTGTTGCTGATGTCGGCGGTGGAGTCCAGCGGGACGAGCACGTTGGTCTCCGGGTAGTAGGCCGCCGCGCCGCCGCGGGCCACCGGGTAGTGGACCACCCGGAAGTGCGGGGCGCGCCGCTCGACGCCGTCCCGCCACTCGCTCACCAGGTCGACGAAGGCGCCCTCGGCCAGGCCCAGTTCGGCGGCGTCGGCCGGGTTGACCAGGACCACCCGGCGGCCGCCCTTGATGCCCCGGTAGCGGTCGTCCAGGCCGTAGATGGTGGTGTTGTACTGGTCGTGCGAGCGCAGCGTCTGCAACAGCAGGCGGCCCGGCGGGACCTCGGGGGCGGTGAGCGGGTTGACGGTGAAGTTGGCCTTCCCGGTCGCGGTGGGGAAGGTCCGGGAGTCGCGCGGGCCGTGCGGCAGGGTGAAGCCGCCGGGGCGGCGGACCTTCTCGTTGTAGTCCTCGAAGCCGGGGACGACCCGGGCGATCCGGTCCCGCAGGGTGTCGTAGTCGGCGGCGAAGTCCTCCCACGGCACGGTGTCCCCGGGGCCGAGGACGCTGCGGGCGAGCCGGCAGACGATCGCGGTCTCGGAGAGCAGGCCCGGGGCGGGCGGGCGCAGGCCGCCGCGCGAGGAGTGCACCTGGCCCATCGAGTCCTCGACGCTGACGAACTGGGCGCCGGCGCCGCTGACGTCCCGGTCGGTGCGGCCCAGGGTGGGCAGGATCAGTGCGCGGGCGCCGGTGACCACGTGCGAGCGGTTGAGCTTGGTGGAGACGTGCACGGTCAGCCGGCAGCGGCGCATCGCCGCCTCGGTGACGTCGGTGTCCGGGGTGGCCGCGACGAAGTTGCCGCCCATCGCGAAGAACACCCCGATCCGGCCGTCGCGCATCGCCCGGATGGTGTCCACCGAGTCGAGGCCGTGCGCGCGCGGCGGCTCGAAGCCGAACTCCTTGCCGAGCGCGTCCAGGAAGGCCGTCGAGGGCCGCTCGAAGATGCCCATCGTCCGGTCGCCCTGGACGTTGCTGTGCCCGCGCACCGGGCAGACCCCGGCGCCCGGGCGGCCGACGTTGCCGCGCAGCAGCAGGAAGTTGACCACCTCGCGGATGGTCGGGACGGCGTGCTTGTGCTGGGTGAGGCCCATCGCCCAGCAGACGATGATCTTCCGGGAGCCCAGCACCAGCCGGCCGAGCTCCTCGATCTGCTCCCACGGCAGGCCGGTCGCGGCGAGCACCTCGGCGCGGTCGGTCGTGCCCGCCTGCGCCTCGAACTCCTCGAAGCCGTGGCAGTGTTCGGTGACGAAGGCGCGGTCGACGCCGTCCTGCTCCAGGATCATCCGGTTGAGCGCGCGGAACAGCGCCAGGTCCCCGCCGAGGCGGATCTGCAGGAACAGGTCGGTCAGCTTGGTGCCGTGGCCGACCAGGCCGCGCGCGTGCTGCGGGTTCTTGAAGCGCTCCAGGCCGGCCTCCGGCAGCGGGTTCACGCTCACGATGGTGGCGCCGGCCCGCTTGGCGCGCTCCAGCGCGGAGAGCATCCGGGGGTGGTTGGTGCCCGGGTTCTGGCCGGCCACGATGATCAGGTCGGCCTGGTAGAGGTCCTTGAGGCTGACGCTGCCCTTGCCGACGCCGAGCGTCTCGGTGAGCGCCGAGCCGGACGACTCGTGGCACATGTTGGAGCAGTCCGGCAGGTTGTTGGTGCCCAGCCGGCGGGCGAACAGCTGGTACGCGAAGGCGGCCTCGTTGCTGGTCCGCCCGGAGGTGTAGAAGGCGGCGCCGTCCGGGGTGTCCAGGGCGCGCAGTTCCTCGGCGATCAGCGCGAAGGCGTCGTCCCAGGAGACCGGCGTGTAGTGGGTGGCGCCCTCGTCGAGCAGCATCGGCTGGGTGAGGCGGCCCTGCTGGCCCAGCCAGTAGCCGGAGCGCTCGGCCAGCTCGGCGACCGGGTGGGCGGCGAAGAACTCGGCGCGGATCCGGCGCTCGGTGGCCTCCTCGGCCACGGCCTTGGCGCCGTTCTCGCAGAACTCCGCCGTGTGCGTCTTGCCCGGCTCCGGCCAGGCGCAGCCGGGGCAGTCGAAGCCGTCCGGCTGGTTGACCTTGCGCAGCGTGGCGAGGGTGCGCAGGGGGCCCATCTGCTCGGCGGCCATCCGCAGGCTGTGGCCGACCGCGGGCAGCCCGGCCGCCGCGTGCTGGGGCGCGGACACCTCGGGGGCGTCCTGCGCCGGGTCGCTCTGCGGGGCCTGCTTGGCCATGACCGCTTCTCCTCGGCTCTGCTCGTCCGGCGGCCGTGACACCGGGGTGACACCGGGCCCGCCGGGCCCGCCGCTTCGGCGCGGGGGCTCGGGGGCCATCCTTCCACCCGGGTGAAGGCGGGGGGAGGGGGGCTGAACGGGCGTCGGTGGAGTCGGAGAGGCCGGGAGGGGTCCTGAACCCGCTTGCCGCGCCCACCCCGGGGCCCGCCTTCAGGCCCCCCTCGTCCGGCCGGAGGGCGGGCGCGGCGGTGGCGGGGTGCGCTGACCGCACGGCGGAGCAGGGGCGGCGACCGCCGACAGCGCGGCGAGGCGGGTGCCCTGGCGGCGGCGGGCGGGAGGGGGATCGACGACGGGCCCCGGGACGGCGGCCGGGAGCGCGGCCAGTGCCCGCAGCAGCGCGCGGGCGGCGGCGTCGTTCTGCCGGAATCCCGGGGAGTTGGTGCGGGGCCGGGCGAAGGCGGCGGCGGCGCGCAGGCTGGTGTGCGGGCCGAGTGCGGTGCGCCGCGGGTGCGGGGCGCCGCCCAGGGCCGGGTCGAGCAGTCGGCTGTCGCCGGGGGCGATGGTGACCAGGCCGGAGCGGTGGGTGTACTCCTCGTCGGCGACCACCTCCTCCACGAGCCGCCCGGCGCGGTGCAGTTCGCGCAGCACCGGGTCGAGGGTGCGGGTCAGCTGGTGCTTGGGCAGGTACGCCTCGACCAGGGCGGTGGCGGCGATGCGGTGGCCCGGCACGGTGTCGCCGCCGGCCCGCCAGGTGCCGGTGGTCTCGTCCCGTTCGACCCGGACGCCCGCGCCCAGGAAGCGCACGATCCCGGCCTCGGACAGGGCGAGCAGCTGGCGCAGCCGGAAGCCGGGCGGGCCGGAGGCCAGGTAGCTGAAGTAGCCGAAGAACCAGCCGTCCACCTCTTCGGCGACCGAGCGGGCGGTGAGCCGGCCGGTCGCGAGGATGCGCGGGAGCTGGCCGAACAGCGAGAGCAGGGCGAGGAAGGCACCGAGGTCGGCGCTGTGCGCGGGGTCGGCGCGGCGGTCGGCGTCGGCGGTGATGTAGGCGCGCAGGTGCTGCTGGAGTTCCTCGGCGGAGCCGAGTTCGAGGCCGGCCAGCGGGTGGTCGAGCCGTTCGAAGTCGATCCGGTCGGCCGGGTCGGGTACCGCCTCGGCGACCAGGGCGGTCAGGTCGGGGGAGTACCAGTCGTGCCGGTCGAACCGGGCCAGGAACTCCGGCCAGGGCAGCGCGGTGCGTTCGGGGTGGGCGTGGAACAGCTCGTGGTAGTGCCCGAAGGCGGTCTCCTTGGCCATCAACGGCCAGAAGTCGCGCCGGAGTTCGAGCGGCCCGTCGGTGGCGAGGACGGCGTCCACGGCGGCCGCGTCGAAGTACCGGGGGAGCGGGGCGGGCGGCCCCTGGAGTCGGTAGTCGGTCTTGGAGTGGTACGGGACGCCGCGCCGGGAGCCGAGGTGCAGCACCGGTTCGCGGCCGGACGGGCGGTAGCGCAGCCCGTCCTCGGTGGGCTCGAAGCGGCCGCCGCGCCCTTCGGTGAGCAGGGCGACCAGGTCGACGGAGGCCAGGCCGAGGCCGCGCAGCACGACGTGCTCGCCGGGGGCGATGCCGTCCAGGTCGGCGTCGGCGGAGTAGGCGGGCGGGAGGTGGAAGCGGCCGTGCCGGGCGGCGAAGTCGGCGTCGGCGGCGTACCGGGGGTGCGGGGTGGAGTCGAGGTGGCCGAGGGTGAGGGCGACGTGGTCGGCGGTGAGCGTCCGGCCGGTGAGGTGGACGGTCTGCGGGCCGTCGGGCGGGCCGTCGATCCGCCGGACGGTGTCCCGGTGCACGGTGACCGTGACGTGCGGCGGCAGGTCGGCGACGGCGCGGCGGAACGCCCAGTCCAGGTAGGCGCTCTGGGCCCGGCGGGTGGGGAAGTCGGTGGGCGCGAGGGTGTCCAGTTCGGCCCGGACGGCCGGGTCGGCGACCTCCCGGTAGGGCGCGAACTCCCGTCGCCGGAGCGCCCATTGGGCCAGCGAGGGGCCCGGGCGGACCGGCCCGTCGATGGTCGAGCGCTCGTCGGTGAACATGGTGACGTCCTCCGCCATCGAGTTCATCCGCAGCAGCGGGGACTGCTCGTGGCGCCAGATCCGGCCCGCGCCGGGCGGGTGCGGGTCGACCAGGTGGACGTGCAACGGCCGTTCGGTGGGCAGGAGTTCGGCCGCGTTGGCGGCGATCCGCTCCAGCAGCCCGGTGCCCCGCGGGCCCGCGCCGACGATCACCAGGATGTTCATGCCGCCACCTCGCGCAGCCGCCGCAGGGCGGCCCGGGTCCGCTGGAGCGGGGTGGGCGGCAGGCCGTCCCGGGTGGCGCCCTTGGCGTAGTGGCGCTCGACGTAGTACTGGCCGACGGACAGCAGGGTGGTGACCACCAGGTACCAGATGGTGGCGACCACCAGCATCGGGATGACCCGGTACGACTGCAGGTAGACCAGCTGCACCGAGTAGAGCAGGTCGGAGACGGCCAGCACGCTGACGATGCTGGTGCCCTTGAGCGCGCTGATCAGCATGTTCCCGGCGGTCGGCACGATCGAGCGCATCGCCTGCGGGACGACGATCCGGCGCAGCACCCGCCACCGGCCGAGGCCGAGCGCCGAGGCGGCCTCCAACTGGCCGCGGTCGACGGACAGGATGCCGCCGCGGATCACCTCGGCGGCGTACGCGGTCTCCAGCAGGGTGAGGCCGATGACGGCGGTGAGGGTGGGGCCGATCAGGTTGACGGTCTTGACGGTGACGAACTCGGGGCCGAACGGGATGCCGAGGCCGAGGGTCGGGTAGAGCGCGCCGATGTTGAAGAAGAACAGCAGCTGCACCAGCGGCGGGGTGGAGCGGAAGATCCAGATGTAGCCCCAACTCAGGGTGCGCAGCACCGGGTTGCCGGACATCCGCATGACGGCGAGACCGGTGCCGAGGACGAAGCCGAGGGCGAGGGTGACGGCGGTGAGCCAGAGGGTCAGGGTGAGGCCGTTGAGCACCGACCCGGCGGTGAACCAGTCGGCGACCACGTCCCACTGGAAGGCCTTGTTGCGCACCACGGAGTTGACGGCCATCGCGGTCAGCAGCAGCGCGATCCCGGCGCAGACCCACTGCCCGGGCCGGCGGCGGGCGACGATCCGGGCGCCGGGGTCGGGCGGCGGGCCGGGGCGGTCGGGGGCGGAGGCGGCGGCGGGGGTGGGCGTGGAGCGGGCGGGGAGGAGGTCCTGCGGGCTGGCCATGGCGGCGGCTCCTGGCGGAGGTGCGGGCGGGCGGGAGGTACGGGTGTGGTCACGTACGGCCGTCGCACCGGCCCGTGTCCCTCAACACGGCCGGCGCTGTGCACTGCACTCCGCCGTGATCGTACGCATGCGCGATCGACGGCTGTCAAGGGTGGTCCGGGCCCTGGCCGGGGCCCGGCGCGGACCGGTCGCAGGGCGACAGGAGATCGCAACAGAGCGGCAATGATGGGTGGTTGACGGACCACTTGGCAGGCTGTTCAACTTGAGGCCATGTACGCCGAGCAGCCCCTGGTCACCCGCGACCACATCGACTTCGGTCGGGTGTGGTCCGCGGCGTGTCGCGGCTGACCCGGCAGCGGGCCGCCCGTCCGGCCCTCTGATCTCCCGCGGGGAGCCCTCCCTCGGTCTGCCCCGCCGCGGGCCGGGACCAGCCGTCCGCAGCTGACGGCGTCCCAGGCGCACGCTGCCGTCCGACGACCGCGCACTGAACTCCGGCAGTACTCCCTCGTCCACGCCTGCCTCCCACTCCTCCCGCCGCGCGCGCCGACCCCACCGTCGGCGCGGCCGCCGCGCACCCGTGCTCACGGCCGCCCCGCCCCGGCCGGCTCCGGCCTGCCCACCCGCAGTCCACCGGACTCCGCTCACCCCGAAAGGTTCCGCCATGCCCGTCGAATTCCTCGGTATCGCCGCCACCGGCGACGGCTCGGAGACCACCCCCCGCTCCACCGCCGCCTTCGACCGCGACTACACCCTGCGGCTGGCCCGGGCCCACGAGGACCACGGCTGGGACCGGGTGCTCTTCGCGTACGGCGCCGGCTCCCCGGAACCCGCGGCCGCGGCGGCCTTCCTCGTCTCGCACCTGGACCGGCTGCAGATCCTGCTGGCGCACCGGCCGAACGTCTCCTACCCGACCTTCGCCGCCAAGACCTTCGCGACCCTGGACCAGATCAGCGACGGGCGGCTGACCGTCCACTTCATCACCGGCGGCAGCGACCACGAGCAGCAGCGCGAGGGCGACTTCCTGTCCAAGGACGAGCGCTACGAGCGCACCCGCGAGTACATCGGCATCGTCAAGAAGGCGTGGACCAGCCGGGAGCCCTTCGACCACGAGGGCGCCCACTACCGCTTCAACGACTTCGTCTCCGACGTCTTCCCCGTCCAGCAGCCGCGCCCCGGGGTCTCCTTCGGCGGCTCCTCGGACGCCGCCTACGCGGCCGGCGGCGCCGAGGCGGACGTCTACTGCCTGTGGGGCGAGCCGCTGGCCCGCACCGCCGAGCAGATCGAGCGGGTGAAGGAGGCGGCCCGGGCCGCCGGGCGCACCGACGTGCCGCGGATCCAGGTGGCGTTCCGGCCGATCATCGCGCCGACCGAGGAACTGGCCTGGGAGAAGGCGCACCGGACGGTGGCCGCGATCAAGGCCCGCCGGGAGTCCGGGGATCTCGTCCGCCGGGGCCGCCCGCTCGGCGCCACAACGCCTGAAAACACTGGTTCCCAGCGGCTGATCGAGATCGCCGAGGCCGGCGAGCGCTACGACCGCGCGCTGTGGACCCCGACCGCCGCGGCCACCGGCGGGGCCGGCAACTCCAACGCCCTGGTCGGCACCCCGGAGACGGTCGCCGAGGCGCTGCTCGACTACTACGACCTCGGCGTGGACATCCTCTCCGCCCGCGGCTACCACCTGCTCGACGACGCGATCGACTTCGGCCGCCACGTCATCCCGATCGTCCGCGAGGAGGTCGCCAAGCGGGACGCCGCCAAGGCCGCGGCGGCGGCCGAGCGGGCCGAGCGGGACCGGCACCAGCTGATCGCGGTGCAGGCGTGAGCGCTCCGGACCGGGGGGCGGGCCCCGCGGCCGGGTTCCGCCGGGTCACCATCGACGACCCGCTGGTCGAGCCGCTGCTGCGCGAGCTCACCCACGAGTACGTCAGCCGCTACGGCCCCGAGGCGCACCAGGAGATGACCCGCTACCCCCGGGACGCCTTCGCCGAGCCGCACGGCGTCCTGCTGCTCCTGCTGGAGGACGGCGAGCCCGTCGCCGGCGGCGCGTACAAGCGGTACGACGAGCGCACCGCCGAGCTGAAGCGGATGTGGACGCACTCCGCGCACCGCCGCCGCGGCCTGGCCCGCCGGGTGCTGGCCGAGCTGGAGCGGACGGCGGCCGCCGCCGGCTACGCCCGGATCTACCTCACCACCGGTCCGCGCCAGCCCGAGGCCAGGGGCCTCTACCTGGCGTCCGGCTACACCCCGCTGTTCGACGTCGCCGCCGATCCTCCCTCCTTGCCCGCCGACGGGCAGGAGGGGCCCATTCCGATCGGCCCGCTCCCCTTCGAGAAGCACCTGCCGGTGCTGGCTCCGACCCCCTGAAAGGCCCCCCGTGAGAAGCACCACCGTCCGCCGCCGCCTGCTCGCGGCCACCGCCCTGCTGCCGGTGCTGGCGCTGGCCGCGTGCGGCTCGGACCCGAAGATCGCGGGCCCGGCGGGGGCGAGCGGGCCCGCCGCCACCGCCGTCTCCCAGGACGTCGTCTCCGGCCTCGCGAAGTCGGACGCCGCCGCCGCGCTGCTGCCCGAGGAGGTCCGCAAGGCCGGCACGCTGACCTTCGGTACGTCCTTCGGCTCGCCGCCCACCGCCTTCTACGCCGACCAGGCCACCAAGAAGCCGGCCGGGATCGACGTGGACTTCACCGATGCGGTGGCCAGGCTGCTCGGGCTGACCGTGCAGCGCCAGGAGGCCGCCTTCGAGACCATCCTGCCCGCCCTGGACAGCGGCAAGTTCGACGTCGGCACCGGCAACTTCGGGGTCACCACGGCCCGGTTGAAGACCATCGACTTCGTCACCTACATCGACGACGGCCAGGGCTTCGCGGTCCGCAAGGACAACCAGGCCGTCCAGCCGGTCACCGACCTGCTCCAGCTCTGCGGGCTGACCATCGGCACCGGCGCCGGCACCACCTTCGAGACCACGCTGAACGCGAAGCGCACCGCCTGCACCGACGCCGGGAAGAAGCCGTACGAGGTCAAGGCGTTCAGCGATCCCGGGGCCGTGCTCACCGGCCTCCAGCAGGGCCGGGTCGACGTCCTGATGTCCACCATCAACGGCCTGCGCTATCAGGCCGCGCAGGAGGCCTCCGGGACGCGCTTCCTCGGCGAGTTCCACCGGCTGGACGTCGGCTTCGCGTTCAAGAAGGGCTCGAAGCTCACCCCGGCCTTCCAGGCGGCGGTCAACCAGCTGATCAAGGACGGGACGTACGAGCGGATCCTCAGGAAGTGGGGGGTCGCCGAATCGGCGATCAAGGAGTCCCTGATCAGCCCGCCCGAACACCAGTGATCCCCGGGTCTGCCGAAGGAGCCCCCCGATGACCGCCAGCACCACCGCGACGTCCCAGGCCCAAGCCCAAGCCCCGATCTCGACCTCGGCTCGGGCCGAGCGGGCACCGGCGACCGGACCCGATCCCGGTCCGGGCGCCGGCCCCCGCCTGGACCTCGACGAACTGGCCGCTCTGCGGGCCGTCCCCGCCCGGCACCCCTGGCGCTGGGGGATCGGGGCCGTCGCCCTCGTCGTGCTCGCCCAGTTCGTCCACGGCCTGGCCACCAACCCCGGCTGGGACTGGGCCACCTTCCGGCTCTACTTCACCGCCGACACGATCGTCCAGGCGGTCGGCCGCACCCTCGAACTCACCGTCTACGGCACCGGGTTGGGCTTCCTGCTGGGCGCCGTGGTGGCCGCGATGCGGCTGTCCCGCAGCGCGATCCTCCAGTCCATCGCCTGGGCGTACGTGTGGGTGTTCCGCTCGATCCCGCTGATCGTCCAGCTGGTGTTCTGGTTCAACCTGTCGTACCTCTACAAGCGGTTCGGGATCGGCATCCCGTTCGGCCCGACCTTCGGGGACTTCGAGACGGTCGGCGTGCTGAGCGCGCTCGGCGCCGCCGTGCTCGGCCTCGGGCTGCACCAGGCCGCGTTCGCCGCCGAGATCATCCGCGGCGGCGTCATCGCGGTGGACGCCGGCCAGCGGGAGGCCGCCACCGCGCTCGGCATCCCGCGCTGGCGCCAGAGCTGGCGGATCGTGCTGCCGCAGGCGATGCGCGGCATCCTGCCGGCCGCCGCCAACGAGGTGATCTCGCTGCTCAAGGGCACCTCGGTGGTCTACGTGATGGCCATCGGCGAGCTCTTCTACCAGGCGCAGGTGGTCTACGGCCGGACCGGCCGGGTGGTGCCGCTGCTGATGGTCGCCACCGTCTGGTACGTGCTGCTGACCACGGTGCTGTCCATCGGCCAGTACTACGTCGAGCGCTACTTCGCCCGCGGCGCGCAGCGCACCCCGCCGCCCACCCCGCTCCAGCGCGCCCGGGCCTTCGTCCGGAGCCTGCCCGCCCGCACGCCGACCGCCCGCACGCCGACCGCCCGAACGCCGACCGCCCGCACGCCGACCGCCCGCGCAGCGACCGCCCGCACCACCGGAGGACGTCGATGACCACGCTCACCAAGACCGAACCGGCGGCCGCACCGATGGTGCAGGTCCGCGGCCTGCACAAGAGCTTCGGGCCACTGGAGGTGCTGCGCGGCCTCGACCTGGACGTCCCGGCCGGCTCGGTCACCGTGGTGCTCGGCCCGTCCGGCTCCGGCAAGTCCACGCTGCTGCGCGCGATCAACCACCTGGAGAAGCTCGACGGCGGCTACGTCGCCATCGACGGCGAGCTGATCGGCTACCGGCGCTCCGGCGACCGGCTGTACGAGCTCAAGGAGCGCGAGGTGCTGCGCCAGCGCACCCACATCGGCTTCGTGTTCCAGAACTTCAACCTGTTCCCGCACCTCACCGTGCTGGAGAACCTGGTCGAGGCGCCGATCGCCGCGCTGCGCCGCCCCCGGGCCGAGGCCAGGGCGACGGCGCTGGCGTTGCTGGAGCGGGTCGGGCTGGCGGACAAGGCCGCCGCGTACCCCCGGCAGCTCTCCGGCGGCCAGCAGCAGCGGGTGGCGATCGCCCGGGCGCTGGCCCTGGAGCCGAAGGTGCTGCTGTTCGACGAGCCCACCTCGGCGCTCGACCCGGAGCTGGTCGGCGAGGTGCTGGACGTCATCAAGGACCTCGCCCGGACCGGCACCACCATGATCGTGGTCACCCACGAGATCGGCTTCGCCCGCGAGGTCGCCGACACCGTCGTCTTCATGGACGGCGGCGTGGTGGTCGAGCAGGGCCCGCCGGCCGAAGTCCTGGACCGCCCCCGGCACGAACGCACCCGGGCCTTCCTCGCCAAGGTGCTCTGAGCCGAGGTGCTCTGAGCCGAGGTGCCCTGAACCGAGGTGCCCTGAACCGAGCTGCCCTGAACCGAGCTGCCCCGAGCCGAGGGCCTCCAGCCCTTCCCGCCGCACCGAAACCCCCTTCACCGAGCAGGAGTTCCGCCATGCCCCTACCCCGTCGCGCCCTCGTGACCGCCGCCGGCGCGCTCGCCGCCGCCCTCGCCCTGACCGCCTGCGGCGGCGCGTCCTCGGGGGCCACGGCGGAACTCGCCCCGGCCAAGGGCAGCACCGCGCCGAACGGCGCCGTGGTGAACCTGACGGCCGACCAGAACCGGGTGACCACGGCCAAGGTCGACGCGATCGCGGCGCTCGTCCCGGAGGAGATCAGGAGGAGGGGGACCCTGGCCGTCGTCGACTCCCTCGGCACCACCCCGCCGCTGGACTTCTACGCCAACGACGACAGGACCATCATCGGCGTCGAGCCGGACATCGCCACCCTGGTCGGCAACGTGCTCGGCCTCAAGGTCGAGTTCAACCCGGTCTCCTGGGAGAACATCTTCGTCGGCCTGGACAGCGGCAAGTACGACGTCGGCCTCTCCAACATCACCGTCACCGAGGCGCGCAAGGAGAAGTACGACTTCGCCACCTACCGGCTGGACGTCCTCGGCTTCGAGGCCAGGAAGGGCAGCGGCCTCAAGGTCACCGGCGCCAAGGACCTGGCGGGCAGGTCGGTGGGCGTCTCCTCCGGCACCAACCAGGAGAAGCTGCTGATCTCCTGGAGCGAGGAGAACACCAGGAACGGCCTCAAGCCGATCGACATCAAGTACTTCCAGGGCGCCGAGTTCTACCTGGCGCTCTCCTCCGGCCGGATCGACGCCTACGTCGGCCCCAATCCCAACCTGGCCTTCCACGTCGCGCAGACCGGCGAGACCGAGATCGTCGGCACCTACTCGGGCGGCGGCGCGGATGTCCTCGGCAAGATCGCCGCGACCACCCGCAAGGGCAACGGGCTGGTCCAGGCGCTCAACGGGGCGCTGAACGAGGTGATCAGGAACGGCAGTTACGGTCAGGTGCTCAAGCGCTGGGGGCTGGACAACGAGGCGGTGCCGACCTCCGAGGTCAACCCGCCCGGGCTGCCCAAGCCGTAGGGCCCGTCCGTTCACCCGTTCGCCGCCCCCCGCCGCTATGGTGACCCCTCCGATCCGACGGCGAACACCGCCCGGACACGGCGGACTTGGGGGAGGACATGCAGCAGGGGGAGGTGCTCGACGGCCGGTACCGGCTGGACGAGTGGCTGGGCAGGGGCGGCTTCGGGGTGGTCTGGAAGGCGACCGACCAGCGGCTCGACCGCGAGGTCGCGGTCAAGCTGCTGCTGGCGGAGCACGCCGCCGACCGGGAGGCCGTCGGGCGGTTCGTCCGCGAGGCCCGCACGGCCGGCGGCCTCTCCAATCCGCACATCGTGACCGTGTACGACTACGGCCTGGTCGCGACCGCCACCGGGGGCACCCACTACCTGGTGCTGGAACTGGTCCGCGGCCGGGCCCTGTCCGACATCCTCAAGGACGGTGTCCCGGACCAGGAGGCCGCGCTGAAGTGGATGCGCCAGGTCTGCAAGGCGCTGGACGCCGCGCACCGCTCGGGCGTCGTCCACCGCGACATCAAGCCCGAGAACGTGATGGTCGACGCGGGCGGCAAGGCCAAGGTGCTGGACTTCGGCATCGCCCGGCTGCTCACCCAGTCCGCGGTGCTCACCTCCACCGGCAGCGTGGTCGGCACCGTCCCGTACCTGGCGCCCGAGTGCTGGTCCGGTGCCGCCGTGGACGGCCGGGCCGACCTCTACGCGCTCGGCGTCATGCTGTACGAACTCTGCACCGGGCGGCGCCCGTTCCGCGCCTCCTCGGCCGCCGAGTACATGTACAAGCACCTGGAGGAGACCCCGCCCCGGGTGCGCAGCACCGATCCGGCGCTGGCCGACCTGGTCGCCGGGCTGCTCGCCAAACGGCCCGCGGACCGGCCGGCCACCGCCGCCGAGGTGCTGGAACGGCTGCGCCGGATCCGGCCCGGGGTGCTCCGCCCGGACGACCCCAGCCCGGAGCAGCTGCGCCGCCGGGCCGACCAGGCCTGGCTACGCGGCGCGCAGGGCGCCCCCGGGGAGGCCGTCGAGATGCTCACCGCGCTCATCCCCGACCTCGCCCGGATCTGCGGCCCGGCCGACCCGCGCACCCTGCGCACCTGCCACGACCTGGCCCTGTGGCTGGCCCAGGACGGCAGCCCGGGCGCCGCCGTCGCGTTGCTGCGCGAGCTGGCCGCGGAGCCGGCCGCCGAACCGGACGTCCGGGCCGACGCGCTGCGCGACCTCGACCGCTGGCACCGGGAGGCCGCCCGGAGCGGGCCGGGCCGGCCGCGGGCGCTGAGCCTGGCCGGCCTGCTCGGCGGCGGCCCGCAGGGCGGCTGAGGGCCCTCGGCGCCGTACGGGCGGGAGGCTGTCAACCGTGCGGGCCGCTGATTCGGTGTCTGCGGCGACTGTGGGAATTGAGAGGAATCCGCCCACCGGGACGGTCTGGTTCACGGCCGGTGGCGTTGATATACCTCGTTGCCAGAGTCGGGTGCGGTGTCTTCGGCCGCCCCGGTGAGCTGCGACGAAAAGGCTGGTGACGGATCGATGAAGCTCCTCCGCGTCGGACCCCCGGGCGCCGAGCGCCCGGTCGTGCTGGGCCAGGACGGCATCGGGTACGACCTCTCCGGGCGTGCCCGGGACATTGACGGGGCCTTCCTGGCCGGGCTGGACGCCGCCGCCCTGGCGCGGGACGTGGCCGCCGGGGCGCTGCCCCGGGTGGACCTCGCCGGGCAGCGGGTGGGCGCGCCGGTCGCCCGCCCGGGCAAGGTGGTCGGCATCGGGCTCAACTACCGCGACCACGCGGCCGAGGCCGGGGTCGCGCCCCCGGACGAGCCGGTGATCTTCCTCAAGCCGAGCTGCACCGTGGTCGGCCCGTACGACGAGGTGCTGGTGCCGCGCGGCGGCGAGAAGACCGACTACGAGGCCGAGCTGGCCGTCGTGATCGGCCGCACCGCCCGCTACCTGGCCGGGCACGAGGAGGCCGCGGCGGTGATCGCCGGCTACACGATCGCCAACGACGTCACCGAACGGGCCTTCCAGTTCGAGCGCGGCGGCCAGTGGGACAAGGGCAAGTCGGCGGAGACCTTCACCCCGCTGGGGCCCTGGCTGGTCACCGCGGACGAGGTGGCCGACCCGCAGCAGCTGCCGCTGCGGCTGTGGGTCAACGGCGGCCTGCGGCAGGACGGCAACACCGGCAAGATGATCTTCCCGGTGCTCGAACTGGTCCGCTACGTCAGCCAGTTCATGGTCCTGGAGCCGGGCGACGTGATCGTCACCGGCACCCCGGCCGGCGTCACCCTGGGCCACCCCGGCACGCCGTTCCTGGCCCCGGGCGACATCGTCGAGATCGAGATCGAGGGCCTCGGCCGCCAGCGGCAGGTGCTCGGCAAGGCGTAGGGCGTGCCTGACACTCCCTGACAACCCCGCCGGCGCGGCACCGGCCGCCCCGACCCCGGGCACGGGGGTCGGGTCACCGGGCCGCCAGCACCTCGCGCAGCCGCTCGGCCCGCGACGCCTGCGGCCCTTCCAGCGCGAGCAGCACGGCCAGCACCTGCGCGGTCTGCGGGTCGTGCAGCGCGGTCGCCGCCGCCATCGCCGTGAACTGGTCCACCAGCCAGTCGCGCAGCTCGCCCACCGGCAGCGTGCGCCCCTCGTCCAGCCAGGTCAGCGACGCGCCCTCGACCACCGCGATCCACGAGCGCACCAGCAGTGTCAGCCGGGGCCCGGCCTCCCGCACGCCGAGGTGCCGCAGGGTCCGCTTGAGCGCCGCCCGCCGGACGTCGTCGACGATCGCCGAGGTGCGGGCCGTCTCCACCACCGAACCGCCGCGCAGCAGCGCCGAGTAGCCGGCGTCGTGCTCGGCCACGAAGGCGAAGTAGCCGTCCAGGACGGCCGCCAGCTGCTCGGACGGGGTCCCGGCCAGCGGGACGGTGAAGCGGCTGGTCAGCTCGTCGGCCGCGCTGCGCAGCGCGGCCTCGTACAACTGCTGCTTGCCGCCCGCGAAGTAGCGGTAGACCAGCGGGCGGGAGGCCCCGGCGGCCTCGGCGACGTCGTCCAGGCCCACCTCCTCGGGCGGCCGGACGGCGAACAGTTCCAGGGCGACCGCGATCAGCTGTTCGCGGCGCTGCTGCACCGGCAGCCGCCGGTAGCCGGTGCGGCGCGGGCGGGGGCCGGGTGCGGCCGGGGCGGGTACCTGGTCGGTTGCCGTGGCGGGGCGGGCTTCCATGGCGGTCAGCGTAATGGGCGTGGGCCCGATCGGATCCTGTCGCGCGCGGCGGTTTCCCGAACGTGTGTTTGTGTGGGTCCGCCCGGCGGCGGTCGGCCGGTGCATGTCACCGATCGCCCGGTAAAGGCTTGCAATCGGCCCTCGCCGCGCCATGATGTCCGAATGGTTGAAGAACTGATCACCTCCGACGCCACCACCCCGCGCCGCGTCGCCGACGGTTACGTCCGGGCCCTGGCCGAACTCGACCCGCTGGCCGCGGTCTACCTGGGGTTCAGCCCCGAGGACGACCGGCTGCCCGACCTCTCGCCGGCCGGCGCCGAGGCGATCGCCGACCTCGGCCGCCGCACCCTGGCGGCCCTCGCCGAGGCCGAACGCTCCGACGCCGCGCAGGACGAGGCGGAGCGCCGCTGCGCCCGGCTGCTGCGCGAGCGGCTGACCGCCTCCCTCGCCGTCCACGAGGCCGGGGAGAACTTCCGCGCGGTGCGCAACCTGGGTTCCCCGGTGCACGAGGTCCGGGACGTGTTCACCCTGATGGGGACGGACACCGAGGCCGAGTGGCAGGTGGTCGGCCGCCGGCTGGCCCGCGTGCCGCTCGCGCTGGTGCAGTACCGGGAGACGCTGGCCGCCGGCATCGAGCGCGGCCTGCTGTCCGGCCCGCGCCAGGTGGCCACCGTGGTCGGGCAGCTCGGCGAGTGGCTGGAGGGGGACGTGCCCGGCGGCTGGTTCGGCGCGTTCGTCCAGGGCGCGCCGGAGGGCCTGCGCGCCGAGCTGTCCGGGCCCGCGCTGGCCGCCGGGGAGGCGCTGGCCGCCCTGCGCGACTGGCTGCGCGACGTCTACGGCCCGGCCGCCGCCGACACCTCCGACACCACCGGCCGCGAGCGCTACCGCCGCTTCGTCCGCTTCTGGACCGGCTCCGACCTGGACCTGGACGAGGCCTACGCATGGGCCTGGGGCGAGTTCCGCGACCTGCTCGCGCAGATGGAGGCCGAGGCCGAGAAGGTCCGCCCCGGCGCCGGCCCGATGGCGGCGATGAAGTGGCTGGAGGCGGACGGCCCGGCCGTGGAGGGCGCCGAGGCCACCCGGGTGTACCTCCAGGAGCTGATGGACCAGGCGGTCCGGGACCTCCAGGGCACCCACTTCGACCTGGCCGAGCCGATCACCCGGGTCGAGTCGAGGATCGCCCCGCCCGGCAGTGCGGCCGCGCCGTACTACAGCGCGCCCTCGCTGGACTTCAGCCGCCCCGGGCGGACCTGGCTGCCGGCGCTCGGCCGGGAGCGCTTCCCGGTCTGGGACCTGGTCTCCACCTGGTACCACGAGGGCGTCCCGGGCCACCACCTGCAGCTCGCGCAGTGGAACTACGTCGCGGACCGGCTCTCCACCTACCAGGTCAGCCTGGGCGGGGTGAGCGCCAACCTGGAGGGCTGGGCGCTGTACGCCGAGCGCCTGATGGACGAGCTCGGCTACCTCACCGACCCGGGCCACCGCCTCGGCTACCTCAACGCGCAGATGATGCGCGCGCTGCGGGTGATCGTCGACATCGGCATGCACGCGGGCCTGGACTTCCCGGCCGACTCCCCGTACCTGCCGGGCGAGCCGGTCAGCCCGGAGGCGGCCCGGGAGTTCTTCGGCCGGTACTGCGGCCTGACCCCCGACTACCTGGACAGCGAGCTGGTCCGCTACCTGGGCATGCCCGGCCAGGCGATCGGCTACAAGCTGGGCGAGCGCGCCTGGCTGCGCGGCCGGGCGGCGGCGCGGGCGGCGCACGAGGCGCGCGGTGAGGAGTTCGACCTCAAGGCCTGGCACATGGCGGCGCTCTCGCAGGGCTCGCTGGGGCTGGACGACCTGGTCGAGGAGCTGTCCGCACTGTAGGTCGGCCACCGGCCCCGGGCCTCGTCCGCGAGTCCCGGGGCCGCTGGTCCTTTGGCCCGAAAAGGTCGATTTGGTGAGGTTTTTCCTTGCCATCCGTCCGTGCGGGAGCTTCGCTTGAAGGCGACTGCGTGACTTCCCCGACTGCGTGACCCCTCCGTACCCCTCCGGAAGGCTGACCAGTGTCTGCGCGAACCGCCACCGGTCATGAGAACGCGGACAGCCGCCGCTGGTGGGCGCTGGTGGTCATCGCCGTCGCCCAGCTCATGATCGTCCTCGACGTCACCATCGTGAACATCGCGCTGCCGTCGGCCCAGCGGGACCTGGGCATCTCCGACGCCGACCGGCAGTGGGTGATCACCGCCTACACGCTCGCCTTCGGCGGCCTGCTGCTGCTCGGCGGACGGCTGGGCGACCTCTTCGGCCGCAAACGCGTCTTCACCGTCGGCCTGCTGGGTTTCGCCGCCGCCTCCGCCCTCGGCGGCTCGGCGGACGGCCCGGCCATGCTCTTCGGCGCCCGCGCCCTCCAGGGCGGGTTCAGCGCCCTGCTCGCCCCCTCGGCCCTGGGGCTGCTCTCCACCACCTTCACGGACCCCAGGGAGCGCAGTACGGCCTTCGGCGTCTTCGGCGCGATCGCCGCCGGCGGCTCCGCTCTCGGCCTGATCCTGGGCGGGCTGCTGACCGAGTACCTGGACTGGCGCTGGTGCCTGTTCGTCAACGTCCCGATCGCCGCCGCCGCGGCCCTCGCGGCCACCGGCCTCCTGGAGCGCGACCACGCCGCCGGGGGGCGCCGGGTCCGGCTCGACCTGCCCGGCGCGCTGCTCGGCTGCGGCGGCCTGCTGGCGATCGTCTTCGGCACCTCCGAGGCCGTCACCCGGACCTGGGGCGACGGGCTGGTGCTCGGCTCGCTGGCCCTCGGCCTGGCGCTGCTCGCGGTGTTCGTCCTGGTCGAGAGGCGTACCGCGCACCCGCTGCTGCCGCTGCACATCGTCGCCGACCGCAACCGCGGCGGGGCCGCCCTCTCGGTCGGCCTGGCCATGATCGGCATGTTCGGCCTGTTCCTCTTCCTCACCTACTACCTCCAGGTCATCAAGCACTTCTCGCCGGTGCTGTCGGGCGTCTCCTTCCTGCCCATGACGGCCGCCATCGTGCTCAGCTCGACCGGCTTCGCGGCCCGGCTGATGACCAGGGTGCCGACCCGGAACCTGGTCTGCCCCGGGCTGCTGCTCGCCGCGGCCGGCATGGCCTGGCTGACCCGGATGACGGTGGACAGCCCGTGGGCCGGCACGGTGCTGCCCGCCGAACTGCTGCTCGGCTCCGGCATGGGCCTGGTCTTCATGCCGTCGATGAACCTGGCCACCCTCGGGGTCTCCCCGCGCGAGGCGGGCGCGGCCTCGGCCACCATCAACTCGGCTCAGCAGGTGGGTGGTTCGTTCGGCACGGCGCTGCTGAACACGGTCGCGGCCAGTGCCACCGCGTCGTTTCTGGCGACCCGGATCGCCTCGTCGCCGGTGGTGCGGGCCCAGGCCACGGTGCACGGCTACGTGGTCGCGAACTGGGTGTCGACGGGCGTCCTGCTGCTGGCCGCGCTGATCGCCTTCCGGGTGATCGACCACCGGCCGGCGCCCGCCGTGGCGACCGTCGCCCCGGTCGAGGTGCAGGCGGGGGCCCACCCGGCCGTCCCGGCAGAGCCCCGACGAGAACCCTGAAATTTTCAGCAAGACCTTGCAGCCAACCTCCGGCGCCTGCTTGACTCCTGGCCACCGTCCAGGGACCAAGGAGGCGCCGTCGTGCTGCCCGAGTTCGACCTGCTCGTCGTCGGCGGCTCCGGCGTCGACACCATCGTCCGGGTGGACCGGTTGGAGGTCCCGCCCGGCGACTCGCTGTTCGTCGGACCCGTCCGCGACTACGTCGGCCACACCGGCAACGGCGTCGCCCTCGGCGCCCACCGCCTCGGTCTGCGCACCGCCTTCCTCGACTTCCTCGGCGACGACCCGCAGGGCGCCCTGGTCCGCGCCTCCTACGAGCGCCACGGCCTGCACTTCGCGCACCTGGTGAGCCCGCACGGCACCCCGCGCGGGGTCAACCTGGTGGACGCTGCCGGCCGCCGGTTCTCCTTCTTCGACGGCCGCCACCCCGCCGACCTGCGGCTGCCGCCCGATTTCTACCTGCCGTACGCGCGGCGCAGCCGGCACGTCCACCTCTCCATCACCGGCGTCAACCGGGACATGTACGCCGACCTCCACCGGCTCGGCCGCACCACCTCCACCGACCTGCACGACTGGGACGGCACCAACCCGCACCACCGCGACTACGCGCTCGGCTCGGACCTGGTGTTCCTCTCGGTGGCCGGCTGCCGCGGCCGGCACGAGCAGGTGATGCGCGCGATCCTCGCCGAGGGCCGCGCCGGTGTCGTCACCGCCACCGCGGGCGCCGACGGCTGCTACCTGCTCACCCGCGACGACGACGAGGTGCGCCACCTGCCGGCCGTCGACCCGGGCCGCCCGGTGGTGGACACCAACGGCGCCGGGGACGCCTTTGTCGCGGGCTTCCTCGCCTCCTGGTTCCGGGGCCGCCCGCCGCTGGAGTGCGCCCGGGCCGGCTCGGTCGCCGGTGCCTTCACCTGCACCGTCGCCGGGACGCACACCGCCTTCATCGGGGCCGAGGAACTGGGGAGCGCGCTGGACCGCTTACGCGCCGACGGGTGACGTTTTTCTCATGGATATCCCAGCCACCGGTAACGACCTTTCCAGGCTGAAGCGGCATAGTCGTTGATCGCACGCAGCCCCCGGGAAGCCGTCGATCACTGGCAGGAGAGACAGACATGGGTCAGCACAGCCGACCGACGTCGCGCCGCCGCCGCAGCCTGCTGGGGCCGACCCTGTTCACCGCGCTCTCGGCGGTGGTGGTGGCCGCCGTGGTCACCGGCACGCACGGGCTGAGCCTGTCCGACGCGACGGCCGCCGGGAAGGCGGCCCGCAGCTCCCGGGCCGCCGTCGCGCCGGCCGCGACCGCGCCCGCGTCCGAGGCGCCCGCCGCACCCGCACCGGTCGACGCCCCCGCTCCGACCGACAGCCCCTCCGCCGCCCCGACGGACGGCCCGACCGACAGTGCGGGCGCCCGCGCGAGCGCCAACCCGGGCAGCGCCCCGGCGGTCACCCCGACGCCCTCCGCGCCGGCCACCCCCGACACCCGCGGCGTCGTCCTCGGCACCACCGCCACCGCCGCCGCCACCCCCGAAGCGGCCACCGTGGGCGCGCTGTTCAGCGGCACCGCGGCGGCCGGCAACCACTTCTGCACCGCCAGCGTGCTGCACAGCCCCGGCGGCAACCTGCTGCTGACCGCCGCGCACTGCCTCGGCAGCGCCGGCGGCGTGACCTTCGTCCCCGGTTACCGGGACGGCTCCGCCCCGTACGGCAGCTGGCAGGTCACCGCGGTCCACACCACCACCGGCTGGTCCCAGAAGGGCGACCAGGACGAGGACTTCGCCATCCTGGAGACGGCCCCGAACAACGGCCGCAACGTCGAGGACGTGGTCGGCGGCAACCGGCTCGGCGCCGACGAGCCCTTCGGCGCCACCGTCCGCCTCTACGGCTACCCCGGCGACGCCGAGGAGCCCCTCCTGTGCACCAACACCACCGGCCAGCAGAGCACCTACCAGCGCGTCATCGACTGCCCCGCCTACCCGTCCGGCACCAGCGGCGGCCCCTGGATCAACGTCGCCACCGGCGACGTGGTCGGCGCCATCGGCGGCTACCAGCAGGGCGGCGACAGCGACGACGTGTCCTACAGCGCCTACTTCGACCACACCATCGCCGGGCTGGTCTCCCAGGTCGAGGGCACCTCGTCCTGAGCCCGGTCGGGTCCGCAGCGCGCGCCGCCGACCGGGCCCGGACATGACGAAGGCCCAGATCCGTGGATCAACTCCACTGATCTGGGCCTCAGTTGCACTTCCTGCGAAGTGCCCCCGGTAGGATTCGAACCTACGCACCCGCCTCCGGAGGGCGGTGCTCTATCCCCTGAGCTACGGGGGCCTGCTCGATGTCGTCGGCGTTTCGGCCTCCGACGTGAAGAACACTACCAGGCTCCGGGCGTGGTCCGTGCACGGGTTTGCGGCGGGGGAGCGGGAGCGGGTGCAAGGTGCGTCGGCGGCGGGCGGCGGGGGCGGTGGAAGTGCCCAAAGGCCGGACGGGGCGGCGGGGGCGCCGATACCCTCGGTGAGGTGTCGGGAGTGTCCGGGCGGGTCCTCGTGGTGGACGACAGCGAGGTGATCCGCCAGCTGATCAGGGTCAACCTGGAGCTTGAGGGCTTCGAGGTGGTGACCGCCGCCGACGGCGCCGAGTGCCTGGAGGTGGTCCGCCGGGTGAAGCCGGACGTGGTGACGCTGGACGTGATGATGCCGCGCCTGGACGGCCTGCGGACGGCGGCCCGGCTGCGCGCGACCCCGGGGACCAGCCGGCTGCCGATCGCGATCGTGAGCGCCTGCACCCCGGCCGATCTGGACCTGGGGGAGGCCGTCGGGGTGGACGGCTACCTCGGCAAGCCCTTCGACCCGGCCGATCTGGTGGCGCTGGTGCGGCGGCTGATGACCCTGGGCGGACAGCCGAGCGGGTTTCGCCCTGAGCGAACAGAGCGGACGGATCGAGGCTGACACCGCTGACGGGAGCGCCCGCGGGCGTCCCGACCGGCAAACCGGGTGGCGGGCGGGTACCCCGTCTCGCCTACGCTTGGCGTCGTGACACCCGCAGAGCTTTCCCAGGCAGTCCAGGCCGCAGTGAGCGCCGCCGTCGAGGCGGGCGAGCTGACCGTCGCCGTGCCCGAGCACGTGACGGTCGAGCGACCCAAGAACAGGGACCACGGCGACTACGCGATCAACGTGGCCCTCCAGCTCGCCAAGGCGGCCGGCCGCCCGCCGCGAGCCGTGGCGGAACTGCTGGCCGACCGCCTGCGAGGGATCACCGGCGTCGCCAAGGTCGACATCGCCGGGCCGGGCTTCCTGAACATCACCATGGACGCCGCGACCCAGGGCGCGCTGGCGCGCACCATCGTCGAGACGGGCGAGGCCTACGGGCGCAACGAGGCACTCAAGGGCCTGAAGATCAACCTGGAGTTCGTCTCCGCCAACCCGACCGGCCCGATCCACATCGGCGGCGTCCGCTGGGCCGCCGTCGGCGACTCGCTGGCGCGCGTGCTGCGGGCCAGCGGCGCCGACGTCACCACCGAGTACTACCTGAACGACGCCGGCGTGCAGATCTCCAAGTTCGCCGGCTCGCTGAAGGCCGCCGCGAACGGTCAGCCCGTCCCCGCCGACGGCTACGTGGGCGAGTACATCGGCGACATCGCCAAGGCCATCACCGACGGCGTCCCGGGCGTGCTCGACCTGCCCGACGCCGAGCAGCTGGAGGCCTTCCGCACCGAGGGCCTCAAGCTCATGGTGGCCGAGATCCAGCGCTCGATGCAGGAGTTCGGCACCCACTTCGACGTCTGGTTCTCGGAGAAGTCGCTGCACGACTCCGGCGCGGTCGAGAAGGCCATGGACCGGCTGCGCGAGCAGGGCCACGTCTTCGAGCAGGACGGCGCGGTATTCCTGCGCACCACCGACTTCGGCGACGACAAGGACCGCGTCCTGGTCAAGGCCGACGGCGAGACCACCTACTTCGCCGCCGACGCCGCGTACTACCTGTCGAAGCGGGACCGCGGTGCCGAGGTCTCCGTCTACATGCTGGGCGCCGACCACCACGGCTACGTCAACCGGCTGAAGGCCATCGTGGCCTGCGCGGGCGACGACATGGACCGCAACATCGAGGTCAAGATCGGCCAGTTCGTGAAGATGCTTCGCGACGGCGAAGAGGTCCGCATGTCCAAGCGGGCCGGCAACATCATCACGATCGACGACGTGATCGAGTGGATCGGCGTGGACGCCGCCCGCTACACCCTGACGCGGTCCCCCACGGACTCCACCATCACGCTCGACATCAACGTGCTGACCAGCCAGTCCAACGAGAACCCGGTCTACTACGTCCAGTACGCGCACACCCGGATGTGCGGTGTGGCCCGCAAGGCCGCGCAGCTCGGTGTCGACAAGGGCGCGGCGCAGGACTTCAAGCCCGAGCTGCTCGCCACCGTGTGGGAGAACGACATCCTCGGCGCCCTCGGCGAGTTCCCGCGGATCCTGGCCACGGCCGGCGAGCTGCGCGAGCCGCACCGGGTCGCCCGCTACCTGGAGGACCTGGCGGGCAAGTACCACCGCCTGTACGAGAACTGCATGTTCCTGCCCAAGGGCGACGAGGAGCTCACGGACACGCACCGCGCCCGGCTCTGGCTGGTCGAGGCCACGCGAACGGTGATGGCCAACGGCCTGACGCTCCTGGGCGTCACGGCGCCCGAGCGGATGTAGGCACCACCCCCAAGTGCGCAGCGGGGGCGGCTGACGGTCAACGGAGACCGTCGCCGCCCCTCGCCATAGGTCAAGGAAGCAGGACATGTCTCGCTCCGCACACCCCGCAGGCCCCCGTCACGGTGACGTGCTGCCCGAGGGCCACTACTCCGCCCCGCCGGCCGACCTGAACGCGCTCGACCCCAAGGTCTGGTCGTGCACCGTCGCCCGTGACGCCGAGGGCGTGGCCACCGTCGGCGGGATCGACGTCAAGTCCCTGGCGGCCGAGTTCGGCACGCCGGCCTACGTGCTCGACGAGGACGACTTCCGGGCCCGGGCGCGGGCCTGGCGCGACGCCTTCGGCACCGAGGCGGACGTCTTCTACGCCGGCAAGGCGTTCCTCTCCAAGGCGATCGTGCGCTGGCTGCACGAGGAGGGCCTGAACCTCGACGTGTGCAGCTCCGGCGAGCTGACGGTGGCGCTGGCCGCCGGGATGCCGCCGCAGCGGATCGCGCTGCACGGCAACAACAAGACGGCGGACGAGCTCGAACACGCGGTGAAGACCGGCGTCGGGCGCATCGTGGTCGACTCCTACGAGGAGATCGAGCGGCTGGCCGCGATCACGGCCCGCCAGGGCGTCCGCCAGCAGGTGCTGATCCGGATCACCGTCGGCGTCGAGGCGCACACCCACGAGTTCATCGCCACCGCGCACGAGGACCAGAAGTTCGGGCTGTCGCTGGGCAACCGTTCTGCCGCCGAGGCGGTGCGCCGGGTGCTCGGGCACGAGGGCCTGGAGCTGCGCGGCATCCACTCGCACATCGGCTCGCAGATCTTCGACACCGCCGGTTTCGAGGTGGCCGCCCGCCGGGTGGTCGGCCTGCTGGCCGAGATCCGCGACGAGCACGGCGTCGAGCTGCCCGAGATCGACCTGGGCGGCGGCCTGGGCATCGCGTACACCAGCGAGGACGACCCGCGCGAGCCGGCCGAGATCGCGGCCGCGCTGGCCGACATCGTGCGCCGCGAGTGCGCCGCCGCGAACCTGGACACCCCCCGGCTGAGCGTGGAGCCGGGCCGGGCGATCGTCGGCCCGACGGCGTTCACGCTGTACGAGGTCGGCACCGTCAAGCCGCTGGAGGGCCTGCGCACCTACGTCAGCGTGGACGGCGGGATGTCCGACAACATCCGGACCGCGCTGTACGACGCCGAGTACTCGGTGGCCCTGGTGTCGCGCCGCAGCGACGCCGAGCCGATGCTGGTGCGGGTGGTCGGCAAGCACTGCGAGTCCGGCGACATCGTGGTCCGGGACGCCTTCCTGCCGGCCGACCTGGCCCCGGGCGACCTGATCGCGGTGCCCGCCACCGGTGCGTACTGCCGCTCGATGGCGAGCAATTACAACCACGCCCTGAAGCCTCCCGTGCTGGCCGTCAAGGACGGTGCCGCGCGGGTGATCGTCCGGCGCGAGACGGAGGAGGATCTCCTGCGTCTCGATATCGGATGACGAAATCCTTGTCTCAGATCATGGAACGACCGTAGATCCGTGCGGGAAGTCCCCGAGACTGGTACGGACCGAAGTTCCCGGCGGCCCCCAGAATCCCGCCGGAATTACCGAAGCACGAAGAATGCAGAGCGGAGTCGGATGATGCGTACGCGCCCGCTGAAGGTGGCGTTGCTGGGTTGTGGTGTGGTGGGCTCCGAGGTGGCGCGCATCATGACGACGACGGCCGACGACCTCGCCGCGCGCATCGGTGCCCCGGTCGAGCTCGCCGGGATCGCGGTCCGCCGGGCCGGCCGGGTGCGTCCGGGCGTGCCCGAGCACCTGATCACCACCGACGCCGAGGCCCTGGTCAACCGGGGCGACATCGACGTGGTGGTCGAGGTCGTCGGCGGCATCGAGCCGTCCAAACACCTCATCCTGTCGGCGTTCGAGCGGGGTGCCTCGGTGGTCAGCGCCAACAAGGCGCTGCTCGCCAAGGACGGCACCGAGCTGCACGCCGCGGCCGCCGGGGCCGGGGTGGACCTGTACTACGAGGCCGCGGTGGCGGGCGCGATCCCGCTGCTGCGCCCGCTGCGCGAGTCCCTCGCGGGGGACAAGGTCAACCGGGTGCTGGGCATCGTCAACGGCACCACCAACTTCATCCTCGACAAGATGGACACCACCGGCGCCGGCTACTCGGAGGCGCTGGAGGAGGCCACCGCGCTGGGCTACGCCGAGGCCGACCCGACGGCCGACGTCGAGGGCTTCGACGCCGCCGCCAAGGCCGCGATCCTGGCCGGCATCGCCTTCCACACCAAGGTCACCGCGGCGGACGTCTACCGCGAGGGCATCACCGAGGTGACCGCCGCCGACATCGCCTCCGCCAAGGAGATGGGCTGCGTGGTCAAGCTGCTCGCGATCTGCGAGCGGGCGGCGGACGGCGAGTCCGTCACCGCGCGGGTCCACCCGGCGATGATCCCGCTGTCGCACCCGCTGGCCTCCGTCCGCGAGGCGTACAACGCGGTGTTCGTCGAGGCCGAGGCGGCCGGCCGGCTGATGTTCTACGGCCCGGGCGCGGGCGGCTCGCCGACCGCCTCCGCGGTGCTCGGCGACCTGGTCGCGGTCTGTCGCAACAAGCTGGCCGGCGCCACCGGTCCCGGTGACTCGGTGTACACGCAGCTGCCCGCCAAGCCGATGGACGAGGTGGTCACCCGCTACCACGTCAGCCTGGACGTGGACGACCGTGCGGGTGTCCTCGCCCAGGTCGCGTCCGTCTTCGCGGAGCACGGCGTCTCCATCGACACCGTGCGCCAGCAGGGCCGCGACGGCGACGCCTCGCTCGTCGTGGTCACTCACCGTGCCACCGACGCCGCGCTGTCGGCGACGGTCGACAAGCTCCGCGCGCTGGACAGCGTGCGGGACGTGGCCAGCATCATGCGGGTCGAAGGGGAGTAAGGAACAGCCATGAACGCCGTTGCCGAGAACGTCGTCCGAGGCGCGCACACCCACCAGTGGCGCGGCCTGATCGAGGAGTACCGGGACCGCCTGCCGGTCACCGCGGCCACCCCGGTGGTCACCCTGCTGGAGGGCGGCACGCCGCTGGTCCCCGCCCAGGTGCTGTCCGAGCGCACCGGCTGCGAGGTCTACCTCAAGGTCGAGGGCGCCAACCCGACGGGCTCCTTCAAGGACCGCGGGATGACGATGGCCATCTCCAAGGCCAAGGAGGAGGGGGCGCAGGCCGTCATCTGCGCCTCCACCGGCAACACCTCGGCCTCCGCCGCCGCGTACGCGGTGCGGGCCGGGATGGTCTGCGCGGTGCTCGTCCCGCAGGGCAAGATCGCCCTCGGCAAGATGGGCCAGGCGCTGGTGCACGGCGCCAAGATCCTCCAGGTGGACGGGAACTTCGACGACTGCCTCACCCTCGCGCGTGAACTGTCCGAGAAGTACCCGGTGGCGCTGGTCAACTCGGTGAACCCGGTGCGGATCGAGGGCCAGAAGACCGCGGCCTTCGAGATCGTCGACATGCTCGGCGACGCCCCGGACATCCACGTCCTGCCGGTCGGCAACGCGGGCAACATCACCGCGTACTGGAAGGGCTACCGCGAGTACTCCGCCGACGGCCTGGCCACGCGCACCCCGCGGATGTGGGGCTTCCAGGCCTCCGGCTCGGCCCCGATCGTGGACGGCGCGCCGGTGCTCAAGCCGCAGACCATCGCCACCGCGATCCGGATCGGCAACCCGGCCTCCTGGGACTTCGCGCTCGCCGCGCGGGACGAGTCGGGCGGCCTCATCGACAAGGTGACGGATCGTCAGATCCTGTCCGCCTACCGGCTGTTGGCCGCGCAGGAGGGCGTCTTCGTGGAGCCCGCCTCGGCCGCCTCGGTGGCCGGCCTGCTGGCCAAGGCGGAGGCCGGCCTGGTCGACCCGGGCCAGCGCATCGTCTGCACCGTGACCGGCAACGGCCTCAAGGACCCGGACTGGGCGGTGGCCGGCGCGCCGCAGCCGCAGATCGTCCCGATCGACCCGGAGGCGGCGGCGCAGCGCCTGGGCCTGCTGGACTGACCTGCCGTCGGGCCCCGCGGGCGCCCGACGCATCGACGGGCCGACCCTTTCGGGGGTCGGCCCGTCGATGTTCTCCGGTGACACTTTTGTGTCAATTACGCCGCGCATTCCGATCCGATTCCGGTACGCATTCCGGCCAGAAGCGGCAACACACCAGATCGGAGGACCACGGGGTGTACCACTGGGGAACCTCTCTTCGATACTCTGGGTTCGGCCGTGTGGCACATGCCCCGGGTCCGGCCTTCTCCAGGCCGCGCCAACGACCGTGACCGCCCGCCCCGCCGGGGCCTGCGGTCCATTCCCCGCCTTCGCACCGACGACGCGATCCGCGCCGCCCGATTTCCCCAGGAGAGTCCACCGCATGGCCGGTCCCGCGTTCCGTGCCGCCGCCGTCCGGGTCCGGGTTCCCGCGACCAGCGCCAACCTCGGCCCGGGCTTCGACGCCTTCGGCCTCGCGCTGGGCCTGTACGACGACGTGGTCGTCCGGGTCGCCGACTCCGGGCTCTCCATCGACATCGCCGGCGAGGGCGCCGAGACGCTGCCCCGCGACGAGCGCCACCTGCTGGTCCGCTCGATGCGCGCCGCCTTCGACCGCCTCGGCGGCCAGCCGCGCGGCCTCGAAGTGGTCTGTGCCAACCGGATACCGCACGGCCGTGGCCTCGGTTCCTCCTCGGCCGCGATCTGCGCCGGCATCGTGGCCGCCCGCGCGGTCACCATCGGCGGCCCGTCCGCGCTGGACGACGACGCGCTGCTGGCCCTCGCCTCCGAGCTGGAGGGCCACCCCGACAACGTCGCGGCCTGCCTGCGCGGCAACTTCACCATCGCCTGGACGGACGAGGAGTCGGCCAAGGCGGTCAGCCTGGAGCCCTCCGACCAGGTCGTCCCGGTGGTGTTCGTCCCCGCCGACGAGGTGCTCACCGAGACCGCCCGCGGCCTGCTGCCGAAGACCGTCCCGCTGACCGACGCCGCCGTCAACGCCGGCCGCGCCGCGCTGCTGGTCGAGGCGCTGACCAGGCGGCCCGAGCTGCTGCTCGCCGCCACCGAGGACCGCCTGCACCAGGACTACCGCTCCTCCGCCATGCCCGACAGCGCCGCCCTGGTGGGCGCGCTGCGCGCGGAGGGCGTCCCCGCGGTGATCTCCGGGGCCGGCCCGACCGTCCTCGCGCTCACCGACGAGGCGGGCGCCGACAAGGTGCTCTCCTTCGCCGGGCACCACGGCCACGGCGGCGACCCGGCGTTCGCCGCGCACCGCCTGGAGCTCGACCGGATCGGGGCCACCGTGCTCCCGCTGGACGGCTGAACGGCCTGTCCGGGCTGCTCGTCCGGCCCGGTCCGGCCACCTGCCGAGCCGGGCCGTCCGGACACGATTGGCAAGCGCAAGGCTGGGGAATGTCTGAGGGGGTCGGTAGTGTTAACCTCATTGCTGCACCAGGTGCCCTCCGGGGCTCGGTGCGCCGCGTCCCGATCCCAGCACTCCACTGCCGTGGAGTCGCGGCGATGCACGGGGCGACGATTCTCCGGGAGCCCACCGCAGCGCGTACGCAGCCTGCCTGCGCGACACGCGGCCGCATCCCGAAGCCGTGACGGCACCTGACTCCCACTCGCGGCCTCCCACCTTGAGGCCAGGACGGGCGGAGCGCGGTCCACCGTCACGCGACGGGGGCCCGGGATTCGCAGGCAAGCGTGGGGGTACGCCCGGTCGGCACACGACCGACCGGCCCGCCGCGCCACTCAGCACCACCGTGCTTCACGCACCGCACCTCGCAGCTCTCCCTCGACCGGCTTCCGCCTTTCGGGGGATCACCGCCTCGGACCGACGCAGTCGAGCGTCGGTCAGGACAGCACAACCGGTCGCCGAGCCAGACAGGCCGACGTCCGCTCCAGGGAAGGACCCTTAGTGAGCGACTCCACCGATCTGATGGGCGCGCGCCAGGACGCCGAGGCGTCGGACGCAGCCGCCGCCCCCGCGACCCCGGCGCGGCGCCGCCGTACCGCCGCCGCTGGCCTGGACGGCATGGTCCTGGCCGAGCTGCAGAAGCTCGCCGGGGACCTGGGCATCACCGGTACCGGACGCATGCGCAAGAGCCAGCTGATCGAGACCATCAAGGAGAAGAGCGGCGGAGACCCGCTGCTCGCCGCCGGTGGTGCTCCGGCCGCCGCCACCAAGCGCACCGCCGCCAAGGCGGACGCCGCCGAGGCGCCGGCCGAGAAGCCGGCCCGCCGCACCAAGGCCGCCGCCGCTGCGGCCGCCGCGGCCCCGGCCGCCGCCGAGTCGCAGGCCCAGATCGAGATCCCGGTCCAGGCCGCCGCCGAGACCGCCGCGCCCGCCCGTGCCGAGCGCACCCGCCGCCGCGCCACCTCGGCCGCCGGCGCCCCGACCGCCGACGTCACGGCCGACGCCGCCGTCGTCGTGGCCGAGCCCAAGCAGGCCGAGACCCGCCAGGCCGAGACCCGCGCCTTCGAGGGCCGCGAGGAGGGCCGCACCGAGACCCGTCGCGACCGCCGGGACCGCCGGGACCGCAGCGACCGCCCGGAGCGGGCGGAGCGCCCCGAGCGCGCCGAGCGCCAGGACGGCGGCGAGGCCCAGGACGGCGACTCCCGCGAGTCGCGTCGCGACCGCCGCAACCGCCGCGAGCGCACCGACCGCCAGCCCCAGCAGGGCGGCGGCCAGCAGCAGGCCGCTCAGGGCGACGGCCAGCAGGCCCGCCAGGGCGGCCAGCAGACCCAGCAGCCGCAGATCCAGCAGGGCGGCTACGACGACGACGAGTTCGGCGACGGCCGCCGCGGCCGCCGCGGCCGCTACCGCGACCGCCGGGGCCGTGGCGCCCGCCGCGAGGGCTTCGAGGCCGGCCCCGCCGAGCCGCAGGTCGGCGAGGACGACGTCCTGATCCCGGTCGCGGGCATCCTCGACATCCTCGACAACTACGCGTTCGTGCGCACCTCCGGCTACCTGCCGGGCCAGAACGACGTCTACGTCTCGCTCGCCCAGGTCCGCAAGAACGGCCTGCGCAAGGGCGACGCCATCACCGGCGCGGTGCGCCAGCCCAAGGACGGCGAGCGCCGCGAGAAGTTCAACGCCATGGTGCGGCTGGACTCCGTCAACGGCATGGACCCGGAGAGCGGTCGCGGCCGCCCCGAGTTCAACAAGCTCACCCCGCTCTACCCGCAGGACCGGCTGCGCCTGGAGACCGAGGCGGGCATCCTGACCACCCGGATCATCGACCTGGTGTCGCCGATCGGCAAGGGCCAGCGCGGTCTGATCGTCGCGCCGCCGAAGACCGGCAAGACGATGGTGCTGCAGGCGGTCGCCAACGCGATCACCCACAACAACCCCGAGTGCCACCTGATGGTCGTCCTGGTCGACGAGCGTCCGGAAGAGGTCACCGACATGCAGCGGTCGGTGAAGGGCGAGGTCATCTCCTCGACCTTCGACCGCCCGGCCGAGGACCACACCACCGTCGCCGAGCTGGCCATCGAGCGCGCCAAGCGCCTGGTGGAGCTGGGCCACGACGTGGTCATCCTGCTGGACTCGATCACCCGCCTCGGCCGCGCCTACAACCTGGCGGCGCCGGCCTCCGGCCGCATCCTGTCCGGTGGTGTCGACTCGACCGCGCTGTACCCGCCGAAGAAGTTCTTCGGTGCCGCGCGCAACATCGAGAACGGCGGCTCGCTGACCATCCTGGCCACCGCGCTGGTCGAGACCGGCTCGCGCATGGACGAGGTGATCTTCGAGGAGTTCAAGGGCACCGGCAACATGGAGCTCAAGCTCGACCGCAAGCTCTCGGACAAGCGCATCTTCCCGGCCGTCGACGTGGACGCCTCCAGCACCCGCAAGGAGGAGATCCTGCTCGGCAGCGAGGAGTTGGCCATCGTCTGGAAGCTGCGCCGGGTGCTGCACGCGCTCGACTCGCAGCAGGCGATCGAGCTGCTCCTGGACAAGATGAAGCAGACCAAGAGCAACGCCGAGTTCCTGATGCAGATCGCCAAGACCACCCCCGGCTCCAACGACTGACCGTAGCCGGACGGTTGTCGCCCACCGAACCCCGGACCGCGCGAGCGGTCCGGGGTTCGGTGCGTCCACCCGGCTTTGTTCCAGAGTTGGGACATCATGAGGCTTTTTGATCATCTTGTCCGTTTTACTCTGGACCGTATGGCCGAGCACAAGAGGGTCCTGACCCGCCGCCGCAAGATCCTGCGGGCGGCCGCCTGCGCGTTCGCCGCGCTCGTCGTCCTCGGCGCCGGAGCGGCCGGCTACGCGTACGTCAAACTCAACGGCAACATCAAGAGCGTCGACATCAACGCCCGCCTCGGCGACGCCCGCCCGCCGGCCGCCACCGACGGCTCGTTCAACGTCCTGGTGCTGGGCTCCGACTCGCGCAACGGCGAGAACGGCGACCTGGCCGGCGGCGACACCGGCGACACCGCCCGCTCGGACACCGCGATGGTGCTGCACGTCAACCAGGACCACTCGCACGCCGAGGTCGTCTCGATCCCGCGCGACACCCTGGTCACCCGGCCCGACTGCACCGACGCCGGCGGCAAGGCGGTGGCCGGCGCCAAGCGCGCGATGTACAACAGCGCCTTCGAGGCCGGCGGCGCGGCCTGCGCGGTCAAGACCACCGAGCAGTTCACCGGGCTGCGGATGGACCACTACGTGCAGATCGACTTCGCCGGCTTCGCCCGCGTCGTGGACGCGATAGGCGGGGCCACCGTGAGCACCACGGTGGCCATCCACGACAAGGACAGCGGGCTCGACCTGGCACCGGGCGAGCACCACCTCGACGGACAGCAGTCGCTGGCCTTCGTCCGCACCCGGCACGGCGTCGGCGACGGCAGCGACCTCGGCCGGATCGAACTCCAGAAGCAGATGGTGAAGTCGCTGCTCCAGCAGGCCGGCGGGATCGGGCTGTTCTCCAACCCGGTCAAGCTCTGGTCGATCGGCGACACCATGACCCGCAGCATCACCACCGACTCCGCGCTGGGCTCGGTGAACGCCCTGGTGGGGCTCGTCCAAGAGCTCAAGGGGATCGGGCCGGACCAGCTCGGCATGGTGACCCTGCCGGTGGTGACCGCGCCCAGCGACCCCAACCGGGTGGTCGAGCAGCAGCCGCAGGCGGACCAGCTCTGGGCGGCCCTCAAGGCCGACCAGCCGGTCCCGCAGGCGATCGTCTCGGCGCAGCCCGAGAACCCCGCCCAGGCCGCCCCCACGGCCGCCCCCACGGCCCCGGCGAAGGCTCCCGCCCGGCGCTGAGCGGCGCCCGGAATATCCCGGAACACGACCCGGTTTGGGAAGATGCGGCCGGTCCTGGCAGACTGGTCCGTCGGTCCCGGTTCACGTGCGGCGCTCCCGCCGCCGACCCGGTGCCCTCCCGAACCTAGGAGAACCCCTTGAAGCCCAACGTTCACCCCCAGTACGTGGTCACCCGTGTGACCTGCACCTGCGGTGCCGAGTTCACGACCCGCTCGACCGAGGCCAGTGGCGAGATCCGCGCCGAGGTCTGCTCGCAGTGCCACCCGTTCTACACCGGCAAGCAGAAGATCCTCGACACCGGTGGCCGCGTGGCCCGCTTCGAGGCCCGCTTCGGCAAGCAGCACAGCGCGAAGGCCTAGCGCTCCCACGGCGCCGGTTCCCGGTGCCCCCGTACTCGTTCCGGGGGCGCTGGGGGCCGGCGCCGTTCGCATCCCCCCAGCACCCCCTCCAGCGGTTCGCACGACCGGCCGGTTCCCACCGGCTTCCAACGGTTCTCACGGGAAGAAGGCCCACTCCATGTTCGAGGCAGTCGAAGAGCTCCTCGTCGAGCACGCCGACCTCGAGAAGAGGCTGGCCGACCCGTCCGTCCACGCCGACCAGGCCAACGCTCGCAAGCTGGCCAAGCGGTACGCCGAGCTGACCCCGATCACCCGGGTCTACCGGCAGTGGCGACAGGCCGGCGAGGACATCGAGGCCGCGCGCGAACTCGCCGCCGAGGAACCGGAGTTCCTCGCCGAGGTGAAGGAGGGCGAGCAGCGCCGCGAGGGGCTGACCGAGGAGCTGCGGCTGCTGCTCGTGCCGCGCGACCCGAGCGACGACAAGGACGTCATCCTGGAGATCAAGGCGGGTGAGGGCGGCGAGGAGTCCGCGCTGTTCGCCGGCGACCTGCTCCGGATGTACCTGCGCTTCGCCGAGCGGATCGGCTGGAAGACCGAGATCATCGACGCCAACGAGTCCGACCTCGGCGGCTACAAGGACGTCTCGGTGGCCGTGAAGACCAAGGGCAACGCCGAGGCCGGGCAGGGCGTCTGGGCCCGGCTGAAGTACGAGGGCGGCGTGCACCGCGTGCAGCGCGTCCCCGCCACCGAGTCCCAGGGCCGCATCCACACCTCCGCGGCGGGCGTGCTGGTCACCCCCGAGGCGGAGGAGGTCGAGGTCGAGATCGTCGCCAACGACCTGCGGATCGACGTCTACCGCTCGTCCGGCCCCGGCGGCCAGTCGGTCAACACCACCGACTCCGCGGTCCGGATCACCCACCTGCCGACCGGTATCGTGGCGTCCTGCCAGAACGAGAAGAGCCAGCTGCAGAACAAGGAGCAGGCGATGCGCATCCTGCGGTCGCGCCTGTTGGCCGCCGCGCAGGAGGAGGCCGAGCGCGAGGCCTCGGACGCGCGTCGCAGCCAGGTCCGTACGGTGGACCGCTCCGAGCGGATCCGGACGTACAACTACCCGGAGAACCGCATCTCGGACCACCGCACGGGGTTCAAGTCGTACAACCTGGACCAGGTCCTGGACGGCGAACTGAACGCGGTGATCCAGTCCTGCGTCGACGCGGACGCGGCGGCCAAGCTCGCCTCGGCCCAACAGAACTGAGACCGGCGCGCCCCAGCCCGAGCGACGGCGCGAGCCGGAGCGCAGAAACAAGAGGTCGTACGGATGAACCTGCTGCTCGCCGAGGTGGCCCAGGCCACCCAGCGGTTGGCCGCGGCCGGCGTGCCGTCGCCGCGCTTCGACGCGGAGGAACTCGCCGCCTACGTCCACAACGTCAAGCGCAGCCAGCTGCACTCGGTGAAGGACGCCGACTTCGACGCCCGCTACTGGGAGGCCGTCTCCCGCCGCGAGGCGCGCGAACCGCTCCAGCACATCACCGGGCGGGCGTTCTTCCGCTACCTCGAACTGGAGGTCGGCCCCGGGGTGTTCGTGCCCCGGCCGGAGACCGAGACGGTCGTCGAGTGGGCCATAGACGCCGTCCGCGACATGGACGTGGCCGAGCCGCTGGTCGTCGACCTGTGCTCCGGCTCCGGCGCCATCGCGCTCGCCCTGGCCCAGGAGCTGCCGCGCTCGACCGTGCACGCCTTCGAACTCGACGAGGGCGCGCTGCAGTACACCCGGCGCAACATCGAGGCCAGCCCCGACCGCGCCCGGGTCACCCTGCACGCCGGTGACGCCACCCGGGCCTTCGCCGACGACCGCTCCTGGGACGGCCGCTTCGACCTGGTGATCTCCAACCCGCCGTACATCCCGCTCACCGAGTGGGAGTACGTCGCCCCGGAGGCCCGCGACCACGACCCGCAGATGTCGCTGTTCTCCGGCGAGGACGGCCTGGACACCATCCGCGGCATCGAGCGGGTGGCCGCCCGGCTGCTGCGCCCCGGCGGCGCGGTGGTGATCGAGCACGCCGACCAGCAGGGCGGGCAGGTCCCGTGGATCTTCAACGAGGAACGCGGCTGGACGGACACCGCCGACCACCGCGACCTGAACAACCGACCGCGCTTCACGACAGCCCGCAGGGCGTCGTTGTGACCAGCCGGGCCGCGGCAGCGCCGCTCGCCCGGCCGCGCCGTGAAGACCGTGCTGTGAACGCTGTGATGAGCCATTCCGGAAGGGGACCGCACCGATGAGCCGCCGTTACGACTGTGCCGACGCCGGGGACCGCGCCACCGGCCTGCGCGAGGCCGCCTCGGCCATTCGCCGGGGCGAACTCGTCGTGCTGCCCACCGACACCCTGTACGGGGTCGGCGCGGACGCCTTCTCGCCGGAGGCCGTCGGCGACCTGCTGGCCGCCAAGGGCCGCGGCCGCAACATGCCCTCGCCCGTGCTGGTCGGCTCGCCGACCACCCTGCACGGCCTGGTCACCGACTTCTCCGAGCAGGCCTGGGAGCTGGTCGACGCGTTCTGGCCGGGCGGGCTCACCCTGGTCGCCAAGCACCAGCCCTCGCTGCGCTGGGACCTCGGCGAGACCCGCGGCACCGTCGCCGTCCGGATGCCGCTGCACCCGGTCGCCATCGAGCTGCTGAACGCCACCGGCCCGCTGGCCGTCTCCAGCGCCAACAAGACCGGCGGCCCGTCCCCGGCCACCTGCGACGAGGCGCAGGCGCAGCTCGGCGACGCCATCTCGGTCTACCTGGACGGCGGACAGGCGGACCACGCGACCGCCTCGTCCATCGTCGACGTCACGGGCAAGGTCCCGGTCCTGCTGCGGGCGGGCGCGATCAGCGTCGAGCAGCTGAGGGAGGTCGTCCCCGACCTGGAGGCCGGCAGTTGACGCCCATCGCCTCGCTCCACGCCGGGCCCGGCATAGCGCCGTACCTGAGTGTGGGCCCCAGGCCGCTGGACCACTTCCGGATCCTGTTCGTCTGCACCGGCAACATCTGCCGCTCGCCGATCGCCGAGCGGCTCACCCGGCGTGAGCTGGACACCCGGCTCAGCCCCCGGGTGGCCGGCCGGATCCTGGTGGAGAGCGCCGGCACCTGGGGCCACGTGGGCGCGCCGATGGAGGACCACGCCGCGACCGTCCTGGACGAGTACGGCGCCGACAGCGGCGGCTTCACCGGCCGCGAGCTGCTGGACGAGCACGTGGTCGAGGCCGACCTGGTGCTCACCGCGACCCTGGACCACCGCGCCCAGGTCATCTCGATGGGCCACGAGGCGGGGCTGCGCACCTTCACCCTGAAGGAGTTCACCCGCCTGGTGCGGACGATCGACCCGGGCACCCTGCCCGACCCGCGCCGCGGCGCCGACGTCACCGAGCGCGCCCGCGCCCTGGTCCGGGCGGCCGCCGCGCTGCGCGGCTGGCTGCTCGCCGCCACCCCGGAGTCCGACGAACTGGACGACCCGTACGGGGCCCCGATCGGCATGTTCCGCAACTGCGGCGAGGAGATATTCCACGCGGTCGACCCGGTGGTCACCGCGCTCACCGGCGTGCCCGCGCTGCGCTGACCGCCCGCGCCGCGAGCGGCCCGAAGGCCCCCCGGCGGCCCGGCGACGGCCCGCGGCGGCCGAGCGCCGAATGGCCCCGCGCCGACGAGCCGCCCGGCCCGGCCGGTCCTACGCTGGAGGAACCCACCCTTCCCGGCCCCCACGCCGGGAGGCGCCCCCACGCCGCCCCGGAGCCCCGCCATGACCGTCACCGACGCCCCGACCGGCCCGACCGCGACCAGAGGGCGCCCGTGGGCCTCCGAGGCACTGCACCGGGCCGATCCGCAGGTGGCCGACCTGCTGGCGGCCGAGGCCGAGCGGCGGGCCGAGACGGTCCAGCTGCTGGCGGGGGAGAACCTGACCTCCCCGGCCGTCCTGGCGGCGCTGAGCGGGCCGCTGATCGACAAGTACGCCGAGGGCTACCCGGGCCGCCGGCACCACACCGGCTGCGCCCTCGCGGACGCCGCCGAGCTGCTGGCGATCGACCGGGCCCGTGAGCTGTTCGCCGCCCCGCACGCCAACGTCCAGCCCCGGTCGGCGACTTCGGCGATGCTGGCGGCGTACGCGGCGCTGCTGCGGCCCGGCGACGGGGTGCTGGCGATGTCGCTGGAGCACGGCGGCCACCTCAGCTGCGGCTCGCGGGCGAACTTCTCCGGCCGCTGGTTCGCCTTCACCGGGTACGGGGTGCGCGAGGCCGACGGCCTGATCGACCTCGACCAGGTGCGCGACCTGGCCCGCGAGCACCGCCCGAAGGCGATCGTGGCGGGCTCGATCTCGCACCCCCGGCACCCGGACTGGGCCGCCTTCCGGGAGATCGCCGACGAGGTGGACGCCTACCTGATCGCCTCGGTCGCCCAGACCGCCGGCCTGGTCGCGGCCGGAGTGGCGCCCTCCCCGGTGCCGTACGCGGACGTCACCGTGGCGGCCACCCACAAGCTGCTGCGCGGCCCGCGCGGGGGCCTGCTGCTGTCCACCGCGGAGCTGGCCGAGCGGATCGACCGGGCGGTGTTCCCGTTCAGCCAGGGCGGGGCGGCGATGAACGAGGTGGCCGGCAAGGCGGTGGCACTGGCCGAGGCGGCGACGCCCGGCTACCGGGCGTACGCGCAGCGGACGGTGGACGGGGCGCGGGTGCTGGCGACAGGGCTCGCGGCGGCCGGGATGCGCCTGCTGACCGGCGGCACCGACACCCACCTGGTGACGGCGGACGTGAGCCCGCTGGGCGTCACCGGCGCGGAGGCCGAGCGGCGCTGCGCCGTGGCCGGACTGCTGCTCGGCAAGTGCGCGCTGCCCTTCGACCCGGCTCCGGCGGCCGAGGCCTCCGGGATCCGGCTGGGCACCGGCACGGTGACCAGCCAGGGGATGGGCGAGGCGGAACTCGCCGAGCTCGCCGGGCTGATCGCTCAGGCGCTCGCCGGGGGCACGGGCGCGCGGGTGGCGAACCGGGTCCGGGAGCTGGCCCTGTCCTTCGCCGACCGACGGTGACGAGAGCGTCGTCGACGGATATTCGGATCTCCTACCCGGGAGAGCGAACCGCGATGCGTGCCTTGAGCGTCCGACTCAATAAGGTGTGGGGCGTGGCGACGCACCTCGAACCCCGGGAACGCAGGGGAGTACCTTCGGTACCTCCCCGTTGGACAGTGACGCAGGAGGCCGGTGGTGCGTGAGTATCTGCTGGTGCTGTTCTGCACCGCCGCCGTCACCTACCTGTTGACCGGCCCGGTCCGGAAGTTCGCCATCGCGGCCGGCGCCATGCCGCCGGTCCGCGCCCGGGACGTGCACCGCGAGCCGACGCCGCGGCTCGGCGGGATCGCCATGTTCGGCGGGCTGTGCGCGGGCATCCTGGTCGCCTCGCAGCTGGACAACCTGAGCAAGGTGTTCTCCCAGGGCACCGACATCCGCGCGCTGCTGTCCGGTGCCGGGATCATGTGGCTGCTCGGGGTGCTCGACGACAAGTGGGGCGTGGACGCGCTGGTGAAGCTCGGCGGCCAGATGATCGCCGCCGGTGTGATGGTCTGGCAGGGCGTCACGGTGATCACCCTCCCGGTGCCCGGTGTCGGCGCGGTCGCGGTGAGTCCCACCCAGGGCATGGTCATCTCGGTCACCCTGGTCGTCGTCATGGTCAACGCGGTGAACTTCATCGACGGCCTGGACGGCCTGGCGGGCGGCATGGTCTGCATCGCCGCGATGGCGTTCTTCCTGTACAGCTACCGGCTCTGGTACGGCTACACGATCACCGACGCGGCGCCCGCGGTGCTGTTCAGCGTGCTGCTGATCGGCATGTGCCTGGGCTTCCTGGCGCACAACATGCACCCCGCGCGGATCTTCATGGGCGACTCCGGCTCGATGATGCTGGGCCTGATGCTGGCCGTGGCCGCGATCTCCATCACCGGCCGCGTCGACCCGGACCTGATCAGCAGCGAGACCGGTTCACAGACCGCGACCGTGCACGCCCTGGTGCCGATCTACATCCCGCTGCTGCTGCCGCTGACGGTCATCGCGCTGCCGCTGGCGGACCTGCTGCTCGCGGTGGTGCGCCGCACCTGGGCCGGCCAGTCGCCGTTCGCCGCGGACAAGCGCCACCTGCACCACCGGCTGCTCCAGGTCGGGCACTCGCACAGCCGTGCGGTCCTGATCATGTACTTCTGGGCCGCGCTGATCGCCTTCGGCACGGTGGCCTTCTCGGTCACCAACACCGGCCGCACGGTGGTGCTGACGCTCGCCGGGCTCTGCCTGGTCGGCCTGGTGGTGCTGTTGACGCCGCAGTTCCGGCCGCGCGCGCCGAAGGCGGTGCAGGCCTTCGTCCCGCCGCGCTACCGGCGCCGTCCGCCCGCCCCCATGGCCGAACTGTCGGCAAAGGACAAGCAACTTCTCGGTGAAGCCGACCGGGGAGCCTCCGCGCTCGACGACCACGGCCGGACCACCGGCCGCCGCTAGCAAGGCAGTTGATGTTCCGTCGGATGGCCTCACCCGTTCGGCTGTACCGTTGCGCCGTCGGTGTGACAGGTGCCACACATTCATGGTAAAGCTCTCATCAAATAGTTTGTGATACCGTTCACGAGTACCGAGAACGCGCCGAAAGACCTGACAGGTGGAGGACTTCCGTCCCTGGTCGGTCTCCCTCGACGGGCCCGCCGCTCCAGCGGGCGGCCCGGGCGGCGGCCTCTCGGTCCGGTGTCACCCACCACCTTCTGTGCCCCGTCCCCCCGTCACATCGACATGCCGCCGGAGCTGCCGACATGCCGTCCACCGACGCCCGGATCCTCCGAGGCGCCGCGATTCCCACTGCGGCCGCCGGGATCATCGCCATGGCGATCTCGTTCGCCGTCGCCGGCGGGAAGGGGCTGCTCGGCGCCCTCTTCGGCGCGCTACTGGTGATGGCCTTCTTCACTTCCGGCCAGGTCGCGCTCGACCGCCTGACCAGGTCGAACCCGCAGATCATGATGGCCGCGGCGCTCCTGGTGTACACCACGCAGATCCTGCTGGTCGGCATCGTCCTGGCCGTCTTCAAGGACACCGGGCTCTTCAACCGGCAGGCCTTCGCCTTCACGCTGCTCGGCTGCGCGCTGATCTGGACGGGCTTCCAGGTGCGCGGTGCGCTGAAGGCCAAGACCTTCTACGTCGACCCCGACGCCTCGGAAAAGAAGGGTGACAAGCCTTCCGACTCGGGGCGTCAACAGTGACGAGGCCCAACTGTCCCCCCAACGAGGGGGGCGGTGTTTATGCCGCACTGACGGACTGCTATCGTCCGTCGCAACAACGGAGTACGGGAAGCGGCCAGGTCTGTCCGAACAGTGGACGGATCGCCCCCCGAATCCGCGCAGTCTTCGATGATCCCGCTGTGGTGCGGCGCACCGGCGCGCGGGATCCGCGAGAAACCCATCAAGTTTCAGTGCCGCTCCGTGGCCGCAGGCCACGCCGACACACCGAGGTTGCCGTAACCATGCGTCACGACGAAGGAGTCCGTGGTGAGTGCTGATCAGCTCACGTTCCTCGCCTCAGGCAGTTGCCACTTCGGGGACGCTGGCTGCGGCTTCCCGGCCCCGGGTCTGAACGAGTTCCAGTTCAAGCCGATCTTCTCGATCGGCAGCATCGAGTTCAACAAGCCGATGCTGCTGTCGGTCATCGTTGCGCTGCTGGTCGTCGTCTTCTTCTGGGCCGCCTTCGCCAAGCCGCGCCTGGTCCCCGGCAAGCTGCAGCTGGTCGGCGAGATCGGCTACGACTTCGTCAAGCGCTCCATCGTGCTGGAGACGATCGGCAAGAAGGGCGAGAAGTACGTCCCGATGCTCGTCTCGATGTTCTTCTTCATCTGGTTGATGAACATCATGTCGATCATCCCGTTCGCACAGTTCCCCGTGACGGCGGCGATCGCGTTCCCGGCCGGCCTCGCGGCGGTCGTGTGGATCACCTACATGACGCTGACCTTCAAGAAGCACGGCTTCGTCGGCGGTCTCAAGAACCTCTGCTGGCCCTCGGGCATCCCCGGCTGGGTCATGTTCATCCTGGTGCCGATCGAGTTCTTCTCGAACATCTTCGTGCGCCCCTTCACGCTCGCGGTCCGAGCCTTCGCGAACATGTTCGCGGGCCACCTGCTGGTCGTGATGTTCTCCGTTGCCTCCTGGTACCTGCTCAGCCCGACCCTGGGTGCGCTCTACGGCTCGGCCTCGTTCGTCGTCGCCGTCGGCCTGACCGCCTTCGAGCTGCTGGTCCAGTTCCTGCAGGCCTACATCTTCGTGATGCTCGCCAGCAGCTACATCGCCGGTGCCCTCGAAGAGGCGCACTGAGCCAGGGGGCCCCGGCCCTCCTGAACCACTCCCGGAACGCCCGGTGGCCAATCACCACCGGTACACCATCCCCGCAAAGGACACACTGCAATGAGCATGCTCGCTGAGGTCGGCGTCTACGGTTCCGTCGCTTCGATCGGTTACGGCCTCGCCGCGATCGGCCCCGGCATCGGTGTCGGTCTCATCTTCGGTAACGGTGTGCAGGCGATGGCCCGCCAGCCCGAGGCTGCCGGCCTGATCCGCTCCAACATGTTCATCGGCTTCGCGCTGACCGAGGCGCTCGCCCTCATCGGCATCGTCATGCCGTTCGTCTTCGGCCAGGGCCCCAAGTAATCCCCGGCGTAGACCCTTCGAGGAAGGTCCAGATATGAGCGTCGTGGCTCAGCTTGCGGAGACGGAGGAGATCATGAATCCTCTCCTGCCCGCGTGGCCCGAGATCATCATCGGCCTGCTCTGCTTCTTCATCGTCTTCGGCCTGCTCGGCAAGAAGCTCCTCCCCAGCATCGAGAAGGTGCTGTCGGAGCGCCGGGACGCCATCGAAGGCGGCATGGAGCGCGCCGAGGCCGCCCAGGCCGAGGCCCAGGCCCTGCTTGAGCAGTACCGCGCCGAGCTCGCCGAGGCGCGTCACGAGGCTGCCCGCATCGTCGAGCAGGCTCGCGAGCAGGGCGCTGCCCAGCTCACCGAGATGCGCGAGGAGGGCCAGCGTCAGCGCGAGGCCATCGTCGCCGCCGGCCACGCGCAGATCGAGGCCGACAAGAAGCAGGCGACCGCCGTCCTGCGCCAGGACGTGGGTTCGCTGGCCTCCCAGCTGGCTTCCCGCATCGTGGGTGAGTCCCTTGAGGACAGCGCTCGGCAGAGCGGCGTGATCGACCGTTTCCTGGACGAGCTGGAGGCCAAGGCCGCCGTTGCTCAGGGTGCGGCCAAGTGATCGGCGCCAGCCGCGAGGCCCTCGCCGCCGGCCGGCAGAACCTGGAGAGCCTGACCGACTCCACCTCGGTGGACGCGGCCAAGCTCGCCGAGGAGCTCACCGCCGTCACGGCCGTGCTGGACCGTGAGGTGTCGCTGCGCCGTGTCCTGACCGACCCGTCCCGGTCGGGCCAGGACAAGGCCCAGCTGGTCTCCTCGCTGCTGACCGGTCAGGTCTCCGGCGAGACCGTCGACCTCGTCTCCGGTCTGGTCCGCTCCCGCTGGTCGGGCTCGCGCGACCTGGTGGACGGGACCGAGGAGCTGGCCGCGTACGCCGAGGTCATCGCGGCGGACAGGGCAGGTGCCCTGGACGACGTCGAGGACGAGCTGTTCCGGTTCAGCCGGGTGGTGAGCGGCTCGCACGAGCTGCGCGCCGCGCTGACCGAGCCGAAGGCCGGCATCGCCGCGAAGGCCGCGCTGATCAACAAGCTGCTCGGTGGCCGCGCTCACGCGGGCACCGTCCGGCTGGTCACGGCCATCGTCAACGCGCCGCGTGGCCGTAGCCTGGAGCAGGGCCTGGAGTCCTACTCGAAGCTCGCCGCCGCGCGCCGCGGCCGCGTGGTGGCCCTGGTCACCACCGCGGTGCCGCTGTCGGACACCCAGAAGGAGCGCCTGTCCGGTGCTCTGGCCCGGATGTACGGCCGCCAGGTCCACCTGAACATCGACGTCGACCCCGAGGTCGTCGGCGGTGTCCGGGTGCAGGTCGGCGACGAGATCATCGACGGCACCGTGTCGAGCCGCCTCGAAGGCGCTCGCCAGTCGCTCGAAGGCTGAGCACTCAAGCAGCAGCACATCCGACCCTCGGTCGGGAAACCGGCTCCCCAAGGAGCCGGCACATCGGACGGCCGGTTCGGCAGACCCGGCCGAGAGTCGAATACTTGCGGCCCTCAATGGCGGGCCGAGGATCGCAAACTAGGAGAGCAGGGAAGCCTGATGGCGGAGCTTACGATCCGTCCGGAGGAGATCCGGGACGCGCTGGCCGACTTTGTCCAGTCGTACCAGCCGGACGCCGCTTCTGTGGAAGAGGTCGGCACGGTCACTGACGCGGCGGACGGCATCGCGCATGTCGAGGGTCTGCCCTCGGTCATGGCGAACGAGCTGCTGAGGTTCGAGGACGGCACGCTCGGCCTCGCGCTGAACCTCGACACCCGCGAGATCGGTGTCGTCATCCTCGGCGAGTTCGGTGGCATCGAAGAGGGCCAGACCGTGCGCCGCACCGGCGAGGTCCTCTCGGTTCCGGTCGGCGACGGCTACCTCGGCCGCGTCGTGGACCCGCTGGGCAACCCGATCGACGGTCTGGGTGACATCGCCTCCACCGGCCGTCGTGCCCTGGAGCTGCAGGCCCCCGGCGTCATGGCCCGCAAGTCGGTCAAGCAGCCGCTGCAGACCGGCATCAAGGCCATCGACTCGATGACCCCGATCGGCCGTGGCCAGCGTCAGCTGATCATCGGTGACCGCCAGACCGGCAAGACCGCGGTGGCCGTCGACACGATCATCAACCAGCGCGACAACTGGCGCTCGGGCGACCCGGAGAAGCAGGTCCGCTGCATCTACGTCGCCGTGGGCCAGAAGGGCTCCACCATCGCGTCCGTCCGCGGCGCCCTGGAGGAGGCCGGCGCGCTGGAGTACACCACCATCGTGGCTGCTCCCGCCTCCGACCCGGCCGGCTTCAAGTACCTCGCCCCGTACACCGGTTCGGCCATCGGCCAGGAGTGGATGTACGACGGCAAGCACGTCCTGATCATCTTCGACGACCTGTCGAAGCAGGCCGAGGCCTACCGCTCCGTGTCGCTGCTGCTGCGCCGTCCGCCGGGCCGCGAGGCCTACCCGGGCGACGTCTTCTACCTGCACTCCCGCCTGCTGGAGCGCTGCGCCAAGCTGAACGACGCCCTGGGCGGCGGCTCGATGACCGGTCTGCCGATCATCGAGACCAAGGCCAACGACGTCTCGGCGTACATCCCGACCAACGTCATCTCCATCACCGACGGCCAGTGCTTCCTGGAGTCCGACCTGTTCAACGCCGGCATCCGCCCGGCCGTGAACGTCGGCATCTCGGTCTCCCGCGTCGGTGGCTCCGCCCAGATCAAGGCCATGCGCTCGGTCGCCGGCCGTCTGCGTCTGGACCTCGCCCAGTACCGTGAGCTGGAGGCCTTCGCCGGCTTCGGTTCCGACCTGGACGCGGCCTCCAAGGCCCAGCTGGCGCGTGGTGCACGCATGGTCGAGCTGCTGAAGCAGGGCCAGTACCAGCCGTTCCCGGTCGAGGAGCAGGTCGTCTCCATCTGGGCCGGCACCAACGGCAAGCTGGACGACGTCCCGGTCGCCGAGATCCGCCGCTTCGAGCGCGAGTTCCTGGACCACGTGCGCCTCCAGCACAAGGACCTGCTCGCGGGCATCGTCGAGACCGGTCTGCTCGCCGAGGGCACCGTCGACGCGCTGACCACGGCCATCGAGGCCTTCAAGCAGGGGTACCAGACCGCCGACGGCAAGCTGCTCTCCGAGCAGGCCTGAGTCCGGTAGCGAGGGAAAGGACGTAACGACCCATGGGAGCACAGCTTCGGGTCTACAAGCGCCGGATCCGCTCTGTCACCGCGACGAAGAAGATCACCAAGGCGATGGAGATGATCTCCGCGGCGCGCATCGGCAAGGCGCAGCGCGCGGTGGCCGCCTCCGCTCCGTACGCCGATGAGCTCACCCGGGCGGTGACGGCGGTGGCCACCCGGTCCAACGCCAAGCACCCGCTCACCACCGAGAACCCGAACGCCACGCGTGCCGCCGTCCTGCTGATCACGGCGGACCGCGGCCTGGCGGGCGGTTACTCGTCCAACGCCATCAAGGCGGCGCTGGCGCTCACCGAGCGCCTGCGCGGCGAGGGCAAGGACGTGGTGACCTACATCGTCGGTCGGAAGGGTCTGTCGTACTACACCTTCCGTGACCTGACGGTCGGGAACTCGTGGACGGGCTTCTCGGACAAGCCGACCTACGGTGACGCGAAGACGGTCGCGGGCGAGCTGATCGAGGCCTTCACGGCCGAGACCGGCGGCGTGGACGAACTCCACGTGGTCTCGACCGAGTTCGTGTCGATGCTGACGCAGGACGCGGTGGACGCCCGACTGCTGCCGCTGAAGCTGGACGAGGTCCAGCTCAGCGACCAGACGTCGGCCAAGGCCGAGATCTTCCCGCTGTACGACTTCGAGCCGTCGGCGGAGGGCGTCCTCGACGCGCTGCTGCCGCGGTACGTCGAGAGCCGGATCTACAACGCGCTGCTGCAGTCGGCCGCCTCCGAGCACGCCGCCCGCCGCCGCGCGATGAAGAGCGCGACGGACAACGCCGGCGAGCTCATCAAGTCGCTCACGCGGCTTGCCAACTCGGCCCGTCAGGCCGAGATCACCCAGGAAATCAGCGAGATCGTCGGCGGTGCCAACGCCCTCGCCGACGCTAGCCGCGGGAGCGAATGAGAATGACCACCACTGTTGAGCCGACCACGGCGACGGGCCGCGTCGCGCGGGTCATCGGCCCGGTCGTCGACGTGGAGTTCCCCGTCGACGCCATTCCGAACATGTTCAACGCCCTGCACGTCGAGGTGGAGAACCCCGACGGCTCGGGCAAGAAGACCCTGACCCTCGAGGTCGCCCAGCACCTGGGCGACGGCATGGTCCGCGGCATCTCGATGCAGCCGACCGACGGTCTGGTCCGTGGCACCCAGGTCACCGACACCGGTGCCGCCATCTCGGTGCCCGTCGGCCAGATCACCAAGGGCAAGGTCTTCAACGCCCTCGGCGACGTGCTGAACGTGGACCAGAAGGAGTTCGACCAGCAGGTCGAGGTTCGCTGGCCGATCCACCGCAAGGCGCCGGCGTTCAAGGACCTCGAGTCCAAGACCGAGATGTTCGAGACCGGCATCAAGGTCATCGACCTCCTCACCCCGTACGTCCAGGGTGGCAAGATCGGTCTGTTCGGTGGTGCCGGTGTCGGCAAGACCGTTCTGATCCAGGAGATGATCTACCGCGTCGCCGAGAACTTCGGTGGTGTGTCGGTGTTCGCCGGCGTCGGCGAGCGCACCCGTGAGGGCAACGACCTCATCGACGAGATGGTCGACTCGGGCGTTCTGGACAAGACCGCGCTGGTCTTCGGCCAGATGGACGAGCCGCCGGGCACCCGTCTGCGCGTCGCGCTCTCCGCGCTGACCATGGCGGAGTACTTCCGTGACGTCGAGAAGCAGGACGTGCTCCTCTTCATCGACAACATCTTCCGGTTCACCCAGGCCGGTTCCGAGGTGTCGACCCTGCTCGGCCGCATGCCCTCCGCGGTGGGCTACCAGCCGAACCTGGCCGACGAGATGGGCCTCCTCCAGGAGCGCATCACCTCGACCCGCGGTCACTCGATCACCTCGATGCAGGCGATCTACGTCCCCGCGGACGACCTGACCGACCCGGCCCCGGCCACCACCTTCGCCCACCTGGACGCGACGACCGTTCTGTCGCGCCCGATCTCGGAGAAGGGCATCTACCCGGCCGTCGACCCGCTGGACTCCACGTCCCGCATCCTCGACCCGCGGTACATCGCGCAGACCCACTACGACACGGCCCTCCGTATCAAGGGGATCCTGCAGAAGTACAAGGACCTCCAGGACATCATCGCCATCCTCGGTATGGACGAGCTGTCGGAGGAGGACAAGATCACGGTCCACCGGGCCCGTCGCATCGAGCGCTTCCTCTCGCAGAACACCTACGTGGCGAAGCAGTTCACCGGTGTCGAGGGTTCGACCGTGCCGCTGTCGGAGACCATCGAGGCCTTCAACTCGATCGCCGACGGCAAGTACGACTCCGTCCCGGAGCAGGCCTTCTTCATGTGCGGTGGCATCGAGGACCTCGAGAAGAACGCCGCCGAGCTGGCGAAGAAGTAATCGCGGCCGGTAGCAGCTGAGTGACCGTGAGGGGTGGCCCCGAGCCCGGGACCACCCCTCGCGTCGCATCGGCTGTGATTCCGGTCAAATCCGTGCCGCCGGTTTCATGCCGGGGGCGCGCGGCCGTTATTCTTACCGAAACTCCCGAGTAATCGGGGGTTGCATGAGCCTAGGAGCCCACGTTGGCTGAGCTGCACGTCGAGCTGGTCGCAGCCGACCGCAAGGTGTGGTCCGGTGCGGCCACCATCGTCGTCGCCCGTACGGCCTCCGGCGACACCGGCATCATGCCGGGTCACACCCCGGTGCTGAGTGTGCTGGAGACCGGTCCGGTCACCATCCGCACGACGGACGGCGGCACCGTGATCGCCGCGGTGCACGGCGGCTTCATCTCCTTCGCCGACAACAAGCTGTCTCTGCTCGCGGAGATCGCCGAGCTGGCGGACGAGATCGACGTCGCCCGCGCCGAGCGCGCGCTGGAGCAGGCCAAGTCGGGCCTGGACGAGCACGCCGAGCGGCGCGCCGAGGTCCGCCTGTTCGCGGCGCGCGGCCTCAAGGCCCACGTCTGAGTGCGCCAAGACCCCGGTTCAGCGGGGTCGACCGACGGTCCCGGGGACGCGTGAGCGTGACCCCGGGACTGTCGTCGTAGTTGGTAGGTCAACGCGGTCGCTTGATACGACCGATACGGGGAACGCGGGTAGCGAGGAGGTAGGTGAGCATGGTCCTCGCGCTTGTGGTGTGTGCGGCGGTCGTGGCGCTGGGTGTGATCGGCCTGGTGGCGTTCGCGGTACGACGCCGCCTGATCCAGCGGGTCGGCGGCACGTTCGACTGCAGTTACCGACTCAAAATGCCCGCCGACGCCTCGACGCAGCCCGACCTCGACGAGAACGGCAAACCCACCTCGGCCCCGGTCCCCCAGACCGACGGCAAGGGGTGGGTTTTTGGTATCGGCCGCTACAGCGGTGACTCGATCGAGTGGTTCCGGGTCTTCTCGTACGCCCCGCGCCCGCGCAGGGTGCTGCCGCGCCGGGAGATCGAGGTGCTCGGCCGGCGCTACCCGGAGGGCCAGGAGGAGCTCGCCCTGCTCTCCGGCTCGGTGGTGCTGCGCTGCCTGCACAACGGGGAGCCGCTGGAGCTGGCGATGAGCGAGGACGCACTCACCGGCTTCCTCGCCTGGCTGGAGGCCGCCCCGCCCGGGCAGAGGGTCAACGTCGCGTAGCGACGGACCCTCGGGGTGGGGGTACCCCCGGCCGGAGGCTGGGGGAGGTCAACGTCGCGTAGCGACGGACCCTCGGGGTGGGGGCACCCCCGGCCGCCGGGCTGATCCCCGCTCGGGGTTAACGCCGCCTAACCCGTCCGGCTACGCTGGCCGCATGGTGAATCTGACGCGCATCTACACCCGTACCGGCGACGACGGCACCACCGCGCTCGGCGACATGAGCCGGACCACCAAGACCGATCCCCGCCTGGCGGCGTACGCCGACACCAACGAGGCGAACGCGGCGATCGGGGTGGCCGTCGCGGCCGGATCGCTGCCCGAGGACATCGTCACGGTGCTCGTCCGGATCCAGAACGACCTGTTCGACGTCGGCGCGGACCTGTCCACGCCGGTGGTCGAGGACCCGAAGTACCCGCCGCTGCGGGTGCTGCCGTCGTACATCGACCGGCTGGAGGGGGACTGCGACCACTACCTGGAGCAGTTGGAGAAGCTGCGCAGCTTCATCCTGCCCGGCGGCACGCCCGGCGCGGCCTACCTGCACCTGGCCTGCACGGTGGTGCGGCGGGCCGAGCGGGCCACCTGGGCGGCGATCGCGGAGCACGGGGACAGCGTCAACCCGCTGACCGCGAAGTACCTCAACCGGCTCTCCGACCTGCTGTTCATCCTGGCCCGGGCGGCCAACAAGGAGCGCGGCGACGTGCTCTGGGTGCCGGGCGAGAACCGCTAGGGCGAGCCCCTCAGAGCCGCTTCTCCGGGACGCCGGCGACGGGCTGTTCGGCGATCGGGGCGTGCGCGTCCTGCTCGCCGGCCGGCGGCTGCTTGGGCCAGAGCGTGTAGCTGACGGCGATGACCACGTTGACCACGGCGGCGATGCCCAGCTTGAGGTACCACTGGAGGAAGGTGCCGAAGTGCGCGGAGCCTCCCGACAGCGGCACCAGCAGGGTGATCAGGCTCAGCGTGATCACGGCCGAGACCACCGTGCGGCGGCAGATCTGCCACTCGTACCGGGACCGCTCCGCACCGTACTTCGGTGAGCGCGGCGGCTTGGGGCCGCCGGCGAAGCGGTACATGAAGTGCCGGTCGGCCCAGCGGACCAGGGAGGGCCCGTACCCGATGGAGAAGCCCGCGTAGCTCGCCGCGAGGGCGTGCGTCCAGCTCGCGGCGGCGCCGCCGCGCAGGTCGAGCACGGTGAGCGCGTACAGGGTGAGGTCCACCACCGGCAGGCCGACCAGCAGGGCGGTGCTGGTGCGGCGCCACCGCAGCAGGTAGCGGGCGGCGAGACCGAGGCCGAGCAGGATCCAGAAGGAGATCTCGGCCGCGACGATGAGGGTGACGATCACGTTGTGCTCCCGGGCGGTCGGCGGTGCCTCCAGCCTGGCGCGCGGGCGTGGCCGCGTCGTCGTCGCCGGGTGCCGTCCCGGCCTGCACCTTTCGATGTACGGCTGCTCCTCCGGGGACGGGAGCCGCCCGGCGCCCGGGGATGGTGAGATGGGGGTGTGCTGAGACCGACCCTCACCCCGCGTCAGGAGGACCGGGGGATCGCCCTGCTCGGTCTGCTCGGCGGAGCGCTGCTGATCGCGCTCCAGGTCTACGACAACTCCTCGCGGATCCCGCGCTGGGCGGTGGTGCCGTCGCTGCTGGTGATGGCGGTGCTGGAGCTGTTCCGCCGGACCAGGCCGGTGCTCACCACGACGCTGGGCGGGCTCGCCTTCGGGTACAGCATCTTCACCGGCGCCCTGCTGGCGACCAGCCTGATGTACACCGACCTGCTCTACGCGGCGGTGCTCTACGGCACCCCGAGGATGTCCCGGATCCTGCACCTGACCGGCACGGGCTCGGTGCTGGTGCTGTCCACCCTGGTGCTGATCTACAGCGACGCCTCGAACGCGGTGGCGGTGGTGGTGCTCACCGTGCTGATCTACCTGGCGCCGGTCTGGACCGGGGACGTGGTCCGCAAGCACCGCGACCGGGCGGTGAGCGAGCGGCTGCGGGCCGAACAGACCGCGCTGCTCTCGGAGATGGACCGGCGTGAGGCCGTCGTCGCCGAACGCGCGAGGATGGCACGGGAGTTGCACGACGTGGTGGCCAACCACCTGTCGGCGATCGCGATCCACGCGACCGGCGCGCAGTCCGTCGCCCGGCGCCGTCGGCTGGCCGGGGACGACCCGCTGGTGGAGGTGCTGGCGGTGATCCGGGAGAGCAGCGTCCAGGGTTTGGCCGAAATGCGTCGCATGATCGGACTGCTGCGCGACAGCGGCGGGGGAGAGGCGGACGAGTCGTACGCGGCGCCCGACCTGGCCGCCGTGGACGCCCTGCTGGCCAAAGCCCGGGCGGCCGGCCAGGACGTCGGGCTGGACTTCGAACTCGCCGAGCAGGGCGAGCGCGGGGAGGTCCCGGTGCCGGTCCGGCTGGCCGCGTACCGGATCGTCCAGGAGTCGCTGACCAACGCGCTCAAGCACGCCGGGCCCGGACTGGTCAGCGTGCGGATGGAGTTCGGCCCCGAGGAACTGCGGATCGCCGTCGACAGCCCGTACCGGCACGGCCCGGGCCGCGAACTGCCCGGTGCCCGGGCCGGGCTGGTCGGCATGGCGGAGCGGGCCGGGCTGCTCGGCGGCAGCTTCGAGGCGGGGCCACGGAACGACTACTGGAGCGTGCGCGCGGTACTGCCGCGCGGGCGGGAGAGCGAGGCAGGGGCATGACGATCCGGGTGCTGGTCGCCGAGGACCAGGCGGCGGTACGGGCGGCGCTGGTGATGATCCTGCGGGCCGAGCCGGACATCGAGGTGGTCGGGCAGGCCGCCGACGGCGAGGAGGCCGTCCGGCTGGCGCTGGAGCTGCGGCCCGACGTGGTGCTGATGGACGTGCAGATGCCCCGGCTGGACGGCGTCTCGGCGACCCGGCAGGTGGTCGCCGCCGGGGCCGGCCAGGTGCTCGTGCTGACCACCTTCGACCTGGACGAGTACGTCTACGGCGCGCTGCGGGCCGGCGCGGCCGGGTTCCTGCTCAAGGACCTGGAGGCGGACACCCTGGTCGAGGGCGTCCGGACGGTGGCGCGCGGGGACGGCATGCTGGCGCCCTCGGTGACCAGGCGGCTGATCGGCGCCTTCGCCCGGCCGGACCGGGCGGTCGGGCCGGAAGCCAGGGAGGCGGTGGCCGGACTGACCCCGCGTGAGCGGGAGGTGCTGGCCTGCATCGGGGCCGGGCTGTCCAACGGGGAGATCGCGGCCCGGCTGGAGATGGCGGAGGCGACCACCAAGACGCACGTCAGCCGGATCCTGGCGAAGCTGCGGCTGCGCAACCGGGTGCAGGCGGCGATCCTGGCGCAGGACCTCGGGCTGAGTGTCTGACCGTCCGACCGTCAGATGGTCTGGTCATCCGGCCCGGTCAGATGGTCCGATCGGCTGGTCTGATCGGCTGGTCACGGCGGGTCTGGGTCGCCCGACCAGGTCGGGCGCAGATCACACTCCCGATTGACACCACGGGGCCGGATTGGGCATTAGAGTCCCGGCAACGAGCGACGCGGCTCTCCGGCGGTGACCCCTGCCCTGAGCCGCCTTCAGGGCCCGCCCCAGGGCGGCGACGGCATCGGGAGACCCAGCCATGAGCAATGCGTCCAGCAAGCAGATCGCCGTGATCGGTGCCGGCCTGATGGGCGCCGGCATCGCCCAGGTGTCCGCGCAGGCCGGCCACCCGGTGGTGCTGCGGGACGTCACCGAGGAGGCCCTGCAGCGCGGTCTCGCGGGCATCCGCGCCTCCTACGCGAAGTTCGTCGCCAAGGGCCGGCTGAGCGCCGAGGACGCCGAGGCCGCGCTGGGCCGGATCACCACCACCACCGACCTGGGCGCCGTCGCCGAGGCCGACATCGTGGTCGAGGCCGTGTTCGAGCAGTTCGAGGTCAAGGAGGCCGTCTTCCGGGAGCTCGACAAGCTCGCCAAGGACGGCGCGGTGCTGGCCTCCAACACCTCCGCCATCCCGATCACCCGGATCGCCGCCGCCACCCGGCGCCCCGAGTCGGTCGTCGGCGTGCACTTCTTCTCGCCGGTGCCGCTGATGAAGCTGGTCGAGCTGGTCCGCGGCTACAAGACCAGCGACGAGACCCTGGCCGCCGCCCGCGCCTTCGCCGAGGGCGTCGGCAAGGACGTCGTGGTGGTCAACCGGGACGTGGCCGGCTTCGTCACCACCCGCCTGATCACCGCACTGGTCGTCGAGGCCGCCAAGCTGTACGAGTCGGGCGTCGCCACCGCCGAGGACATCGACACCGCCTGCCGCCTCGGCTTCGGCCACCCGATGGGCCCGCTGGAGACCGCCGACCTGACCGGCGTGGACATCCTGCTGCACGCCGCCCGCAACATCTACGAGGAGACCCAGGACGAGAAGTTCGCCGCCCCGGAGATCATGGCGCGCATGGTCACCGCCGGCGACCTCGGCCGCAAGAGCGGCCGCGGCTTCTACCCGTACGAGGGCAAGTGAGCCCCCGCCGGAACGGGTGAACGACGACGCCCGGAGACCGGGCGGGCCGTGCGGCCGAACACCGTACGGCCTGCCCGCCCGGGGGTGGGTGAGTTTCCTCACGCCAGGTGCCGCAGACGGGTGATTTGGGCGGTAATCGAGCGTAGGTGTGGAGACTGACTGCGTATATTCCCTCGGACGAGTGAAGTTGCTTCAGATCTGGCCGGAACCAGCAACCTGCGCTGCTGGTTTGCCGTCAGAAGAGGGAGACCCGGCCCAGCACGACGAGGCTGCGACCGGACCCGGGCGAGGGGCCACGGCCCGCCCGGATGGACACCCCCACCCCCCGCCCCGGCACGGCCGGGTCGGACCACCCCCGTACCGGACCGGTCAGGCGAAGGAGGAGAGCATGCGCATCACCGGCGACCACAGGGCGCTGGCCATCGAAGGCCGCCTCGACGTGCGCACCGCCGCCGACGCGCGTGCCCGGCTGCACCAGGCCGTGGACGGCGGCCTCGGTGACCTCGTGCTCGACCTCGCCCGGCTGGAGTTCTGGGACGCCACCGGTCTCGGCGTGATCATGGGCACCCACCGCAGGGCCGGCCGGATCGGCCGCCGGCTGGTGCTGCGCTCCGTCCCGGCCCAGCTCCAGCGGCTGCTGGTGGCCACCAAGCTGCACCGCATCCTGGCCGTCGACGGCGTCACCGAGGCCCAGGGGATCGCCCTCTAGGGCTGTCCGGTCCGGCCCTCGTTCGTCCCCTGCCTTCGTTCGTTCCCTGCCTTCGTTCGTCCCCTGCCCGGTCTTCGTCCGGCTCCGACCTGGCCCGGATCGGCCGTCGCCCGGCCCCCGACCGGGCCGCCCCTGCGCGGGCGGGCCCGGATGTGCAAGAGTCTGCCCGTCAGATGACGGCCGCCTCAGCCAGCTGCCCCCAGCCCGCGCGCGGCCGCGACCGAGACGTCACCCGACCGGCGCGGGGCGCCGGCGGCCGAGCAGGATGCGGAGCAGAACGTGGCACAGCCAACCGGGGAGTTCCGGCAGGAGGCCGCCCGCACCCGAGGCGGCGAACTCGTCTCCGGCGCCCTGCTGGTCGGCGTCGGCGCCCCGGACGGCTCCGAGGTCAGGCCCTGCCCCGAGGAGTGGCGGCCCCGCCCGCGCCGGATCGAGCGCAGCGAGCCCGCCCGGGGCCCGGTCGGCGGCGTCGGCCGCGCGGTCGGCCCGCTCGCCCTCGGCGCCGGGCCCGCCGACCTGCCGCTGCTCGACCGCGAGGCCGACGTCGCCGAACTCCTCGGCCTGCTCGCCGAGGGCCGCTCGATACGCCTGGTCGGCCAGGCCGGCTCGGGCCGCAGCGCGCTGCTGTCGGCCGTCGCCGAGGCCGCCGCCGACCTCGCCCCCGGCGGCGTCGTCCAGCTCTGCGGGCACCGCCGCACCGCCGCCGACCTGCTCCAGGACCTCTTCGCGGCCACCCACCACGCCCCCGGCTACCGGCCCGACCCGGGCCGGCTGGCCGTGCACCTCGCCGAGGTCGGCGCGATCGTGGTCGTCGACGGCGCGGAGCAGTCCGGCGCCGAGCTGGAGGGCCTGCTCGCCATCGCCCCCGGCTGCGCCTTCCTGATCTCCGTCGCCCCCGGGAGCCCGGCGCTGTCGCCCGGCTCCCGCTTGCAGGACCACCTGGTCGCCGGGCTCTCCCGCTCCGCCTGCCTCGCCCTCGCCGCCCGCCAGGCCGGTCGGCCGCTGGACGTCGAGGAGAAGGCCTGGGCGGTCGACCTCTGGTTCGAGTCCGAGGGACTGCCGCTGCGCTTCGTCCAGGCCGCCGCGCTGCTGCGCCAGCGGGACGTCGCGGTGGACGCGCTGGTCGCCGCCGAGGAGGACCGGATGGGGGTCTTCGGCGCGGTCGAGGAGCCCGTCCACGACCCCGACCCGGCCGTCCGCGAGAACGCGCTGCGCCGCACCGTCCCGCTGCCGTCCGTCGCCGAGACCGCCGCACCCGCCGTCCGGCTCGCGGAGGGGCTGAGCGAGCCCGCCCAGGCCGTCCTGAGGCTCGCCGTCGCGCTCGGCGGCGAGTGCCCCACCGCGCCGCACCTGCCCGCGCTGATCGACGTCGGCCAGGGCGAGAGCGCCCTCGCCGAACTCGCCGACGCCGGGCTGGCGGTGTCCATCGGCGGGCACCACCGGCTGACCGCCGGGGTGCTGGACCTGCTCGCCCCGCACTGGCCGGCCCGCGGCTGCCTGGACGGCGCCGCCCAGCACTTCGCCTGGTGGGTCGGGCACAGCTCGGTGTCGCTGGCGCAGGTCGCGGCCGAGGCGGAGGTGGTGGTCGGCGTGCTGGTCGCGGACCGGGAGGCCGGCCGGCACGACGCGGTCGTGCGCCTGGCCCGGGCGGCCGCGCCCGCGCTGGCGCTGGCACTGCGCTGGGGCGCCTGGGAGCGGGTCCTGCACCTGGGGCTGGAGGCGGCCCGCAGGACGGGCTCCGGCACCGACCAGGCCTGGTTCCACCACGAGGCGGGCGTGCACGCGTTCTGCGTCCAGGAGCCGTCCCGGGCGATGGCCGAGCTGGAGACGGCGCTCACCCTGCGGTCCGCCGCCGGCGAGCAGCGCGGCGTCGCGGCAGCCGGCCGGATGCTGGACCTGCTGCGCGCCGACGGGCGGCAGCTGGCGCCCGCCGCGACCCCCGGGCCGGCGCCCGTGCGGCGGCCCGTCATCCGCGCGATAGCCAAGGTGCCGTCCAGCCTGCGCTCCGGGACCAGGCGCCGGGTGATCGCCGCGTCGGCGGCCGTCCTCGCGCTCGGGGCGCTCGGGACGGCGGTGGCGATGAGCGCCACCGGTCCGGAGCAGCACCCGGGCAACGACCCGCACACCCGGCTCGACGACCCCGACGGCGGGCAGGGCGGGCCGCTCCCGTCGCCGCACGCCAGCGGACCGACCGCCGGTACCGGTGCCACCGGTACGGGGACGCCGGGGACGGACGCGGGCGGCGGTCCGGCGGCGGACGGGACCAGCCCGGAGCCGTCGCAGAGCGGTGGCGCGTCGCGCTCGCCGAGTGCGTCGAAGAAGCCGAGCCGTGGGCCGAGCGAGACCGCGGCGGCCACCGAGCAGTCGCAGCAGTCGCAGCCGCCCGTACCGGGACAGTCGCAGCCGCCGGCCCAGCAGTCCGGCCCGCCGCCGGGCGGCGGCAGTGGTGGCGGCAGCGGTGGCAGTGGTGGTGCCGGCGGCGGCGGTGGCAACTCCGGGGGCACTCAGCCCGGCGGAGGCGCCAGCACGCCGCCCCCGTCGAAGCCGTCGACCACGTCGCCCTCGGCGACCGCGAGCACACCGCCGCCCGCCACGACGGGCCCCGCGACCGGGACGCCCAGTCCGTCATCGACGGCGTCCTCGCCGCCCGCGAGCTGACCGGTCAGAACAGCTTGAGCTTGTCGTCGTCGATGCCGCGCAGCTCGTCGTAGTCCAGCACCACGCAGCCGATGCCCCGGTCGGTGGCCAGCACGCGGGCCTGGGGCTTGATCTCCTGGGCGGCGAAGATGCCCTTGACCGGGGCCAACAGCGGGTCCCGGTTGAGGAGTTCGAGGTAGCGGGTGAGTTGCTCGACGCCGTCGATCTCACCGCGGCGCTTGATCTCGACGGCCACCGTGGTGCCGTCCGAGTCGCGGCAGAGGATGTCGACCGGGCCGATCGCGGTGGGGTACTCGCGGCGGATCAGGGACCAGCCGGCGCCGAGCACCTCCATCCGGTCCGCGAGCAGCTCCTGGAGGTGCGCCTCGACGCCGTCCTTGATCAGGCCCGGGTCCACCCCGAGTTCGTGGGAGGAGTCGTGCAGCACCTCCTCCAGCGTGATGATGAGCTTCTCGCCGGCCTTGTTCACCACCGTCCAGACCCCGTCCGCCTCCTTGAGGGCGCACGGCGGGGACATCCAGTTGAGCGGCTTGTAGGCGCGGTCGTCGGCGTGGATGCTGACGCTGCCGTCGGCCTTGACCAGGATGAGCCTGGTGGCGGAGGGCAGATGGGCGGAGAGCCGACCGGCATAGTCGACTGAGCAGCGGGCAATTACGAGACGCACGGTCGACCACGCTAGCCCACCGGGGCCAGTTGATGCGATTCCACGACGACCGGGTGAAGAAACCGGGAACCCCGCGAACATGGAGGTTCGGCAATTCCGCGCACCGCCCGTCGCGGTCTGGCGCCCACCCCCTGGGGTCGCTACCGTACGTGACGGCACGCGTGCGGGATCGCTGTCAACGGGGACGGAGACTTCAGATGAACGATCCGACGGGATCCGGCCAATGTGGTGCACCACCGCGTATTTCCAAAGCAATCCACAGGAATGACCGGCCCGTCCCGCCGTTGACTGCCACGCTGTTCCGAGCGCGGTCGGTGTCCGGGACGTCACGTCCCGTGGTGCCGCCGCCTTCGCAGGGTGTCAAAAACGCCCGTTCCACGGCGTTCCGGACACCACGCGCGATCCGCCCACCCTCACTGTGAGCTTGGACTACGCACGACCACCCGGGCGCCGCGCGGGTGGACCGCGAGAGGAGAATCCATGTCGCTCGACGTCTCACCGGCCCTGCTGGAAAAGGCCGAGCGGGGCGAGGTCGACGAGCGGGAATTCGTCGACTGCGTCCGCGTCTCGCTGCCGTACGCCTGGGACCTGATCAGCTCGCTGGTCGCCCAGGCGAAGGTCGACGGTACCGACTTCGCCGACAACCAGGTACCGCCGCCCAGCGAGCAGGCCCGCGGCCAGCTCCTGCGGGCCCTCGCCAGCGACGCCATCCGGGGGGCCCTGCAGCGGCACTTCGGGGTGCGGCTGGCCTTCCAGAACTGTCACCGGGTGGCGGTCTTCCTGCCGTCGGACGCCAACGAGGCACGGCACGCACGCTTCACCTCGGTCCGGGAGCAGCTGCTCAACCAGTCCGAGGAACTGCGGGACTGCTGACCCGGCAGCACCGCCGATCCGGGCCGTAGCGGCCCGGAAGGTCGTCGGGCCGCCCCCGTCCCCCGGTGCGGGGGGAGGGGCGGCGGCCCGGACCGGGCCCGGCCGCTCCACCCCCGGTCTCACCCCAGCTGCGGCAGCACCTCGGAGCCGAGCCGGGCGATGTTGTGCAGGGTCGCCTCGCGCTCGCCGCTGCCCTCCGCGAGCAGCGCGAAGCGGCGGATGCCGGTCCGCTCGGCGGTGGCCAGCAGCCGGTCGGCGCACTGCCGCGGCGTGCCCACCGCGTGCAGGTCGCAGAGGAGTTCGGTGTACTCGCGCGGGTCGCGCATCTTGCGCTCCCGGCCGTCCACGGTGCGGTGGGCGCCGAGCCCGTACTCGAACCAGCCCGGCATGGCGTTCAGCAGGGTGGCGCGGGCCGCCGAGGTGCGGTCGTCGACCTGGGCCACCCCGGCCGCGACGTGTTGGCGGTTCACCCGGCGCAGCTGCTCCTCGCCGCGCCCGGCGGCCAGCCAGGCGGTGCGGTACAGCTCCAGCATGCGCAGCTTGTCGTCGTCGCCGGAGTGCATGCCGAGCAGCATCGGCAGGCCGCGTTCGGCGGCCAGCCGCACCCCGCTCGGCGAGGTGCACGCGACCACCATCGGCGGGCCGGCCACCGGCCGCCCGGACGGGTCGAGTTCCTCATCGACGCCCTCGACGTCCTGGCGCTGGCGCGGGAAGCGCACCGGGCCGGACCGCTCGCCGAGACCGAGCCAGCTGCCCAGTCCCGGCCGGCGCACCGGTTCGGTGGCGCGCGGCACCACCGCCACCTCGGGGAAGGCGAACTGCGGGCCGTCCGCGCCGACCCGGGAGCCGCGCAGCCAGCGCAGCAGCAGGTCCAGCCGCTCCGGGAAGCCGTTCTCGAAGGCGCCCACGCCGCCGCCGAACACGTCCAGGTCGATCCAGGGGCCGCCGCGGCCCACCCCGAGCGTGAAGCGCCCGTCCGAGGTGAGGTGCAGCAGCGCGGCCTGCTCGCCGAGCGCCACCGGGTGGGCGGTGGAGAGCACGCTGACCGCCGTGCCGACGCCGATCCGGCGGGTGCGGCCGAGCAGCAGCGCGGCCAGCGTGGCGGCGTTGGGGCAGACCCCGTACGGGACGAAGTGGTGCTCGGCCAGCCAGACGCTGTCCAGGCCCGCGCGTTCGGCCTCGACGGCGGCCCGGACGGTGCGGTCCAGCGCCTCGCGGTGGCTCTGCCCGGGGAACTGCGCGGACAGCAGGAACGCGCCGACCCGCACCGGCGCGGTGTCCGGCGGGAGCGCGCCCGCCCGCTGCGGCACGGGCAGCGGCTCGCCCGCCGCGGCCGTGACCGGGGCGGGCGAGGTCAGCACCGGGCCGGGGGCGGGCGGCCGGACTCCGACGGGCCGACGGGTCTCGGCGCGGGCGCTGGTCTTGGTCATGGTGGGGCCTCCTCGGGTGCGCGCAGGGTCTGCGGGCCCCGCCTGTTCCCCTTGTGGGTATCCGATGTCATGTGCCAACGGCACGCGGAAACCCGGATTTCGTCGAAGATCGGGTGGATCTCGGCAAAAACGCGGGAGCGTCGGACGATGCCGTGATAGTGGCCTGCCGGAGGGGTGGCCGGCCGTAGGCTGGAACGGCCCCGAAACCCTGGAAGAGAGGTAGTCCGACGTGTCGCCGCGCCGCAACCGGATCAAGAGCGCCGACCCGGGCGGGAGCGCCGAGCAGGCCTCCCCGCTCGGTGGATCGCTGCGCCGCACCGAGAGCCACCAAGGCGACGACTGGGTGGTCCAGACGGTCGCCGGGACGGCCGGGCGGCACTACCGGTGCCCGGGCTGCGACCAGGAGATCCCGCCGGGGATGGGCCACGTGGTGGCCTGGCCGATGCACGGCGCGGGCGTGGACGACCGGCGGCACTGGCACCGCGCCTGCTGGGGCGCGCGGGAGCGCCGGGCCTCCAACGTCCTGCGGGGCCGCGGCGCTCCGCGGTACTGAGCCGGCTGCGCGTCCCCTAGGCGTCCCGGTTCTTGAGCACCAGCGCGCCGCCGAGCAGGGCGGCGAGCGTCCAGGCCAGGCAGATCACGAAGCCCGCCCACGGCCCGTACGGCTGGCCGTACTGCTCGTACACCAGCAGCATCCGCGAGCCCGCGTAGTCCGGGAAGTAGTGGGCCAGGGTCTTGACCTTCGGCACCGCCGAGAGGATCGGCGAGAGCAGGAAGAAGAACGGGACCAGTACGCCCAGCGCCAGCGTCTGGCTGTGCAGCATCGTGGTGACGCCGGCCGAGAACAGGCACAGCATCGTCAGGTACAGCGCGGCGCCGAACACCGCGCGCAGCACGTGCGGTTGGTCGAGGCTGGTGGAGTGCGAGCCGAGCAGCGCCTGGCCGGTGAAGAAGGTGACGAAGGCCGTCACCACCGAGACCGCCAGGGCCATCGCGCCGAGCACCACCGCCTTGCCGGTGAGCAGGGTGCCGCGCTGCGGGACGGCGGCCAGGGTGACCCGGATCATGCCGGTGCTGTACTCGTTGCCGATGGCCAGCACGCCGAAGACGATGATGGCGAGCTCGCCGAGCATGATGCCGGAGAAGGCCGTGCCGGTGGCGTCGAAGACGGACTGGTCGCCCCGCCGGAACTCGCCGAAGTTGTTGTTGGTGAGCAGGGACAGCAGCGCGCCGATGCCGACGGTGACGACGAAGGTCAGCGCGAGCGTCCAGACCGTCGAGCGGACGCTGCGGATCTTCGTCCACTCGGAGCGCAGGATCGCCGGGAAGGACGTCATCTCAGTTCTCCTCCTGCCGGGCCGCCGCGGTTTGCGGGGCGCCGTCCGCCTTCCAGCCGGCGCCCCAGACGCCGGGTGCGCCGGCCGCGTCCCGGCCCGGACCGTCGCCCGCGTGGTACTCCACCGAGTCGGCCGTCATCTGCATGAACGCCTCCTCCAACGAGGCCTGCTGCGGGCTGAGTTCGTGCAGGACGACGCCGTGGGCCGCGGCCAGGTCGCCGAGCCGGGCGAGGTCGCCGTCGACCACCTCGTAGGAGCCGCCGGGCCCGGGCTCGGGCCGGAGCCCGGCGCCGGACAGGGCGTCGAGCAGGCGCTCGGGGTGCGGGGTGCGCAGCCGGACGGCGGAGCGGGAGTTGCGTCGGATGAACTCCGGCATCGGCAGGTCGGCGAGCAGCCGGCCCTTGCCGATGACCACCAGGTGGTCGGCGGTGACGGCCATCTCGCTCATCAGGTGGGAGGAGACGAAGACGGTCCGGCCCTCGGTGGCGAGCCGCTTCATCAGGTTGCGGATCCAGAGGATGCCCTCCGGGTCCAGCCCGTTGACCGGCTCGTCGAACATGACGATCTCCGGGTCGCCGAGCAGGGCGGAGGCGATGCCCAGGCGCTGGCCCATGCCGAGCGAGAAGCCGCGGGCCCGCTTGCGGGCGACCGGGGTGAGGCCCACCAGGTTGAGCACCTCGTCCACCCGGCGGGTCGGGATGCGGTTGCTCTGGGCGAGCCAGAGCAGGTGGTCGCGGGCGGTGCGGCCGGGGTGGACGGCCTTGGCCTCCAGCAGCGCGCCGATGTACTTGAGCGGTTCGCTGAGTTGCCCGTAGCGCTTGCCGTCGATGGTGACCCGGCCGCTGGTGGGGCGATCGAGGTCGAGGATCATGCGCATGGTGGTGGACTTGCCGGCGCCGTTGGGTCCGAGGAAGCCAGTCACCACGCCCTGGGGGACCTGGAAGCTGAGCCGGTCCACCGCGAGGGTCCTGCCGTAACGTTTTGTCAGGTCGTGCAACTCGATCATTCGCGCTCCCTTAGCCTTTGTAAGGCTAGGACAAAGCGGATATCGCGGCCCGCTGAGTGGGCCCGCCGGGCGTGCCGGAATACGGTGGGCCCATGACCCAGCCCCCCTCCGCAGTGTCCGTCCGCGAGAGCGGCACCGGAACACCCCTCGTACTGCTGCACGCCTTTCCGTTGAACGCCTCGATGTGGTCCGCCCAACTGGACGCGCTGCCCGGTCTGACCGGCGACGAGGCCCGGGTGCTCGCCCCGGACCAGCGCGGCTTCGGCGGCACCGAGCTGGGGACCGACGAACCCTCGCTGGACCTGGTCGCCGACGACCTCGCCCTGCTGCTGGACGCGGCCGGGATCGAACGCGCGGTGGTCGGCGGTCTCTCCATGGGCGGCTACGTGGCGCTGGCCTTCGCCCGCCGCCACCCGGACCGGCTGGCCGGACTGCTGTTGGCCAGCACCCGCGCCACCGCCGACACCGACGCCGTCCGGGCCAACCGGGAGCGGATCGCGGCCGCCGTCACCGCCCGGGGCAGCGTCCAACTGCTGCTCGACGAGGAGGTCGCCGCCGGGCAGCTCGGGCCGGACGCGCGGCACCTGGTGGAGCGGGTGCGGTCGCTGGTCGCCGCCGCGTCGCCGGCCGCCGTCGCCTGGGCCCAGCGGGCCATGGCGGCCCGGCCGGACGTGCTGGACGTGCTGGCCGGGCTGCGGGTGCCCACCGCCGTCGTCGCGGGCGCGCAGGACGGCCTGGTGGCGCCGGAGGAGGCCGAACCGATGCTCCGGGCCCGGCCGGACGCCGAACTGACCGTCATCCCCGGGGCGGGCCATCTGAGCGCCCTGGAGGCGCCGGAGGCGTTCAACACCGCCGTCCGCGACCTGCTGGCCCGGGCGGCGGCCGGATGAGGGAGGAAGCGACCGGCTGGGACTTCTCGGCGCTGGAGGTGACCGGCCGGATGCCCGTGACCAACCGCGGCGAGGGCCTGGTCGAACTGACCCTGGAACCGCTCGGCGAGGACTACTGGCTGCGCCCCGGCGAGACCTTCATCGTCACCTCGTACGGCGACCACGGCTCCGGCCACCCGTTCGAGGTGCAGTACTGGCCGGACTCGGTGTCGGTCTGGTGCACCTCGTGGTTCGGCACCGTCTCCGACGACGAGGGCAACCAGCTCAGCAGCGGGTACCAGCGGCCCGACGGGGCCTACCCCAGGTGACGCCCGCTCACCCAGGTCACCCGAGATGATGACAGTGGAAAGACGGCAGGCCCTCACCCGGGTGGGTGAGGGCCCGTCTGCTGTTCCGCACGTGCCGTCCGTTGCGCACGTACCGCCGGGCGCCGGCGCCCGGCGGCGGCGTCAGCGCGACTGCTGGGCGGGCACGCCCATGGTGTCGTCGCCCGGCAGCGAGGCGGCGGCCACGGCCGCGCCGGTCAGCGTCGCCAGCATCTCGCGGACGTTGGTCAGCTGGGCGTTGATGCTGTCGCGGCGGTTGGTGAGCGCCGCCAGCTCGCGCTCGGACTCGCTGCGGATCCGGTCGGCCTTGGCGTTGGCGTCCGCCACGATGTCCTCGGACTGGCGCTGCGCCGTCTCGACGGTCTGGCGGGCGCGGCGCTCGGCGTCGGTGCGCAGCTTCTCGGCCTCCAGGCGCAGCTGCTCGGCCCGGTGCTCGATCTCGGCCAGGCGCTTCTCGGCCTTGGCCTGACGGGCGGCCAGGTCACGCTCGGACTGCTCGCGGCGCTTGGCCAGGTTGGTCTCGAACTCCAGCGCGGCCTGGGCGGCCTTGGTGCGGGTCTCCTCGAAGAGGGCGTCCGCCTCCTCGCGCTTGTTCTGGGCGTCCTTGTTGGCCTCGGCGCGCAGCTGGGCGCTGTCGCTCTTGGCCTTGTCGACGATCCGCAGACCCTCGTCCTCCGCCTTGGCCTTGCGGTCCTTGGCGTAGTTCTCGGCCTCGGTGCGGACCTGCTGGGCAGCGGCCTCGGCGAGCTCGCGGTGCTGCTCGGAGGCGCGGTGCGCCTCGTCGCGCAGGTCCTTGGCCTCCTCCTCGGCCAGTCGCAGGATCTTCTCGACCCGGGCGCCGAGACCGGCGTACGAGGGCTCCGCCTCGGTGACCGCCGCCTGCGCGGTCTGGGTCTCCAGGTGGAGCTCCTCGATGCGCTTCTCGAGCGCGCTGATCCGGATCAGGGCACTGTCACGGTCGGCCACCAGCTTGGTGATCCGCTCGTCGACCTGGGCGCGCTCGTACCCACGGCGCACCAGGTCGAAGCCGTGAGGGGAGTGACTGTCGCTCATGGGGTTCTGGGCTTCCTGTCGTCAAACCGCTGAGGTGGTTGAGGGAATCCTGACACGGTACCGGAGTGTCGACGGCGAGATGCCGTCGTCCCGCGGACAATGTCCGCTCAATCGGGTGGTGCGTTCTTGGAGCGATTGCCACCCGACCGGGGGGAACCAATTCCGGCACCCGCCTTGGCACCCCCGTCCTTCTTGGTGCTGCTTCCCCCGTTGGTCTGGGCGACCGGTGCCGGTGCCTCGAACGCCTCCAGCGCGGACAGCACGTCCTGCACCCTGGAGATCTCGGTGTTGATGTCCTTGCGCCGCCGTACCAGCTCGTCCAGCTCGCGCCGGCCCTCGTCGGTGACCCGCTTCGCCTCGGCCTGCGCCTCGGCGAGCAGCCGTTCGGCCTCCGCCTTCGCCAGCTCGACCTGCTCGTCGGCGCTGCGGTCGGCGTCCCGCAGCCGCTTCTCCGCCTCGGTGGCGGCGTTCTCCAGCCGCTCCTCGGACTCGGCCTCGGCCGACTGGAGCTTGGCCTCGGCCTTGACGATCAGCGCCTCGGCGCGGCTGGTGGAGTCGGAGAGCTTGGTCTCCGCCTCCTTCAGCAGCCCCTCGGCCTTGCGGACGGCCGAGATCCGGACCTTGCTGGCCTCCGCGGACGCCTCCGAGGTGAGCTCGCCCGCGCGGTCCTCGGCGGCCGCGACCAGGGCCGCCGCCCGGTCCTCGGCCTCGGCGACGGTGGCCACCGCCTGCTCCTCGGCCTCGGTCAGCTGCTCCTGAGCGGCCGTCACCAGGGCGTCGACCCGCTCGCCGGCCGACTTCATGGCCGCCGCGTTCTCCTTGCGGGCGCGCTCGTGCAGCGCCTCCACCTCGGCGTCGGTGCGCTCGCGCAACTCCTCGGCGCGCTCGCGGATCGCGGTGGAGTCCCGGCGGGCCTCGGCGAGCAGCGTGTCGGCGTCGGACCGGCCCTTCTCCACCTCGGCCTGGCCGGCCGCCTCGCCGGCGGCGACCAGTCGGTCGGCCTCCTTGCGGGCGGCGGCGACCATCGCGTCCGCCTGCTCCTCGGCGGCGGCGGTGGTGGCCAGTGCGGTGGTCTGGGCGTCCTCGCCGAGCGACTCGGCGTCCGCGAAGGCCTTCTCCAGGACGGAGTTGGCCTGATCGCGGGTGGCCTTGTCGAACTGCTCGGCGGCCTCCCGGGTCTCCGCGTCGTACGCGTCGGCGCGGCCGTGGGCGGCGGCGTCGTACTCGTCGGCGAGGGTGCGGGTGGCGAGCGCGTACTCCTCGGCCTCGGCGCGCAGGGCGGCGGCCAGCTCCTCGGCGTCGGCGACCAGGCCGGCCGAGCGCTCGTCGGCGGCGGCCATCGTCCGGACGGCCTGGGCCTCGGCGTCCGCGCGCAGCTGTCCGGCGCCCTCCCGGGCCGCGTGCAGTACGGCGTCGGCCTCCGCTCGCAGGTGCTCGTCGTAGGCCTGGGCCTCGGCGCGCTGATGGCCCAACTCGGCCTCGTGGGCCTCGCGTTCGGCGGCCAGCTCGCGGTCGGTCAGCTCGCGCAGGGCGGTGGTCTCGGCGTCGGTGCGGGCGCGCAGTTCGGTGGTCTCGTGGTCGGCGAGGGCCCGCTGCTCGGAGGTCTCGGCGTCGGCGAGTTCGCGCAGGGCGGTGGTCTCGGCGTCGGCGAGGGCCCGCTGCTCGGCGGTCTCGCGCTCGGCCAGCTCGCGCAGTTCGGCGGCGGCCTGCTCGGCCCGGTCGCGGACCTCGGCGGCCTCCCGCTCGGCGGCGGCCTTCCGCTCGGCGATCTGCTCGGCGGCGGCCTCGTGCATGCCGGCCACCGACTGGCGGACCTCGGCGGCCTCCTCCTCGGCGGCCTCGACCAGGGCGGCGCCCTCGACGCCGGCGGCGGCGACCAGCTCCTCGCCGTCGACCCGGGCCTGCTCCAGGACGGCGGTGGCCTCGGCCCGGATGCCGTCGGCGGTGGCGCGGGCCTCGGACAGCTCGCGGCCGGCCTCGGCGCGGACCGTCTCGGCCTGCTCGGCGGCGAACGCCAGCTCGGCGGCGGCCTTCTCCCGCACGGCCTTGGCGTCCCGGGCGGCCTCGGCCCGGCGCTGCTCGGCGGCGCTCCGGGCGCCCTCCAGCAGTTCCTCGGCTTCGGCGCGCTGGGCGGCGACGTGCTGCTCGGTCGCCTCGCGCTGTTCGGTGGTCTCGCGTTCGGCGAGGGCGCGCAGTTCGGTGACGTGCTGTTCGGTCGCCTCGCGCTGTTCGGTCGTCTCGGCGGTGGTGCGTTCGGTGAGTTCGGTGGCGGCCTGTTCGGCCTTGGCCCGGACGTCGGCGGCGTACGCCTCGGCGGCGGTGCGCTGTTCGGCGCTCTCCCGCTCGGCGAGCTCGCGCTGTTCGGTGGTCTCGCGTTCGGCGAGTTCGCGCAGCTCGGTGGTCTCGCGTTCGGCGAGTTCGCGCAGCTCGGTGGTCTCGCGTTCGGCGAGGGCGCGCAGTTCGGTGACGTGCTGTTCGGTCGCCTCGCGCTGTTCGGCGGTCTCGGTGGCGGTGCGTTCGGTGAGTTCGGTGGCGGCCTGTTCGGCCTTGGCCCGGACGTCGGCGGCGTACGCCTCGGCGGCGGTGCGCTGTTCGGTGGTCTCGCGGTCGGCGAGCTCGCGCAGTTCGGCGCTCTCGCGGTCGGCGAGGGCCCGCAGCTCGGTCGCGGTCTGCTCGGCCTGCTCGTGGGCGGCCTGGGCGGCGGCCAGCTGCTCGGCGGTCTCCTCGCGTTCGCGGTGCAGCCCGGCGGCGGCCTCCTCGTGCTCGCGCCGGCTCTCCTCGCGCAGCGCGTTCGCGGTGGTCTCGGCCTCGCTGCGGGTACGGGCGGCCTCGGCGTCGGCCTCGGTGCGGACGCGCTCGGCGTCGGCCACCGCGGCGTCCCGGACGGCGTTCGCCTCGGCCTGCGCATCGGTGCCGAGGGCGGTCGCGGCGGCGTTCGCCTCGGCCCGGACTCGCTGGTCGAACTCGGTCGCGTCCCGGCGGAGTTCGGCGGTCTCGCGTTCGGCGGCGGCGCGGTTCTCGGCGGCCGCGGCCTTGGCGGCGGCGAGGGCGTCCTGGCCCTGCTGCTCGGCGGCGGTGGTGGTCTTCTCGGCCTCGGTGCGGGCCCGGGCGAGGGTCTGCTCGGCCCGGCCCTGGGTCTCGGCGGCCTGTTCCTGGGCCTGCGCGCGCAGCCGCTCGATCTCCCCGGCGGCGCCCGCGCGCAGCTCGTCGGCGTCGGTCTTGGCCCTGGTGAGCAGTTCCTCGGCGTTCTTCGCCGACTCCTCGATCTGTACGACGGCCTGGCGGCGGGCCTCGCCGCGTACCCGGTCGGCCTCGGCGGCGGCCTGGGCGCGCAGCTCCTCGGCCTCGGCCCGCAGCCGGGCCGCCTCGTCCTGCATCTGCTCGATCCGCTCGCGGATCGCGGCGGCGTCGTCGAGGGCGGCGTTCTGGGCCTGCTCGACGGCGGCCTGGGCCTGCTCGCGCAGGCGCTGCGCCTCGGCGGCGGCCTCGGTGCGGATCCGCTCGGCCTCGGTGGCGGCCTCGGTGCGGGCGGTCTCGGCGTCCTGGTTGGCCTGGCCGAGCACCTCCTCGGCGGTCTTGGCGGCCTTGGCGAGGTGGACGGTGGCGTCCTTGGCGCCGGTCGCCCGGCCCTCCTCCTCGGCCGCGTGGCGCAGCCGCTGGGCCTCGGCCTCGGCGTGGGCGCGTAGTTCGGCGACGTCCCGGTCGGCCTGGGCGCGCAGTTCGGCGATCGCGGCCTCGGCCTCGGCGCGCAGCTCGCCGGCCACCGATTCGGCGGTGGCCCGCAGCCGTTCGCTCTCCTCGGCGGCGGCGGCCTTGGCGGCCTCCGCCTCGGCCTGCCTGGTGGTGGCCTCGGCGCGGATCGCCTCGGCCTCCTTGGTGGCGTGGGCGACCATCCGGGCGACCTCGGCACGGGCGGTCTGCGAGCGCTGCTCGTTGGCGGCCTCGCCGTCGGCGGCCTTGCGTTCGGCGGCGGCCTCGGCGTCGGCCTGGAGCTGTTCGGCGGCCTGTTCGGCCTGGGCCCGCAGCTCGGCGGACTCGCGGCGGGTGCGTTCGGCCTCGGCGATCGCCTCGGCACGCAGCCGCTCTATCTCGGCCTGGGCGTGGGCGAGCTGCTGCTCGGCCCGGATCTGCTCGGCGGAGGCCTGCTCCTTGAGCCGGCCGATCTCGCCCTTCGCGACGGCGAGCTGCTGCTCGGCGGCGGCGTGCGCGGCGGCCAGCTGCTGCTGGGCCTCGCCGCGGGCGGCGTCCACGTCGGCGGCGGCCTGGGCGCCGGCCTGCTGGGCGTGCTCGGAGGCGGCGCGCAGCAGGCGCTCGGCGTCGCTCTGGGCCCGCTGGATGGCGGCCTCGGCGGCGGCATGGGCTTCCCCGCGGGCGGCGTCGACGTCGGCGGCGGTCTGGGCGCGGGCCTGGTCGGAGAGCGCGACGGCCTCGGCGCGGGCGGCGGCGACCATGCGCTCGGCCTCGGCGCGGGCGTCCTGGAGCAGGCGCTGGGCCTCCTGCTCGGAGCCGGTCCTGGTCTGCTCGGCCCAGCCGTTGACGTGCTGCTCGGCGGTGCGGCGCAGCTCGGTGAGCTCGTCCTCCAGCTGGCGGCGGCGGGCGGTGAGCTCGGCCTCCAGTCGGGCGGTGCGCTCGGCGGCCTCGGCCATGATCCGCTGGGTGGCGGCCTGGGAGTCGCGCAGCTGGCGTTCGGCGTCGGCGCGCAGCTGCTGGGCCTGCATCTCGGCAGTGCGGAGCATCTGCTCGGCCTGGCCGGAGACGGCGTCGAAGGCGCGCGGTTGGGCGAGCATGCGGCGGGATTCGTGCAGCTTGGCCCGGAGCACCTCCACCTGGTAGGCGAGGTCCTCGGCATGCTCGGCTGCCTTGTCCCGCTCCTTTCGAGTCCGACCCATCTCGGCCTCGAACTGGGAGAGGTGATCGTCAACCTCGTAGCGGTCGTTGCCCCGCACTCCGCGGTCCCATCCATCTCCTGGTCGCGTCCTCGACCCGGCCGGTCCAGGGCACCCGTTGTCCGGGTACTGGTCCGACTGGCTCCTTGCATCCGCAGCCGGTGGACGGCCCGCCGGTCAAGCCGGGGCCGCCCGCCGCGGTCGTCGGAGCCCTGGGCGTGGAAGCGCGGTGATGCCGCGTTCCCCCGTCCGGGTGGACTCCTGGGCGAACTCTTGCCTTGTGGAGAATGGTGACAGATCAGTGTTGCGACTGTTCAGCCGTGCCCGCGTTGTGGACTCCCCTGCGACGGGCCGGCCACCGCTGGGCGGACGGGCCTGTCATCGGCCGTGCCCGTCGCCTCCGTCCCCCGGAGCCTTCGCGCACCTGGGCATTGTAGTGGGAGCGCACTGCGGGGGAATGGCCGCGTGGTGGTTTTCCGGCTGTCGGACGAGGTTACTGACGGGTCATGACCGGTGATTCGGGGGTGCCGCCCGGTCGTGGGCGGCACCTGGCGGGGGTCAGTGGGCGTCGTGGAGGCCCGGTTCGGCGGAGGTGACCAGCTCGGTCAGGACGCCGCCGCAGTCCTTGGGGTGCAGGAAGGTGATCCGCGAACCCATCGAGCCGATCCGGGGCTGGTCGTAGAGGACCCGCACGCCCTTGGCCCGGACGGCCTCGGCGTCGCCGTCCACGTCGGCGGTGCCGAAGGCGATGTGGTGCACGCCCTCGCCGTTCTTCTCCAGCCACTTGGCGACGGTCGAGTCGGGCCGGGTGGGCTCCAGCAGCTGGAGGTAGGAGGCGCCGCCGTCGCCGGTGTCGTTGATCTTGAGCATGGCCTCGCGGACGCCCTGCTCCTCGTTGACCTCGGTGTGGAACACCTCGAAGCCGTAGGTGGCGCGGTAGAACTCGACCGTCTTGTCGAGGTCGCGGCAGGCGATGCCGATGTGGTCGATACGGGTCAGCACGGCGACCTCCGGGGGCGGGTTGGGTACCTCGGGAACCAGGTGGCACCAGTGCAGCGCATCGCTGCTGACCGGCGCCAGCGCCGGACGTGCGAGTCTGCTCACACGCCGGGGGTTGCCCCGGGCCGCACGCCGGGGGCTCACCCGGGGCAGGCGCCGGGGTTCACCCGGGCCGCGTTGACACGGTGTTGACTGGAAGGTGCCAGTGCGCTCGATCACACCGTCGCTCCGGTGACGGGCGGGTAACAGGTCAGTACATTGAGCGCATCCTCACCTGGCCACGACGTGCGAAGGGGCTCGTCCCATGACCAACACCACCTCTGTGATCGTTGCCGGTGCGCGGACCCCGATGGGTCGCCTGCTCGGTTCCCTCAAGGGCTTCTCCGGTGCCGACCTCGGCGGCTTCGCGATCAAGGCCGCGCTGGAGCGGGCCGGCATCACGGGTGAGCAGGTCCAGTACGTGATCATGGGCCAGGTGCTGCAGGCCGGCGCCGGCCAGATCCCGGCCCGCCAGGCCGCCGTCCGGGCCGGCATCCCGATGAGCGTCCCGGCGCTCACCATCAACAAGGTCTGCCTCTCCGGCCTGGACGCCATCGCGCTGGCCGACCAGCTGATCCGGGCCGGTGAGTTCGACGTCGTGGTGGCCGGCGGCCAGGAGTCGATGACCAACGCCCCGCACCTGCTGCCGAAGTCCCGCGAGGGCTACAAGTACGGCGCGATCGGGATGCTCGACTCGATGGCCCACGACGGCCTCACCGACGCCTACGAGAACATCCCGATGGGCGAGTCCACCGAGAAGCACAACACCCGGCTGGGCATCGCCCGCGAGGTGCAGGACGAGATCGCCGCGGCCTCCCACCAGCGGGCCGCCAAGGCGCAGGCCGACGGCGTCTTCGACGCCGAGATCACCCCCGTCCCGATCCCGCAGCGCAAGGGCGAGCCGGTGCTGTTCGGCCAGGACGAGGGCATCCGCGCGGACACCACCGTCGAGGGCCTGGCCAAGCTGCGTCCGGCGTTCGCCAAGGACGGCACGATCACGGCCGGCACCTCCTCGCAGATCTCCGACGGCGCCGCCGCGGTGGTCGTGATGAGCAAGGCCAAGGCCGAGGAGCTGGGCCTGAGCTGGATCGCCGAGATCGGCGCGCACGGCAACGTGGCGGGCCCGGACAACTCGCTGCAGTCGCAGCCGTCCAACGCGATCAGGCACGCGCTGGCCAAGGAGGGCCTGGAGGTCTCCGACCTCGACCTGATCGAGATCAACGAGGCGTTCGCGGCCGTCGCCCACCAGTCGACCAAGGACCTGGGCGTCTCCTCGGACATCGTCAACGTCAACGGCGGCGCGATCGCGCTCGGCCACCCGATCGGGATGTCCGGCGCCCGCGTGGTGCTGCACCTGGCGCTGGAGCTCCAGCGGCGCGGCGGCGGGGTCGGCGCGGCCGCGCTGTGCGGCGGCGGCGGCCAGGGCGACGCCCTGATCGTGCGCGTCCCCAAGGACGCCAGCCCGAAGGCCTGATCAGCTGACATGCCTTCGGGGCTGCGGACCGCCACGCGCGGCGCCGCAGCCCCGAAGGCATCCGCGCTAGGAGCTCCCGATGATCGATGTCGCCACGCTGGTCGAACAGGCCCGGGCGGGCCGGCCGCGGGCGGTCGCCCGGCTGATCACGCTGGTCGAGAACGCCGCCCCGCAACTGCGCGAGGCGATGGCCGCGCTCGCGCCGTACACCGGGCAGGCCTACACGGTGGGCCTGACCGGCTCGCCCGGGGTCGGCAAGTCCACCTCCACCTCGGCGCTGGTCTCCGCCTACCGGCGGCTCGGCAAGCGGGTCGGGGTGCTGGCCGTCGACCCGTCCTCGCCGTTCTCCGGCGGCGCGCTGCTCGGCGACCGGGTCCGGATGCAGGACCACGCCACCGACCCCGAGGTGTTCATCCGCTCGATGGCCACCCGCGGCCACCTCGGCGGGCTGTCCTGGACGGCCCCGCAGGCCCTGCGGGTGCTGGACGCGGCCGGCTGCGACGTGATCCTGGTCGAGACCGTCGGGGTGGGCCAGTCCGAGGTGGAGATCGCCGCCCAGGCCGACACCACCGTGGTGCTGCTCGCCCCCGGCATGGGCGACGGCATCCAGGCCGCCAAGGCCGGGATCCTGGAGATCGGCGACGTCTTCGTGGTCAACAAGGCCGACCGGGACGGCGCCGACGCCACCGCGCGCGAGCTCAACCACATGCTCGGCCTCGGCGAGGCCCGCGGGGCGGGGGACTGGCGCCCGCCGATCGTCAAGACCGTCGCCGCCCGCGGCGAGGGCGTCGACGAGCTGGTCGAGGCGCTGGAGAAGCACCGCGCCTGGCTGGAGGAGCACGGCGAACTGGCGGCGCGCCGCCGCCGCCGGGCCTCCGACGAGATCGAGGCGATCGCGCTGGCCGAACTGCGCACCCGGATCGGCGACCTGCGCGGGGACCGCCACCTGGCCGGCCTGGCCGAGCGGGTGGTGGCGGGCGAACTGGACCCGTACGGCGCGGCCGACGAACTCGTGGCCGGCCTCACCCGCGGCTGAGGACGGCGCAGGGCCGGCCCCCGGTGGGGCCGGCCCTGGTGTGCTGGGGGGCGGCGGTGCGTCAGGCGCGGCCGCGGAGGCCGCGCAGGTGTTCGGCGACCGGGGCGAGTGCCTCGTACATGGCGTCGAGCTGCTCCTGGGTGAAGCGGTCGATGAAGTGGGCCCGGACGCTGCGCACGTGGTCGGGGGCGACCCGCTGCATGGTGTCCCAGCCGTGCTCGGTGAGGTGGGCGTAGAGGCCGCGGCGGTCGCCGGGACACTCCTGGCGCAGCACCAGGCCGGCGTTCTCCATCCGGGTGATCTGGTGCGAGAGCCGGCTCTTGGACTGGAGGGTGGCGGTGGCGAGGTCGGTCATCCGCATCCGGCGGTCGGGGGCCTCGGAGAGCACGACCAGGATCTCGTAGTCGTTGATCGCCAGGTTGTGTGGCTGGAGTTCGCGGCTGAGCTGGTACTCCAGCAGCTTGGCGACCTCCAGATGGGCGCGCCACATCCGCTGCTCCCTGGCGGTCAGCCAGGGAGTCTCCTCCTCGGGCTGCGACGGAGGGGTGTCCGCAGTGTTGATCGTGTGCGTATCCATGGGCTCAGCATACCCTATTTAGTTCAATATTGTACAAGTTTACAGGCCGAAACGTCGCCCCAGATCGCCCAGATTGCCGAGACCCGGCACGTTGAGGTTGCCCCCGCCGTGGCCCGACGCCGCCGGCTGGGACGGCACCCCGCCCACCGGCACGCCCGCCTCGGCGTCCACCTGGCCCACCGACCGCTCGGCCATCAGCTTCTCGCTGGACTGCAGCAGCACCTGGCCGGCGCCGATGAACTCGAACTGGTGCTCCTCGCCGGAGGCCCCGCCCAGCCCGGTCAGCCGCCGGATGCCGCCGATCAGCCCGTGCATGTAGTCGTGGTCGTAGTGGTGGCACGGCGCCGGGCAGTCCGCCCAGCCGACCAGCGCCTGCGGGTCCACCCGGATCGGCGGCTCGACGAAGTGCACCGGCCCGTTGGAGGCGGCGACGAACTTCCCGGTGCCGATCAGGGTCAGGAAGCCCGGGATGATCGACTGCTTGAGCCGCAGCGACGGGTCGAAGGCCAGCAGGTTGCCCGAGCGGACGGTCAGGTTGCCGTCGTCCAGGTCGTAGGAGTTGAGGTCGAAGGCCCGGTCGGCCAGCAGCAGCTTGCCGCGGCCCTGGGCGACGACCCAGTCCGCCGCGTGCATCGGCGAGTTGAAGTGCTGGCCGATCACCCGGTCCAGCATGCCGGCGCCGACGCCCTTGAAGGTGATGTCGCCGTAGTAGGCGACCATCTTGCCCTTCTGCAGGAAGTACGAGCCGTTCAGGTCGACCGAGTAGGCGTACGGGTTGACGTTGTCGTTCACCGGCAGGCTGTACGCGTCGTGCACCACCGGGCCGGAGCCGCCGTGCGGGTTCGGCAGCGGGGCCTGCGGGCCGCCGAACTGCTCCTGGGCGTAGGCCTGTTGGGGTTGCTGCGGGGGAGGTGGCGGCGGGTAGCCGCCCTGCTGGGGGTAGCCCTGCGCGGGCGGGTGGCCCTGGCCGGGCGGCGGCGCGTAGCCCGGCGGGGGAGGGGCGGCGAAGCCGGGCTGGGTCGGCTGGTCGTACGGCGACTGCCCGTACGGCGGCTGCGGCGGGTAGGACATCAGAGCTTCTCCTCGCTCGCCTGGACGTACACCGCGCCCTGTCCGGACAGCTCCAGCTGGAAGGCCTCGCCGGAGCCGCGGCCGATCATGTCGCGCCAGCCCAGCGCCGTGGACAGCTTGTTCTGCACCTGGCCGCGGTGCGCCACGTACGCCTGCGGGTCGACGTGCACCGGCTGGCCCGGGACGATCGGCAGCTCGAAGACGCCGCCGTGCGCCATCACCGCGACCGAGCCCTTGCCGTCCAGCTGGGTGGTGAACAGGCCCTGGCCGGTGACCTGGCCGCGGACCATGCCCATCACCCCGCCCTGCGAGCCCATGAACATGGTGGACTGGCGCAGCGTGCCCTCGAAGGCCAGCAGCCGGTCCGCCTCGACGTACAGGGTGTCGCCGGCCAGGTCGATCACGTGCACGTGGTGGCCGCCGTGGCCGAACATCACCCGGCCCTGGCCCTCGACGGTCATCAGCGGGGTGTCCTCGTTGGCCACCCGGCGGCCGATCATCGACATCACGCCGCCCTGCCCGCCGGTGATGTTCGGCGTGAAGCGGACGTCCCCGGTGTACGCGAGCATCGCGCCGCGCTGGCTGAACAGCCGCTGCCCGGGCAGCACCACGGCCTCGACCATCTTGCCGTTGATCTTCGTGAAGCCCATCAGACGTCGCCCCCGATGGTGACCTTCTCCGACGGCTGCACGTACACCAGGCCCTCTCCGGTGAACTCCACCTGGACGGCCTCGCCGCCGCCCTCGCCGATCACCGTGGTCCAGCCCGCGCCCGACTTCAGGCTGCGGTGCAGGCTGCCGGTGTGCGCCACGTAGGCGCCCGGGTCCACCCGCAGCGGCTGGCCCTGGCCGACCCGCAGGATGATCGCGGGCCCGTTCGAGGTGACGGCGGCCCAGCCGTGGCCCTCCACCTTGGTGGTGAAGAGGCCGTTGCCGGAGGACATGCCGTTGAGTCCGGTGAAGGTGGTGCCGGTGCGCAGCGAGCCCTCCGTGCAGAGCAGGTTGTCCGCCTCGACGAACAGCGTCTCGCCGTTCAGCCGGACCAGGTTGATCTCGGTGGCCTTGTCGGCGAAGTAGCAGGTGCCCTGGCCCTTCACCTCCATGACGGTCATCTGCTCGCCGGTGAGCCGGCGGGCGACCATGCCGCGTAGGCCGTCCCCGCCGCCGGTCAGCTTCTTGAAGCTCATCTGGCCGGTGTAGGCGACCATCGAGCCGTGTCTGGCCTTGACGGCCTCGCCGGCCAACTCGACGGCGAGTACCCGGGATCCCTGGAGTCTGAACTGTGCCACGGCCGCAATCTAGCGGGCGCGGCCGGTGCAGGGGGAGGGGCGGGGGCGGAACTGGTACCGGTCTGCGACAAACGCGCCGGTCACGCCCGCGCGTGCGCCCCCCGAGCGGCGTGCGGGACGGCGCCGGCCGCCTCCTCGACCTCCAGCAGCGAGGCCGAGTGGCGCTCCGCCTCGAAGGCCACCACACCGCCGCGCAGCCCGAACAGCCGCTTGGACAGCATGATCCAGAGCACCGCGGCGATGTTCAGCACCAGCGTGCCGATCTTCACGGCGCTGACGTGCTCGCTCAGCTCGTAGCCCTCCAGCGGCAGGAAGGCGGCGGTGGCCACGACGGTGAGGTACTCGGCCCAGCGCCTGCCCAGCCAGAGGCCGACCGCCTCGACGATCTCGATCAGCGCGTAGGCCACCAGCGCGCCCGCGACGATCAGCAGGGTGCTCTTCCTGTAGTCGAAGGTCTTGCGGATGGTGTCGACGATCGGGGAGTGTTCGAGGTCCCAGTGGAAGTGGTCGGTGACCGGCCGGAAGACCGACAGGTTCTCGTCGAAGACCCGGTGCACGGCGTCCTGGCTGTTGGAGAACTTCCAGACGGCCCAGGCCACGATGATGATCAGCAGGCCGCGCAGCACCCGCTCGACGGCGAGGAAGCGCAGGATGAAGAGGTCCCGCAGCGCCTTGCCGCGCGGCACCAGCGGGGCGTCCTGCGCCGGGCCGGAGCCGTGCGGGGTGCCGAGCGCGAAGTCGCCGCAGCGCAGGCAGCGCCAGGCGTCGCCGAGGGCGGTCGCGGCGTGCAGCCGGGCGGCCAGCTCGGGCTCGGTCGGTGCGTAGGTGGTGTGGCCGCGCTTGGCGCAGGTCCTTCGGTCCCAGTCCCGCTTGAACATGTGGTCGCTACCCCCGGTCGTCCGATGTCTACGGCGCCCGGTGTGTCGGGCGCGGGCAGCAGGATAGGGGCAGCGGGTGACGGGCCGGCGCGACCCGCCGGGTTCTGGCGCACAGCTGTGACACGGACACGACGGCCGTGGGGTCGGGCGTGACGGCCGTGGCGCCGGGGCCGGGCACGGCGGTTGTGACGTCGGGCACGGTGCCCACCCCGGCCGGGGCTTCGGACAGGTGCTCGGTGATAATGGCCGGAAGGCTTGTGAGTCGCTTCACAAGCAGGTCCGCCGCCGACCCCCGTATTGAGGTACCCATCGTGAACAGCAGCGCCGTCCACCGCCTGCGCCTGGTCTCCGGCCCCGAAGGGGTCTCGTTCATCCTGCTGCTGATCTGCTCCGTGCTGAAGCGGACCACGTCCTTCGACGGCGTCCCGGTGATGGGCATGGTCCACGGGATCCTGTTCATCCTGTACGTCGTCTTCTGGATCCAGGCCTGGCAGGCGCAGAAGTGGGACGCCAAGCGCGGCGTGCTGCTGTTCGTCCTCTCGGTGCTGCCCACCGGCGGCTTCTTCGCCGAGCGGATGCTCGCCAAGGAGGAGCGCGGCGAGCTGAAGCCGGCCACCGCGTAGGGACGAACCCCCACTGCGCGACGGTCGACAGGCTGCCGCGGCCTCCTCTCCCAAAGGGCCGCGGCAGCCTGTCGCCGTTTCTTACCGGGGGTGGCTAGGGGGTGGCTAGTTGACGTTGACGCCGCTCCACGCGGCCGCCACGGTCTTGTACTCGGTGCTGGTGGCGCCGTACAGGTCGGTCGCGGCCTTCAGGGTCGCCGTGCGGGCGGCCTTGTAGTTGGTGGTGGAGGTCATGTAGACGGTCAGCGCGCGGTACCAGATCGCGGCCGCCTTGGTCCGGCCGATGCCGGTGACCGTCGAGCCGTTGGAGGTCGGGCTGTTGTAGCTGACCCCGTTGACCACCTTGGCGCCGCTGCCCTCGGACAGCAGGTAGAAGAAGTGGTTGGCGATGCCCGAGGAGTAGTGGACGTCGAGGTTGCCGACGCCCGAGTACCAGGAGTCCGCGGAGCTGCCGTCCTTGGAGGGCTTGTCCATGTAGCGCAGCGGCTTGCCGTTGCCGAAGATGTTGAGCTTCTCGCCGATCAGGTAGTCCGGCGGGTCCGCGGGCAGGTTGGCCGACCACTCGACCATGGTGCCGAAGATGTCGGAGGTGGCCTCGTTGAGGCCGCCGGACTCGCCGGAGTAGTTGAGGTTCGCCGTGGCGGAGGTGACGCCGTGGGTCATCTCGTGGCCGGAGACGTCGATCGCGGTCAGCGGGTTGGTGTTGCCGGAGCCGTCCCCGTACGTCATGCAGAAGCAGGAGTCGTCCCAGAACGCGTTGACGTAGTTGGAGCCGTAGTGGACGCGGCTGGCGGCGCCGACGCCGTTGTTCTTGATGCCGTTGCGGCCGAAGGTGTTCTTGTAGTAGTCCCAGGTGGCCGCGGCGCCGTACTGGGCGTCCACGGCGGCGGACTCGCGGTTGGAGGCCAGGCCGTTGCCCCAGGAGTTGCTGGTCTTGGCGAACAGCGTGCCGTTGCCCGAGGTGGCGCCCTTGAGGTCGGTGGTGGACTGGCCGCCGCGCGTGGCGTCCTTCAGCGAGTAGGTCGAGCCGCTCTGGGTGGTGGTCAGCGTGACGGTGCCGACGTTGACGCCCTTGCCGGTGCCGGACGCGGTCTGCACCTGCTCGCGGGTGGACAGCACCTGGCCGGTGGCGGCGTCGGTGACGACCTGCTGGCTGCTCGGGGTGCCGTCGGCCCGCTCGCCGCGGACCACCGTGCGGTGGGCCAGCCGCGGCGCGCCGTCGGCCGCCCACACCACCAGCTCGGCCGCGCCCGCGCCGTCGACCCGGCTGAGCGCCGCCTCGTCCTCGTCGGCGGCCGTCCCGACGGTCGCCCGCACCGCGGCGGTGGCCCGCTCGGCCGCCTGCCCGGCGGCGAGGCCCGGGGCCAGGCTCGGCAGCGACAGGCTGCCGTCGAAGGCCCGGTCGACCGAGTCCACCGAGCCGTCGGCGCGCTGGTGGACGACCAGGTCGCCGCCGAGCACCGGCAGGCCGGCGTAGGTCCGCTCGTAGCGCAGGTGGCGTTCGCCGTTGGCGTCCGCGACGACGTCCTTGACCACCAGCCGCTCCTGGCCGCCGAGGGCCAGGGCCTGGGCGGCCGGGCTGCTCTGCCCGGCGGCCACCGCGAGCAGCGCCGCGCGCTGCTGCTCCGGCGACGGGGCGGCGGCCTGGGCGGCGGGGACGATGGCGATCTGGATCACGCCGGCGAGCAGGGCGGTGGCGGAGAGTACGGCGCCGGCTGTCAGCTTTCGCTTCACGTGCGGGGGTTCCTTCCACGAAACCGCGTGTGCGCGCGGTTGCGCCGCGTACCGGGGCGCCGGGGTTGGCGCCGTTGGGGCGGTAGGGCGCGGACGTGCTGCTCCCGTGCGGTACCTGACGATCCGTCGATGGGTGGGGGTGGCGGATGTCGGACGGGGCTTGGGCAGAAGCATGACAATCGATGGCAGGAAATGACAGACCACGGACAGGAATTGGCCGGGATCCGCCAGTGCTGGTGCGGATGGTTCGGCTGCCGCCCAGTGCCCGCTACGGGCGGTTCGTCCGGCTGGCGGGACTTCGCCACCCGGGGAGCGGAGTGGAGCGGGCATGCGGGGGAGGGTAGGCGCGCAAGGGGGTGTGCGGACGTCCGGGACCGCCTTCCGCGGAGGCCCCGGACGTCCTGTCACCGTGCGCCGTACGTCAGTTGACGTTGACGCCGCTCCACGCGGCCGCAACCGCCTTGTACTCGGCGCTGGTGGCGCCGTACAGGTCGGAGGCGGCCTTCAGGGTGCCGGTGCGGGCACTCGCGTAGTTGGTGGTGGAGGTGAAGTAGACGGTCAGCGCGCGGTACCAGATCTGCGCGGCCTTGTCCCGGCCGATGCCGGTGACGGCCGAGCCGTTGGAGGTCGGGCTGTTGTAGCTGAAGCCGTTGATGCTCTTCGCGCCGCTGCCCTCGGACAGCAGGTAGAAGAAGTGGTTGGCGATGCCCGAGGAGTAGTGGACGTCGAGGTTGCCGACGCCCGAGTACCAGGAGTCCGCCGAGCCGCCGTCCTTGCTGGGCTTGTCCATGTAGCGCAGCGGGGAGCCGTCGCCGTTCAGGTTGATCAGCTCGCCGATCCAGTAGTTCGGCGGGTTGGAGGGCAGGTTGGCGTAGAACTCGACCATCGTGCCGAAGATGTCGGAGGTGGCCTCGTTGAGGCCGCCGGACTCTCCGGAGTAGTTGAGGTTCGCCGTGGCGGAGGTGACGCCGTGGCTCATCTCGTGGCCGGCCACGTCGATCTCGGTGAGCGGGTGGGTGTTGCCGCTGCCGTCGCCGTAGGACATGCAGAAGCAGGCGTCGCTCCAGAACGCGTTGACGTAGTTGGAGCCGTAGTGCACCCGGCTGGTCGCGCCGACGCCGTTGTTCTTGATGCCGTTGCGGCCGAAGGTGTTCTTGTAGAAGTCCCAGGTGGCGGACGCGCCGTACTGGGCGTCCACGGCGGCGGACTCGCTGTTGGAGGCCAGGCCGTTGCCGAAGGCGTTGGTCGAGTTGGCGACCAGCGTGCCGGTGCCGGAGGTCTTGTTCTTCAGGTTGACGGTCGACTGGCCGCCGCGCGTGGCGTCCTTCAGCTGGTACGAGCTGCCGCTCTGGGTGGTGGTCAGCGGGACGCTGCCGACGAAGACGCCCTTGCCGGTGCCGGAGGCGGTCTGCACCTGCTCGTGGGTGGACAGCACCTGGCCGGTGGCGGCGTCGGTGACCAGCAGCTGGCTGCTGGGGGTGCCGTCGGCGCGCACGCCCTCGACGGTGGTCCGGTACGCCAGGCGCGGGCTGCCGTCGCTCGCCCAGACCACCAGCTCGGCCTTGCCGGTCTGGTGCACGGCCGCCAGCGGGGACTCGTCCTTGTCCGCGGCGACGCCGACGGTGGCCTGGACGGCGCCGGTGGCCTGCGCGGCGGCCTTGTCGGCCGGGATCTGCGGGGCCAGGCTCGACAGGCTCAGCTGCGCGGAGACCGCCTTGTCGACCGACTGCACCGCGCCGCGGGCGTTCTGGTGGACGACCAGGTCGCCGCCGAGCACGGGCAGTCCGGCGTAGGTGCGCTCGAAGCGCAGGTGCCGGGTGCCGTCCTGGTCCACCACGGCGTCCTTCGCCACCAGTTGCTCCTGGCCGCCGAGGGCGAGGGCCTTCGCCAGCGGGCCGGACTGGCCGCCCGCCAGGGCGAGCGCCGCCGCGTGCTGCTCGGCGGCCTGCGCCTGCGCCGCGGGGATCGGGCTGGCCTGGGCGGCGGTGCTCACCTGGACGACGCCGGTGAGCAGGGCGGTGGCGGAGAGTACGGCGACTGCTGCGAGCTTTCGCTTCACGGACGAGTCCTTCCGGGTAACCGCGTGTGGGCGGTCGCGCCTCGTCCCGGGGGCCGGGGTCGGCACCTGAGGGGCGGGACGGGCGCTGACGTGCGGACCCCGTGCGGCCGAGCGGCGAGCCACCGGTGGGTGGGGGTGGTGGCTACCGGACGGGGTTGGCGGAAAGCATGACAATCGAGCAAATCAAATGACAGGTCTTGCTCATGAATTGGCCAAGTCCCGCCAGCCGGAAGGATTGTGAACGGGCGGACAAAAGGTGCGAATCACCCTGCCTTTCAGCGGGTTACCATCCGAACCGAGGCCTGATAGTGCGGCTGCGGACCGATCGGCCGTCAACTCCGCTGCGCCCCGCTCCCGTTGCCGTGCATTCACACCGGTGCAATGTCCTGGTATGGACCTGGCCGCCCTTTTGGCGGGTTCCCGCCACGCGTCGCGCTTGTCCACCATCAGGACGGCTGGTAGCACCCGTCCCGTCCGCCGGTACGGTAAGGAGGTGCCCAAGCCCCTAGCCCTCGACTTCGACCCGATCGCCCGCGCCGACGAGCTCTGGACCCGCCGCTGGGGCGGGGTCCCCTCGATGGCGGCGATCACCTCGATCATGCGAGCCCACCAGATCCTGCTCTCCCGGGTCGACGCGGTGCTCAAGCCGTACGGGCTGACCTTCGCCCGGTACGAGGCGCTGGTGCTGCTGACCTTCAGCCGGACCGGCGAGCTCTCGCTGTCCAAGATCGGCGAGCGGCTCATGGTCCATCCGACCAGCGTCACCAACACCGTCGACCGGCTGGAGCGGGCCGGCCTGGTCGCCCGCCGCCCCAACCCGCTGGACGGCCGCGGCGTGCTGGCCGCGATCACCGGCCGCGGCCGTGAGACGGTCGAGGAGGCCACCCGGGAGCTCATGGCGATGGAGTTCGGGCTGGAGGAGTACGACACCGAGCAGTGTCGGCAGGTGTTCGAACTGCTCAGGCCGCTGCGGATCGCCGCCGGCGACTTCACCGACGAACGCGACGAGGGGGCTGCGCGGGAGCGGCCGTGAGGACGGCTACCCTCGTGGGAGCGGTGCGCGGATCCGGGCGTACCGGTCGATCCCTGCCGAACGAGGCGATGAAGAGTATGAAGGCGACCCCCCTGCTGGGCTGGTACCGGGCCCTGGCCATTGCGACCGGTGTGGCCCTGCTGGTGTTCTGCGGCTTCATGGTCGCGAAGTACGGCTTCGACGCGGCCGAGGACCTGACCACGTACGTCGCGATGCTGCACGGCTACCTGTACATCGGGTACTTCGTGGTGACCTTCCTGCTCGGGCAGAAGCTCAAGTGGCCGCTCGGCCGGATGATCCTGACCCTGGCCGCCGGCTGCATCCCGTTCGCCTCCTTCGTCTTCGAGCGCAAGGTGGTCCGCGAGGCCGCCGAGCGGCTCCCGGCCGGCGGCGACGCCCGCCAGCCCGCCGGCGTCTGATCCGACGCCCCGGCGAGTGCCCCTTCCCCCGCGGGGGAAGGGGCACTGCGCGTTTTGGCCCCCGGCGTTTCGACCCCGGCATCCATCGACAGCTGCTAGGACGTCCGAGTAAATTAGTAGGACGTCCTAATAGCTGTGCCGCCCCGGTGCCGTGGCGGCCGTACGGAGCGGAGTTCGGGGTCATGGACGCCGAGGAGATCGAGCGCGGACGGCAGCGCTGGCAGCAGCGGTACGACAGCGCCCGCAAGCGGGACGCGGACTTCACCACCCTGTCCGGCGACGAGGTCGAGCCGATGTACGGGCCCGCCCCCGGGCAGGCCGTCGAGGGCTTCGAGCGGATCGGCTGGCCGGGCGAGTACCCCTTCACCCGCGGGCTGCACCCGACCGGCTACCGGGGCCGCACCTGGACCATCCGCCAGTTCGCCGGCTTCGGCAACGCGCAGCAGACCAACGAGCGCTACCGGATGATCCTGGAGGCGGGCGGCGGCGGCCTCTCGGTCGCCTTCGACATGCCCACCCTGATGGGCTACGACTCCGACGACGCCAAGTCGCTCGGCGAGGTGGGCCACTGCGGCGTCGCCATCGACTCGGCCGCCGACATGGAGGTGCTGTTCCACGGCATCCCGCTCGGCGAGGTCACCACCTCGATGACGATCAGCGGCCCGGCCGTCCCGATCTTCTGCATGTACCTGGTCGCCGCCGAGCGCCAGGGCGTCGACCCGGCGGTGCTCAACGGCACCCTGCAGACGGACATCTTCAAGGAGTACATCGCCCAGAAGGAGTGGCTCTTCGCCCCCGAGCCGCACCTGCGGCTGATCGGCGACCTGATGGCGTACTGCGCCCAGGGCATCCCCGCGTACAAGCCGCTGTCCGTCTCCGGCTACCACATCCGCGAGGCCGGGGCGACGGCCGCGCAGGAGCTCGCGTACACCCTCGCCGACGGCTTCGCCTACGTCGAGCTGGGCCTGTCCCGGGGCCTGGACGTGGACGTCTTCGCGCCCGGCCTGTCCTTCTTCTTCGACGCGCACCTGGACTTCTTCGAGGAGATCGCCAAGTTCCGCGCCGCGCGCCGGATCTGGGCCCGCTGGATGCGCGACCGCTTCGGCGCCAAGACCGACAAGGCGCAGTGGCTGCGCTTCCACACCCAGACCGCCGGCGTCTCGCTGACCGCGCAGCAGCCGTACAACAACGTGGTCCGCACCGCCGTGGAGGCGCTGTCCGCGGTGCTCGGCGGCACCAACTCGCTGCACACCAACGCCCTGGACGAGACCCTGGCGCTGCCCTCCGAGCAGGCCGCCGAGATCGCCCTGCGCACCCAGCAGGTGCTGATGGAGGAGACCGGCGTCGCCAACGTGGCCGACCCGCTGGGCGGTTCCTGGTACGTCGAGGCGCTCACCGACCGGATCGAGCAGCAGGCCGAGGCGATCTTCCAGCGGATCCTCGACAAGGGCCGCGAGGACCACGGGATCGGCCCGATCACCTCCGGCATCCTGCGCGGGATCGAGGAGGGCTGGTTCACCGGCGAGATCGCCGAGGCGGCCTTCCAGTACCAGCAGTCGGTGGAGAAGGGGGACAAGCGCGTGGTCGGCGTCAACTGCCACCCGCGCAGCGTCACCCCCGAACTGGAGATCCTGCGGGTCAGCCACGAGGTCGAACGCGAGCAGGTGCGGGTGCTGCGCGAGCGCAAGGAGGCCCGGGACGAGGCGGCGGTGCGGGCCGGGCTGGACGCCATGCTGGCGGCCGCGCGCTCGGGCGAGTCGATGATCCCGCCGATGCTGGACGCGGTGCGCGCCGAGGCGACCCTGGGCGAGATCTGCAACGCGCTGCGCGAGGAGTGGGGGACGTACCGGGAGAACGCGTCCTTCTAGGACGTGCCGGTGGGCCGCCCCGTACGGAGCTTCTTCGTGCGGGGCGGCTTTGCCGTGCCCTCGGCCGGGCGGGAATTTTGAAACACGCCCTAGTCGCCCAGCAGGCTGGGAAAGGGGCCGAGCAGCAGGTTGGTGAAGCGGCGGGTCCAGTCGGCGGTGATCGGCTCGCCGCTGACCAGGACGCGGTGCTCGACCGTCCCGGCGATGGTGTCGAAGATGATGTCGATCTCCTCGCGGGCCGTCCGCGGGTCGGCGTCCGGGGCGAGTTCGCCGCGCGTCTGGGCGGCCGCCCGGCCCTGCCGGACCAGGCGCTTCTGCGGGTCGACGATGGCCTCCCGGATCCGGCGGCGCAGGTGCGGGTCGCGGGTGCCCTCGGCGAACAGCGCGAGCAGCGCGGCCTGGGTCTCGGGGCGGGCCAGCAGGTCGGCGAACTGGGCGACCACTGCCTCGATGTCGGCCCGCAGGCTGCCGAGGTCGGGCATCACCAGGTCGTCGAAGAGGCTGGCGACGGCGTCCACCACGAGTTCGTTCTTGGACGGCCAGCGGCGGTAGAGGGTGGTCTTGGCGACCTTGGCGCGGGTCGCGACGTGGCCCATGGTCAGCCCGCCCCAGCCGAGTTCGGCGAGGGCCTCGCGGGTGGCGTCGAGGATGGCGCGGTCGGCGGCGGCACTGCGCGGGCGCCCCTTGGCCCTGGTCGTGGCACCTGCCGAGGGGGCGGGTCCGTCCGCGGTCTCCGGGCCTGTGACGTCCGGGTTCGCGGGGGGCTGGGGGGCCGGCAACCGGGCCTCCTTGCGCTCTACTGGTGAGTAACATGGGTGGGGCTGGTAACGGTAGCGGCTGTTCGCCCGTTCGGGCAGCCGGGCCGCCCCGGAAAGTGGGGCAGGTCACGTCGCGGAACCGCCGGTGGGGCTTGCGGCCGGGACCCCGGCTCCAGTTACGCTACGACTCGTAGCGAAAGCAGTGACAACCAGGCGCCGCACCCGTGGGACGGGGCGGCGCGGGCGCGGGTGGGGATCCGCGCCGAACGGTTCAGGCTACCGGGGGAGGGCCACCGCGCCCGGGAATCCGCGCCGCGCGGCCCGCGCGGGGCGACTTTCCCGAGGTTGGTTGCCCGCAGGCGGCGCGGACGGGGGAGGATGGTGCCATGCAGCCACGGAATTCGCGTCTCAACAGCTCCGCCCTGCGCGGTGCGGTCGACCTCGCCGCAGTGAAGGCAGCCGGCGAGGCTGCCCAGAAGGCCGAGCAGGCCCGGGTCGAGCGGGCCCGCCAGGCGGCCGCCGACGAAGCGGCCGGAGTCGCCCCCGAGCAGTCCGCCTACGCGCTCGTCATCGACGTCACCGAGGACACCTTCGAGTCCGAGGTCGTCCAGCGCTCCACCGAAGTGCCGGTCGTCATCGACTTCTGGGCCGAGTGGTGCGGCCCCTGCAAGCAGCTCAGCCCGATCCTGGAGGGCCTGGCCGAGGAGTACGCCGGCCGGTTCGTGCTCGCCAAGATCGACGTGGACGCCAACCCGCTGATCTCCCAGCAGTTCGGCATCCAGGGCATCCCGGCCGTGATGGCCGTGGTGGCCGGCCAGTTGGTGCCGCTGTTCCAGGGCGCCGAGAGCGCGGCCAACGTCCGCAAGGTGCTGGACCAGCTGATCCTGGTCGCCGAGCAGCGCTTCGGCGTGGTCGGCGGCGCCGGGGCTCCGGGCGAGGCGCCGGACGCCGCCCCGCAGCGGCCGGAGGACCCGGCCCTGGCCGCCGCGCACGACGCGCTGGACAGCGGCGACCTGGGCGGCGCCGTCCAGGCCTACCGGAACGTGCTGGCCGACCAGCCGGGCAACACCGAGGCCAGGCTGGGCCTCGCCCAGGCCGAACTGCTGCAGCGGATCGAGAGCGTGGACCCGCAGGCCGTCCGCACCGCGGCCGCGGCCGACCCGAAGGACGTCGAGGCCCAGCTGCGGGCGGCCGACCTGGACCTGGTGGGCGGTCACGTCGAGGACGCCTTCGGCCGGCTGGTGGACACCGTCGGCCGGACCGCCGGTGAGGACCGGGACGCCGCCCGGCTGCGCCTGCTGGAGCTGTTCGAGGTGATCGGCCCGGAGGACCCGCGGGTCACCGCGGCCCGCACCGCGCTGGCGCGCGTGCTGTTCTGACGCCCCCTCCGGTCCGGTCCCGGCCGGTCCCGGGCGGATCCTGGCACGGCGGATGACCTGCGGTGTCGCCGGGTGATTTGGCGACAATCCGGTCAACCGGACAGAGGTTTACCAAATCTTGACAACACCCGTGGACAGTCACACTTGGTGACTGTCCACGGGTGTTTCGTTCGTGTTTCCGGCGGATTTCTTCGTCACGTTTCCTTCATGACGTCACGCACGGTGCATGCCACGCCGATTCCGCGGTCAACGCCGCCGGGTGTTGCATTACCCGTCAGTAAGGAACCTCTTGTGCTTCGCCCGGGATTCGAGCACGATCGGCGACGCCCGGTCCCTGACTCCACACCCTCCGATCCGGTCGGCCACATGGAGCGCGGGATCCCCACCGGGTGATCCGCCGGCCCCGGTCGGCGGTAGGGAGGGCAGGGGGGTATCCGCGGTCCCACGGCGGTTCCTGTCCTTCGACCGGCCGCGCGGCCCTGCGCGGTCGCTGGTTGTCGCTCGGGGGTGATCGCCGATGTCGTCGGTCCTGCCCGCCGCCCCGCAAGGACGGCCGGTGGAGGGACGGGAGTGCCGCTGTGTGCCGGCCGCTCCCGCGTCCGACGACGCCCAAGGCGCTCTCCGCTACCGAGGACGTAGCTCTCTCCCATCCCAGTCCCCCACCGGCGCGGGCTCGCCGCCGGGGAGCCGGAGATGTACGTCCTAGAAGGAGGACTCGCATGTCCCAGACCTACGGCAAGACCCGCTGGAAGCGCTTCGCCCTGGTGATGGTGCCGAGCATCGCGGCCACCGCGATGGTCGGCGCCGCCATGGCCAACAACGCGCTGGCGGCTTCGTTCAGCGTCTCCGGCCAGAGCTTCAAGGTCACCACGCCGGAGCTGCACGGCAAGAACTTCGCCCAGTTCGGCTCGATCGACGCCGAGGTGAACGGCACTCCGCACCCGGTCGCCGTCTCGGCCTTCGACGAGGCCACCATCAAGGGCCTCTGCCAGTCGGTGGTGACCGACCCCAACGTCATCCCCGGCCTGCCGTGGAAGCTGCCCAAGATCGTCCTTCGCCTGGAGGCGGGCAACAGCGACGACGTCAAGAAGCAGGTCTACGCCAAGAACCTGCTGATCGACCTCGACCAGCTGAACGCGGACGCCGAGTTCACCAACATCAACATCGGCCAGGACGCCTCGACCCTCAAGGGCGAGGCCACCCAGGGCTGGAAGTCCAAGCTCGGCGGCCTGCCGTCCGGCGCGACCGGCTTCGCCCAGGCCGCCGACAAGGCCGACCTGTACAACGTGCAGCAGACCGCCTGGGCCACCTCGGCCGGCACCTTCAAGCTCCCCGGCCTGAAGCTCGCGCTGCACACCGACGGCACCGGCGAGTGCTACTAGGCCGTTGACGGGCGGCGGACCGGGCCCGGTCCGCCGCCCCGACGGCACCCGAGGGACCGGTGGCGGCGCGTGTGCCGTCGCCGGATCCCGTGTCTCGTCCATCCCTCGTTCACACCATCGAGGAGCTGCACCGTGTCCAGCGCCCTTGCCTCATTCCGGCCCGCCGAGCACGAGAACCCCGTCCAGTGGCTGCGCCGGGTGTTCCGTACCTTCCGTCGGACGCGGCCGTACTACGGCGGCCTGCTGGCCATGATCGCCGGCGTCCCGATCATGTACTTCCCGTACGCCAAGCTCTCGTTGGGCGGCATGACGGTGGCCATGGCCACCACGGCGGGCGCCGGATCGCTGATCATCGGCGTGCTGCTGATCGTGCTCGGGCTGACCGCGTGGTTCCAGCCGACCGTGCGGGTCTTCGCGGGAGTCGCCACCACCCTGCTGACGCTGGTCTCGATCCCGGTCTCCAACCTGGCCGGGTTCGGCCTGGCGCTGCTGCCGGGTCTGATCGGCGGCGGTCTGATGGCGTCCTGGGCGCCGCTGCCGGAGCCGAAGGCGGCCAAGGCCGACGTCGCCGCGAGCGTCGCCGCCGAGGCCCCTGCTCCTGAGGCCCTCGCCTCCGAAACCCCTGCCTCCGAGGCCGCCGTCGCCGAGACCGCGGTCGTCGCCGGGAGCGTCGCCACCGAGCCCGCGGCCGCCGAAGCGCCCACCGCGAAGCTGCCCGCACAGGCCGCTTCGAACGAGCAGGCCGTCGCCGTGGACCCGAAGGAGGCGCGGTGAGCGCGTCGGAGGACCAACCGCAGCGCGCCGGTCGACACGCGGCGCCGCGCACGCCCGTCCGGGTCCGGCTGAGAGGCCGCGCGCTGGCGATGGCCGCGGTGCCGACGGCGCTGCTGATGGCCGCCGCGTACACCCCCAACCCGGCCGTCGCCGAGTCCACGGCGGGCAAGCCCTGCGGTACCGCGCCCGCCACCGTGCCGGACGTCGCGCCGCTGGAGACGCCCGTCCCCAAGAGCGAGCTGCCCGAGCCGCCGCCCGGTCCGTCCACGGCGCCCTCGACGGTGCCTTCCACGGCGCCTTCGACGGGGCCGAGCGCGATCCCCACCCAGACGCCGACCACCGCGCCCACCCAGCAGCCCTCCGTGCCGGCCGGTACGCCGAGCGCCGACGCGACGCCGACCGGCGCCCCGACCGGCGCGGCCACCGCCCCGGCGACCACGCCGTCGGCCGCCCGCTCCGCCGCCGTCGGCGGTTCGGACACGGTCCACCGGGCCGGGCTGATCGACGACGTCCTGGGCGGCGTCAACCACCTGCTGGACCCGGGTGGTTCACCGAGCCCGACGCCGAGCGCCAAGTCGACCGGCACCCCCGCGCCGGCCACCACCCAGGCCCCCGCGCCGGCCGCCCCGGCCCCGCGCGCCGGGACGCCGGCCCAGCCGCAGGCCCCGACGACCGGGGCCCCGGCCGACGCACAGCCCGGCACCCCGCCGCCCGCCGCCGGCAGCGGCGAGCAGACCCCGGCGGGCGACCAGGCCTCGCCCGCCGCGACGGCCCCCGCCGCCGGTGGCCCGGCCGGCGCCACCACGGGGAAGCCGAGCGGCAAGGCGAGCCCGAGGACGGCCCCCGCCACCCCGTCCGGGGCCGCCACCGACACCCCGTCGTCCTCGCCGAGTGCCAACCCCAACTGCGCGGTGGACACCAGCGGCCTGACCGCCGGCGCGCCTGCCACCGGGGACGTCGTCCCGCAGCAGAACTGGACGCTGGCGACCAGCCGGCTGGCGCTGCACGGCGCGGCCTTCCACGGCGTCTACGACGTGCGGACCCCGACCGGCACCAAGCGGGTGCTGAAGTTCGTGGTGGACACCGTCGACATCGACAACCTCGACATGTCGACGTTGCAGGGCAACGGCAAGACCTTCCACGTGAAGGGCGCCCCCGGCTCGACCTCGACCATGCGCAAGGGCCCGGTCACGATGTACGTGGAGCGGCTGTCCGGCCACCTCTCCAAGGTGCTCGGCCTGCCGATCCCGATCGACCTGGGCGAGATCACCCTCACCCCGGACACCCTGCCGCGCTGGCTGTACGACCTGATCGGCTCGATCCCGATCCCGCTGGACCTGGAGCTGACCGGGGTCACCGCCAAGCAGGCCGGCCAGTTCGGCGGCACGCTGACCATCCCCGGCATGCGCCTGTTCAACGACGACGCGCCGTACAGCGACAAGTAGACGCGCCGTACAGCGACGAGTAGGCGACCGGCAGCCGCGCCACGGCGGCGGCGACGTCGCGAGAACGCCCGTGGGGCGGCCCTCCACCGGAGGACCGCCCCACGGGCGTCGGTGCCACGGGGTGTTACTCGCCCCGGGTGCCCAGGTGGTGCACCTGGACCATGTTGGTGTTGCCGGGGATGCCGGGGGGCGAGCCGGCGGTGACGATGACGGTCGCGCCCTCGGCGAGCTGGCCCATGCTGAGCAGCTCGCGGTCGACCTGGGCGACCATCGCGTCGGTGGACCCGACCTGCTCGGTGACGTGCGCCTCGACGCCCCAGCTCAGCGAGAGCTGGTTGCGGGTGGCGACGTCCGGGGTGAACGCGATCACCGGGATCGGCGAACGGTAGCGGGACAGGCGGCGGGCGGTGTCACCGGACTTGGTGAACGCGACCAGCGCCTGGCCGTTCAGGAAGTCGCCCAGCTCGCACGCGGCGCGGGCGATCGAGCCGCCCTGGGTGCGCGGCTTGCGGCCCGGGTTGAGCGGCTGGAGGCCCTGGGACAGCAGCTCCTCCTCGGCCCTCTCGGCGATCCGGCTCATGGTGCGGACGGTCTCGATCGGGTACTTGCCGACGCTCGACTCGGCGGACAGCATGACCGCGTCGGTGCCGTCCAGGATGGCGTTGGCGACGTCGGAGACCTCGGCGCGGGTGGGGCGCGAGGCGTGGATCATCGACTCCATCATCTGGGTGGCGACGATGACGGGCTTGGCGTTGCGGCGGGCCAGCGTGATCAGCTGCTTCTGGACCAGCGGCACCCGCTCCAGCGGGTACTCGACGGCCAGGTCGCCGCGGGCGACCATGATGGCGTCGAAGGCGAGGACGATCTCCTCCATGGCCTCGACGGCCTGCGGCTTCTCGATCTTGGCGATGACCGGCACGCGGATGCCGACCTCGTCCATGACCTCGTGGACGTCCTTGACGTCGTCCGCGTTGCGGACGAAGGACAGGGCGACCATGTCGACGCCCAGGCGCAGCGAGAAGCGCAGGTCGTCCTTGTCCTTCTCGGACAGGGCGGGCACGTTCACGGCCGCGCCGGGCAGGTTGATGCCCTTGTTGTTCGAGAGCACGCCGCCCTCGATCACCACGGTCTTCACCCGCGGGCCGTCGACGCTGACGACCTCCAGGGCGATGACGCCGTCGTTGATCAGGATCGGGTCGCCGGGCTTGACGTCGCCGGGCAGGCCCTTGTAGGTGGTGCCGCAGATGTGCTGGTCACCGGGGACGTCCTCGGTGGTGATGGTGAACTCGTCGCCGTTGTCGACGGTCACCGGGCCGTTGGCGAAGGTCGCCAGACGGATCTTGGGACCCTGGAGGTCGGCCAGGACGCCGATGGCCTTGCCGGTGTCCTCCGAGACCTGGCGGACCTTGCGGTACCGCTCCTCGTGGTCCGCGTGGTTGCCGTGGCTCATGTTCAGTCGGGCGACGTTCATGCCCGCCTCGACGATGGCCTTCAGCTGTTCGTAGGAGTCCGTCGCCGGACCCAGGGTGCAGACAATTTTCGCTCGGCGCATATGGATCAGTCTATCCGTTCGTGTTATAGGTGCATTCGGCACGAATCGTGAGGAATCGCCAACGAAGGATCCCGAGGGGCGAGACGGCGTCCGGTCAGTCCCCGGACCGCCGGTGGACCAGTGCGAAGGCCTGTCGGGCGATCTCCAGTTCCTCGTCGGTGGGCACCACGGCGACCGCCACCCGGGCGTACGCGGGCGAGATGATCCGGGCCTCACCGGAGCGCACCGAGTTCAGCTCGGGGTCGACCGCGATGCCCAGTTCGTCCAGCCCGGCGGTGGCCGCCGCGCGCACTGGCGCCGCGTTCTCCCCGACGCCCGCGGTGAACGCGATCGCGTCCACCCGGCCGAGCACGGCGTAGTAGCCGCCGATGTACTTGCGCAGCCGGTGGATGTACGCGTCGAAGGCGAGCTTCGCGTCGGCGTCCCCGGCCTCGGCCCGGCGCATGATCTCGCGCATGTCGTTGTCGCCGCACAGGCCGCGCAGACCGCTGCGGCGGTTGAGCAGGTCGTCGATCTCGTCGATCGACAGCCCGCCCACCCGGTGCAGGTGGAACACCACACCGGCGTCGATGTCGCCCGAACGGGTGCCCATGACCAGGCCCTCCAGCGGGGTCAGGCCCATCGAGGTGTCCAGGCAGCGACCGCCGGCGACCGCCGAGGCGGAGGCGCCGTTGCCCAGGTGCAGCACGATCACGTTCACCTCGGCCGGGTCCTTGCCGAGCAGCCGGGCGGTGGCCCGCGAGACGTACTGGTGCGAGGTGCCGTGGAAGCCGTAGCGGCGCACCCGGTGCTCGTCGGCCACGGCCTTGTCGATCGCGTACCGGGCCGAGAACTCGGGCATCGAGGCGTGGAAGGCGGTGTCGAAGACGGCCACCTGGGGGAGGTCCGGGCGCAGCGCGCGGGCCACCTCGATGCCGGTGACGTTGGCCGGGTTGTGCAGCGGCGCGACCGGGATCAGCCGGCGGATCTCCTTGAGCACGTCGTCGGTGACGACGGTCGGCTCGGTGAACCGCTTGCCGCCGTGCACCACCCGGTGGCCGATCGCGGCCAGCTCGGGGGAGTCCAGCCCGAGGCCGTCGGCGGCCAGCTCCTCGGCGACGGCCTTCAGGGCGGCGGAGTGGTCCGGGAAGAGCTGCGGCAGCTCGCGCGGCCCGCCCGCGTGCGGGGTGTGCACCAGCCGCCCGCCGGGCTCGCCGATCCGCTCCACCAGGCCGGAGGCCAGCCGGGCACCGTCCAGCATGTCGATCAGCTGGTACTTCACCGACGAGGAGCCGGCGTTCAGCACGAGAACGCGCGTTCCTTCGCTCATGCGGCCACCTCGCTGCGCTCGGCGGTCGCTTCGCGAAACGCGCACCTCTTGATGATTCGCTCGCTGCGCTCACTCATGCCTGCGACTCCTTGTCGTCCTGGGCCTGGATGGCGGTGATCGCGACGGTGTTGACGATGTCCTGGACCAGCGCGCCGCGCGAGAGGTCGTTGACGGGCTTGCGCAGGCCCTGGAGGACGGGGCCGACCGCCACCGCGCCCGCCGAGCGCTGGACCGCCTTGTAGGTGTTGTTGCCGGTGTTGAGGTCCGGGAAGATCAGCACGGTCGCCCGGCCCGCCACCGCGGAGCCCGGCAGCTTGGTGGCCGCGACGTGGGCGTCCACCGCCGCGTCGTACTGGATCGGGCCCTCGACCAGGATGTCCGGCCGCAGTTCGCGGACCAGCTCGGTGGCCTTGCGGACCTTGTCGACGTCCGCGCCGGAGCCGGAGGTGCCGGTCGAGTACGAGAGCATCGCGACCCGCGGCTCCACCCCGAACTGGGCGGCGGTGGCGGCGGACTGGATCGCGATGTCGGCCAGCTGCTGGGCGTCCGGGTCGGGGTTGACCGCGCAGTCGCCGTACACCAGCACCTTGTCGGCCAGGCACATGAAGAAGACGCTCGACACGATGGCCGCGCCCGGCGAGGTCTTGATCACCTCGAAGGCGGGCCGGATGGTCGCGGCGGTGGAGTGCACCGCGCCGGAGACCATGCCGTCCGCGATGCCCTCCTGGACCATCAGGGTGCCGAAGTACGAGACGTCGGTGACCACGTCCAGTGCCAGCTCGACGGTCATCCCCTTGTGGGCGCGCAGCCGGGCGTACAGCTCGGCGAACTGGCGGCGCAGCGGGCTGGTGGTCGGGTCGACGATCCGGACCTGGGCGCGGTCGCCGCCCGGCTGTTCCTGCGGGAGGTCGATGCCGAGGCCCGCGGCCTTGCGGCGCACCGCGTCGGCCTCGCCGAGCAGGGTGAGGTCGCAGATGTTGCGGCGCAGCAGGATCTCGGCCGCGCGCAGCACCCGCTCCTCGGTGCCCTCCGGCAGGACGACGTGCCGCCGGCTCGCCCGGGCCCGCTCCAGCAGCGCGTGCTCGAACATCATCGGGGTGACGCGTTCGGACCGGCCGACCTCGATCAGGTTGGTCAACTCGGCCGTGTCGACGTGCAGTTCGAACAGTCCGAGGGCGATCTCGGCCTTCCGCGGACTGGCCGCGGTGAGCTTGCCCTCCAGGTGGGTGAGGGTCGCGGCGGTCGGCCAGCTGCCCTCCGGGACGACCGCGACCGGGGTGCCGGGGGCGAGCCGGGCGGCCAGCGCCATCACGTTCGGGCCGGGGTGCTGGCCGAGCGTCAGCAGCACGCCGGCGATCGGCGGGGCGCCGGCGGCGTGCGCGGCCAGCGAGCCGATCACCAGGTCGGCGCGGTCCCCGGGGGTGACGACCAGGGCGCCCTCGGTCAGGGCGTCCAGGAAGGTGGGCAGCATGGCGCCGCCGAAGACGAAGCCGCGGACGTCCCGGGCCAGGCCGGCGGCGTCCCCGAGCAGGACCTCGGCGCCGGTCGTCTCGACCAGCTGGGCGACGGTCGGCGCGGCCAGCGCCGGCTCCTCCGGGATGACGTAGGCGGGGATCGGCAGCTTCTCGGTGAGCTTGCGCTGGATCCGCTGCTTGGCGCCCGGGGCGACCCGGTTGGCGATCATCGCCAGGGTCTCGCAGCCCAGGTCGGTGAACGCCCGGTGGGCGTTGCGGACCTCGGCGATGACGGCCTCCGGGTCCTCGGCGTGCCCGCCGACCACCGGCAGCACGGCGGCGCCGAACTCGTTGGCCAGCCGGGCGTTGAAGGCCAGCTCGTCCGGGATGTTGGTGTCGGCGAAGTCGGTGCCGAGGACCAGCACCGCCTGGCAGCGCCGCTCCAGCGCGCGGAAGCGGTCGACCAGGGTGGAGACCAGCTCGTCCTGCCCCTGGGCGGCCTGCAGCGCGGCGGCCTCCTCGTAGCTGAGCCCGTACAGCTCGGAGCTCGGCAGGTCGATCCGGTACCGGCCGCGCAGCAGCTCCACCACGTGGTCCGAGCCCGGCTCGCCCCCGGCCTGGCGGCCGGCAGGCGCCCCCGCGTGCGCGTGCACCAGCGGCCGGAACACCCCGACCCGGTCCACCTGGCGGGTGAGCAGTTCCATGACCCCGAGTTCGACCGCCTGCCGGCCGTCCCCCCGGTCGATACCGGTCACGTACACGCTGCGCGCCACGTGGGTGTCTCCGTCCCGTCGTCTCGGAATATGGCCATATCGACCATACCTTCGCACCACGAACGGGCGTCCGCGAGCAGAGCGGCCCGGCGGGGGCAAGGGCTGAACGTCCTGGGCTCGGGGTTTGCGCCGCGGCCCGCCCTTGATGTACCTACATGATGTAGTTACATTGGAAGGCATGGAGACCATGGGACTGCGTGAGCTCAACCAGAACCCGTCCAAGGCGGTCGCGCGGGTCCGGGCCGGCGCGACGATCGTCGTCACCGACCGCGGGCGGCCCGTGCTGAGACTGGTGCCGGAGGAGCCCCCGGCGACGACCCTCGAACGCATGATCGCGGCCGGCGAGGTCACCCCGCCCGCCGAGGAGGGCATGCCCGAGCTGGCCCTCGACCTGCTGCCGGACATCGGCAGCCTCTCGGACCTCCTGGTGGAAGACCGCGAACGGGAGCGGAACCGTTGATCTACCTCGACTCCTGCGCGCTGCTGAAGTTCATCAAGCCGGAGCCGGAGACGGCCGCACTGCGGGCGTGGCGGCAGGCGCTGCCCGCCGGGACCGAGCTGATCACCAGCGCGCTGGCCCGGCTGGAGATCACCCGCACCCTGCTCCGCGCGGGCCTGGCCCACCAGCAGGTCCCCTACTACGTGGACCAGGCGCTCCGGGGCAGCCACCAGGTCGACCTCAGCAGCGCGGTGCTCGCCCGGGCGCTCTCCTACCGCACTCCGCGCCTCGGCTCGCTGGACGCGTTGCACCTGGCCAGCGCGGACCCGTTCCGCACGGAGCTGACCGAGTTCATCACCTACGACCGCGAGCTGGGCAGGGCCGCGGAGGACCTCGGCTTCCCGGTGTCGGCACCGAGCTGAGGGCCTGCCCGGCCGGGCAGGCCCTCAGGCCCTCAGGTGCTCAGGTGTTCTGGTGCTCAGGCCCTCAGCGGGCCGGGCGGAGCCAGAGGGTGGCGAGCGGGGGGAGGACCAGTTCGGCGGAGCGGGGCTGGTCGTGCCAGGGGGTCGGTTCGGCCTTGACCGGGTGGGAGTTGCCGATGCCGCCGCCGCCGTAGGTTTCGGCGTCGGTGTTGAGCAGTTCCTCCCACAGCTGGTCGCGGCCGTCCAGGTCGGGCAGGCCGACCCGGTGGCCGTGCCGGACGACGGGGGAGAAGTTGCAGACCGCGACCAGCGGCGAGCCGTCGGCCGCGTACCGGACGAAGGAGAGCAGGTTGTCCTCGGCGGCGCCGCCGTCGAGCCAGCGGAAGCCGTCCGGGGTGGTGTCCCGTTCCCAGAGGGCGGGGGTGTCCAGGTAGTGCCGGTTGAGGTCGCGGACCAGCCGGCGGACGCCGTGGTGGTCCTGGTGGGCGGGCCACTGCTCGTCGAGCACCCACCACTGCGGGCCCTGCTCGTGGTCCCATTCCGCGCCCTGGGCGAACTCCTGTCCCATGAAGAGCAGTTGCTTGCCCGGGTGGGACCACATGAAGCCCAGGTAGGCGCGGTGGTTGGCGCGCTGCTGCCACCAGTCGCCGGGCATCTTGGAGACCAGCGCCTGCTTGCCGTGCACCACCTCGTCGTGCGAGATCGGCAGGACGTAGTTCTCCGAGTAGGCGTACACCATCGAGAAGGTGATCTCGTTGTGGTGGAACTTGCGGTGCACCGGCTCCTTGGACATGTAGACCAGCGAGTCGTGCATCCAGCCCATGTTCCACTTGAGCCCGAAGCCGAGGCCGCCGGCGTCGGTGGGGCGGGTGACGCCGTCCCAGGCGGTGGACTCCTCGGCGATGGTGACCACGCCGGGGCAGCGCCGGTAGACGGTGGCGTTCATCTCCTGCAGGAACGCGGCCGCGTCCGGGTTCTCCCGGCCGCCGTGCTGGTTGGGCGTCCAGGCGCCGCCCTCGCGGGAGTAGTCGAGGTAGAGCATCGAGGCGACGGCGTCCACCCGCAGGCCGTCGATGTGGAACTCCTCGCACCAGTAGACCGCGTTGGCGACGAGGAAGTTGCGCACCTCCGTGCGGCCGTAGTCGAACTCCAGGGTTCCCCAGTCGGGGTGCTCGGCGCGCAGCGGGTCGGCCGGCTCGTACAGCGGCTCGCCGTCGAAGCGGGCGAGCGCGAAGGCGTCCTTGGGGAAGTGGGCGGGCACCCAGTCGACGATCACGCCGATGCCGTGCCGGTGCAGGGTGTCGACCAGGTGGCGGAAGTCGTCGGGGCTGCCGAGCCGGGCGGTGGGGGCGTAGTAGCCGGACACCTGGTAGCCCCAGGAGCCGCCGAAGGGGTGCTCCATGACCGGCATGAACTCCACGTGGGTGAAGTTCAACTCCTTGAGGTAGCGCGGCAGTTCCTCGGCGATGGCGCGGTAGCTGGTGAGGTCGGGCCGCCAGGAGGCCAGGTGCAGCTCGTAGACGGACATCGGTGCCCGGTGGTGTGCGGCGCGGGCCCGGCGGGCCATCCACTCGCCGTCCTGCCAGCGGTGGTCGGAGGAGGTGACCACCGAGGCGGTGGCGGGCGGGCACTGGGCGGCCCGGGCGAGCGGGTCGGCCTTGTCGAGCACCCAGCCCTGCCGGGTGTGGATCTCGTACTTGTACGCGGCGCCCTCGGCGAGGCCCGGGACGAAGAGCTCCCAGATGCCGGACGAGCCGAGCGAGCGCATCGGGTGCCCGGTGCCGTCCCAGTGGTTGAAGTCGCCGATCAGCCGGACGCCGACGGCGTTCGGTGCCCAGACCGCGAAGGCGGTGCCGGCGACGCCGTCGACGGTGCGCACGTGCGAGCCGAGGGCCCGCCACAGCTGCTCGTGCCGGCCTTCGGAGATCAGGTGCAGGTCGAGTTCGCCGAGGGTGGGCGGGGTGCGGTAGCCGTCGTGCTGGGCCAGCGGCTTGCCGCCGGGGTAGGTCACCAGCAGCCGGTAGTCCACGGTGTCGGCGCCGGCCACCAGCCCGGTGAACAACCCGCCCTGCTGATGGGTGAGTTCGGCCGGGCCCTGGGTGGTCTCGACGACCACCCGCTCGGCGAACGGGCGCAGCACCCGGATCGCGGTGCCGCCGTGCACCGGGTGCGCGCCGAGCAGGGCGTGCGGGTCGTGGTGCTGCCCGCCGACCAGCCGGTCCACCTCGGACGGCGGCAGCGGCGCCTCGGGCAGGCGCAGCGAGGCCGTGGGCGGAGCCGTGACCGGTGCGGACTCCGCGACCGGTGTGGACTTCGAGGCCGGCACGGGATCGCCGGCCGGCGCGGACTCCTCGGCCGGGACGGGCTCGGGCCGGGGCGAGTCCGGGCCGGCCAGGAAGGTGGCCGGGACGGGGCGGGTGGTGCGGCCGGGCGGGTCGAGCGGCGTCACGGCTGGGTCCTCCTGCGACGGGGGGTGGGCTAACTCCAGGGCGGCGGAACCGGGGGTGCGGGTGGGGCAGGGGATGCGGGCAGGGCAGGGGGTGCGGGCGGGGCCGGGGTGGTCAGACGGTGAGGGCGAGCCGGTTGATCGCGGCGAGCGGGATCGGCAGCCAGCTCGGCCGGTGCCGGGCCTCGTACACGACCTCGTACACCGCCTTGTCGATCTCCAGGGCCCGCATCAGCTCCGGTGAGGCCGCCGGGTCGGCGCCGCCGCCGGCGGTGTAGCCGGCGCAGAAGGCGGTGCGGTTGCGCTGGGCCCAGGCGGCGGCGAGGTGGGCGAGTTCCGGGTCGACCGGGCCGCCGGCCAGCAGGTGGGCGGCCGCGTAGTCGAAGGAGCGGAGCATCGCGGCGACGTCGCGCAGCGCGGGCTGCGGTTCGCGGCGTTCGTTGACGGATTTGGCGGGTTCGCCCTCGAAGTCCAGCAGCACCCAGCCGTGCGGGGTGCGCATGGCCTGTCCGAGGTGCAGGTCGCCGTGGATGCGCTGGACGGGCAGGCCGTCGGGGTGGGCGTCGCCGAGTTGCTGGAAGGCGGTGCGCAGTGCGGCCCGGTAGCGCAGCAGGCCGGGGACGGCGGCGACGGCGCTGTCCAGCCGGTCGGCCATGGTGGTGGCGAGCCGGCTGGTCTGGGCGCGGTCGAGCCGGGCGACCGGCATCGAGCGGGCCAGGACCCGGTGGACTTCGGCGGTGGCCCGGCCGAGCCGGTGGGCCTCGATGGCGAAGTTGCCGGGGGAGGGGTCGCCCTTGAGCCGGCCGACCTGGTCGAGGGCGAGCTCCCAGCCGTCCTCGGCGTCCGGCAGGTAGCGCTGGAGCAGCCCGAGGGTGGCGGGTTCGGCGCGTTCCAGCCGGCTCTCGAACCAGGCGGCGACCCGGGGGATCCGGGTGGAGCCGGCCCGGGAGAGGGCGAGGGAGAGTTCGAGGTCGGGGTTGGTGCCGGGGTGGATGCGGCGGAACAGCTTGAGGATGTACGAGGTGCCGTAGATGACCGAGCTGTTGGACTGCTCGGCGGTGGAGGCGCGGCCGGGGAGGTTGGCGGGGAGCCCGGAGCCGGGGGTGCGGCGGAAGGACAGCGAGCCGAACCGGTCGCCGGTGGCGAGGTGTTCCAGCAGCCGCCCGGTGAGTTCGGGGTCGTGGACGGCGTCGTAGAGCGCCGCGCCGTCGTACGGGCCCTGGCTGAGCCGGCCGAGCACGGCGCTGGGCTCGATGTCCGCGTGCCCGTCCGAGCGGATGCCGAGCAGGAGTTGGTAGATGTCGCCGTGCGGGGCGCCGACCGTGGTGGCGTGCTCGACCCGCAGCAGCAGGTGCAGCAGGGCGGGGTCGCCGACCTGGAGCGGGGTTCCGACCATCGGGGTGAGGCCGGTGATGGGCCGTCCCTTTCCGGCGTACCACCGCTGGGTGGGGAGCCACTCGGCGATCAGCGGCAGCGCGGCCTGGACGAGTTCGCTGACCCCCAGGGCGGCTCTCCGGGCCCCGGTGCTCCGCGCGCCCGCCGGCGCGGCGGGGTCGGCGGGGGCATCCTGCTGCACATGGGCTTGAGAACGGGAGGTTTCGGACATGACTCCCTTTCCCCGGAAGCGGGCGGACTGCCCGACGGGTCTGGCCGGGTCCGTCAGTCTTCCGGATTTCGGCGGCGCGGCGGCGGCGGCACGCGAGCGGGGCTCAGGTGTCACGCCTTCGTGTGGGTGGCCGTTGGGCTGTTCTCCGTACGCGGCGGTGCAGAGAACTCCGGGGGCGCAGGGGTTCAACTCGCGCCCCCGGAGGGTCTGGTGGTGCTGTGTGGCAGGGTGTGGCGGATCGTTACTTCGAGCGCCTGGTCCCGCTCAGCCGCGGTGGCTGCCGGAGCTGGAACCAGTAGAAGCCGTGGCCGGCCAGCGTGAGCAGGTAGGGCCACTCGCCGATGGAGGGGAAGCGCACCCCGCCGATCAGCTCGACCGGGTACCGTCCGCCGTACTGCCGCAGGTCCAGCTCGGTCGGCTGCGCGAACCGCGAGAAGTTGTTCACGCACATGACCAGGTCCCCCTCGTGTTCGCGCACGAAGGCCAGCACGGCGGGGTTGCTGGAGGGCAGTTCGGTGTACGTGCCGAGGCCGAACGCCGGATTGAGCTTGCGGATCTCGATCATGCGACGCGTCCAGTGCAGCAGCGAGCTCGAACTGCTCTGCTGTGCCTCGACGTTGGTCACCTGGTAGCCGTACACCGGGTCCATGATGGGCGGCAGACTGAGCCTGCCCGGGTCGGCGGAGGAGAAACCCGCGTTGCGGTCCGGGGTCCACTGCATCGGCGTGCGCACGCCGTCCCGGTCGCCCAGCCAGATGTTGTCGCCCATGCCGATCTCGTCCCCGTAGTAGAGGACCGGCGAGCCGGGCAGCGAGAACAGCAGGGCGGTGAACAGCTCGATCTGGTTGCGGTCGTTCTCCAGCAGCGGGGCGAGCCGGCGGCGGATGCCCACGTTGGCGCGCATCCGGGGGTCCTTGGCGTACTCCGCGTACATGTAGTCGCGCTCCTCGTCGGTGACCATCTCCAGGGTCAGCTCGTCGTGGTTGCGCAGGAAGATGCCCCACTGGCAGCCGCCGGGGATCTGCGGGGTCTTGGCGAGGATCTCCGACACCGGGTAGCGGGACTCCCGCCGCACGGCCATGAAGATCCGGGGCATCACCGGGAAGTGGAACGCCATGTGGCACTCGTCGCCGCCCGCGGTGAAGTCGCCGAAGTAGTCGACGACGTCCTCGGGCCACTGGTTGGCCTCGGCCAGCAGCACGGTGTCGGGGTAGTCGGCGTCGATCTCCTTGCGGACCCGCTGGAGGAACTCGTGGGTCTCCGGCAGGTTCTCGCAGTTGGTGCCCTCGCGGGCGAACAGGTACGGCACCGCGTCCAGCCGGAAGCCGTCGATGCCGAGGTCGAGCCAGAACCGCAGTCCGGCGATCATCTCCTGCTGGACGCGGGGGTTGTCGTAGTTGAGGTCCGGCTGGTGGGAGAAGAACCGGTGCCAGAAGTACTGCTTGCGGACCGGGTCGTAGGTCCAGTTGGAGGTCTCGGTGTCGACGAAGATGATCCGGGCGTCCGGGTACTGCTTGTCGTCGTCGGCCCACATGTAGAAGTCGCCGTACGGGCCGTCCGGGTCCGTCCGGGAGGCCTGGAACCACGGGTGCTGGTCGCTGGTGTGGTTCATGACGAAGTCGATGATCACGCGCATGCCGCGGGCGTGCGCGGCGTCGACGAACTCCATGAAGTCGGCGAGGTCGCCGAACTCCGGCAGCACCGACTTGTAGTCGGCCACGTCGTACCCGCCGTCGCGCAGCGGCGAGGCGAAGAACGGCGGGAGCCAGAGGCAGTCGACCCCGAGCCACTGCAGGTAGTCGAGTTTGGTGGTGAGCCCCTTCAGGTCCCCGACCCCGTCGCCGTTGCTGTCCTGGAAGGACCGCACCAGCACCTCGTAGAAGACCGCACGCTTGAACCACTCCGGGTCCAGGTTCTTCTTCGAGGTCTCCGGGAAGGTGTCGGGGACGGGCTCGTTCACAGTCACGCTGGGTTCCTCCGAACCGTGAGGAGGTGAGCCGGCTCGGCTGAGGGATCGAGCCGGACGTAGTTGTGCCGGCCCCAGGTGTAGACGGCGCCGGTGAGCTCGTCGTGCACCGCGTACGGGCCGTCGCCGTCGAGGGTGACGGTGGCCTCCTGGACGTGGTGCGGGTCGAGGTTGACCACGGTGACGACCTGGTCGGTGAGGCCCTCGGGGGTGGTCGCGGTCTTGGAGTAGGCGAGCACCTGGTCGTTGTCCGTGGGGTGGAAGCGCAGGTTGCGCAGCTGCTGGAGGGCCGGGTGGCGCCGGCGCAGCCGGTTCAGCACGGTGAGCAGCGGGGCGAGGGAGTCGGTGCGGGTCCAGTCGCGGGGGCGCAGCTCGTACTTCTCCGAGTGCAGGTACTCCTCGGAGCCGGGGTGGGCCGGCTCGTCCTCGTACAGCTCGAAGCCGGCGTAGACGCCGTAGCTGGGGGCGAGGGTGGCGGCGAGCACGGCGCGGATCGCGAACGCGGCGCGGCCGCCGTGCTGGAGGTAGTCGTGCAGGATGTCCGGGGTGTTGGCGAAGAAGTTGGGTCGCATGTAGGCGGCGGCGTCACCGGTGAGTTCGGTGAGGTACTCGGTGAGTTCCGGCTTGGTGGTGCGCCAGGTGAAGTACGTGTACGACTGGTGGAAACCGATCTTCCCCAGGGTGTGCATCATCGCGGGCCGGGTGAAGGCCTCCGCCAGGAACACGACGTCCGGGTCGGTGCGGGCGATGTCGGCGAGCACCTTCTCCCAGAACGCCACCGGTTTGGTGTGCGGGTTGTCGACCCGGAAGATCCGAACGCCGTGGGACATCCAGAACCGGAGGATCCGGATGGTTTCCTTGACGATTCCTTCCATGTCCTGGTCGAAGTTGATCGGATAGATGTCCTGGTACTTCTTCGGCGGGTTCTCGGCGTACGCGATGGTGCCGTCCCCGCGGTGGCTGAACCATTCCGGGTGCTTGTTCACCCACGGGTGGTCGGGGGAGCACTGGAGGGCGAAGTCCAGCGCCACCTCCAGGTGCAGGGCCTCGGCCTCGGCGACGAAGTGGTCGAAGTCCTCGATCGTGCCGAGGTCGGGGTGGACGGCGTCGTGGCCGCCCTCGGGGGAGCCGATCGCCCAGGGCGAGCCGACGTCGTGCGGACCGGCCGTCAGGGCGTTGTCGGGCCCCTTGCGGAAGGCTCGTCCGATCGGGTGCACCGGCGGCAGGTAGACCACGTCGAAGCCCATCGCGGCGACGGCCGGCAGCCGCTCGGCGGCGGTGCGCAGGGTGCCCGAACGCGGCGGCTCGACGCCGCCCGGATCCACCACCGCGCCCTCCGAGCGGGGGAAGAACTCGTACCAGGAGCCGTACAGCGCGCGCTCGCGGTCCACCTGGAGCGGCAGCGGGCGGGAGGCGCTGAGCAGTTCGCGCAGCGGGTACCGGGCCAGCAGGTCCAGCACCTCGGGGGCGAGCGCGGCGGCCAGCCGGGACAGCGGCGGCAGACCGGGGTCGCGCAGCGCGTCTGCGGCGGCCAGCACGTGCGCGCGGCCCTCCTTCTTCGGCACGCCGACCGCGGCCTGCTCCAGCAGCCGGGCGCCGTCCTCCAGGACCAGCGCGGTGTCGATCCCGGCCGGCAGCTTCACGGCGGCGGTCCGGCGCCAGGTGGCGACCGGGTCGCTCCACGCCTCGACCAGGTACGACCAGCGGCCGGACGCGGTCGGGGTGACGTGCGCGCCCCAGCGGTCGGTGCCCTCGGCCAGCTCGCGCATCGGCGTCCACGGGCCGCCGCGGCCGCGCGGGTCGCGCAGCACCACGTTGGCGTTGACGGCGTCGTGGCCCTCGCGGAACACGGTCGCGGTGACCAGGAAGGTCTCGCCGACGACGGCCTTGGCCGGGCGGCGGCCGGAGTCGACGAGGGGGCTGACGTCCAGGACGGGGATGCGGCCGATCACGGTGTCGCTCTCTGTCGTCTTGCGGGCGGCGGGCTTGCGGGCGGAGGCCTTGCGCGGCGCGGCGCCGGAGGTGCCCTCGGCGGTGGTCCCGGCGGTCCCGGCGGCGTCGGCGGTGGCCTTCGCGGTGGCGGCGGCGCGGCGCGTGGTGGTGGTGCGCCTGCGCGGTGCCGCGGTCCGGCCCTCCTCGGCCCCGGGTTGTCGGGCCGCTTCGGCCGACTCGGTGCGGACCGCCCCGGCGGCCCGCGGCGCCGGCATCGCCGGATCCGTCCGAGTGTCAGAATCCATCCGTCCGGCGGATTCCGCGACCGCTGCGTCGTGGCTGTCGGCCACCGGTGTGGACTGGTCCCGCGTGTCGCCGTGCATGTCAAACTCCTGCCCGAGATCGGCGGCAGCTCCCGCGGGCCGGGGGTGGGCCAGGGGAGTACCGGGAGGACTGCTGGGTGGGGAGGACGTGCGACCGGAAGCCTGCCCGCGCCGTCGTCCCCGGCAACCTGCCCGGCGCCCGCCGAGCCCTCGACGGGAGCCCTGGAGCCGCGCGCGTCCCGGCGCGCGCCTCCAGGGGCACGCCCCTGGGCGACCCGGTCGACCCGTGAACGAGCAGGCCGAGTACGAGGACACGCGTCGGTGCGAGGTGAGCGCCGAATGGGCTAAGAAGAAGGGGAACGATCAACGCGAAAAGGATTCGGACGTGCTGCTTCAAGGCGGACGCCACCCGCCGCCGCACTCCCCGCAGCATCAACGACCTTGAGTCATCCTCGCACCGGGGACAAGACTTTTGCAGCGGTACGACAGTAGTTTCGGGCTTTGTCCTGAGCGGATGAGTCATCGGAAATGGACCTGTTCCGCAGTGTTCATGCATTGGTAGCGCAGGACCCCGGAAATGTGCGCCGCGCGCGCCCCCCGTGCAGACCAATGCGCCGAATGCGATCTCATCAATAGGCCGAACGGATGCCCAATAGCCCACTTGACGCACTGTCATGACGGACATCGCGGCTACGCTTCACGCCGTGAAGGCAATCCGCAGATTCACCGTCCGCACCGTCCTGCCCGAACAACTCCAGCCGCTGCACGAGCTGGCCCTCAACCTGCGCTGGTCCTGGCACCCCGAGACCAGGGACCTCTTCCGGTCCGTGGACCCGGAGGTCTGGGCCGCGACCGGCGAGGACCCGGTGCGGCTGCTCGGGGAGGTCCCGGCCGCCCGGCTCGCCGCCCTCGCCGCCGACCGGCGGTTCCTGCGCAGACTCGGCGACCTCGCCGACGACCTGCGCGAGTACCTCAGCGGCCCGCGCTGGTACCAGGCCCAGCAGGAGGCCGGCACCACCCCGCCGCCCGCCGCCATCGCCTACTTCTCCCCCGAGTACGGCATCGCCGCCGCGCTGCCGCAGTACTCCGGCGGGCTCGGCATCCTGGCCGGCGACCACCTCAAGGCCGCCAGCGACCTCGGCGTCCCGATCATCGGCGTCGGCCTGTTCTACCGGCACGGCTACTTCCGGCAGTCCCTCAACCGGGACGGCTGGCAGCAGGAGCGCTACCCGCTGCTCGACCCGGACGAACTCGCGGTCAGCCTGCTCCGGGAGGACGACGGCACCCCCGGCCGGGTCGACCTCGCCCTGCCAGGCGGCCGCACCCTGGCCGCGCACATCTGGAAGGCCCAGGTCGGACGGGTCCCGCTGCTGCTCCTCGACTCCGACATCGAGGCCAACTCGCCCGCCGAGCGCGACGTCACCGACCGGCTCTACGGCGGCGGCAGCGAGCACCGGCTGCTCCAGGAGATGCTGCTCGGCATCGGCGGCGTCCGCGCCGTCCGCGCCTACTGCCGGCTCACCGGGCACCCCGCCCCCGAGGTGTTCCACACCAACGAGGGCCACGCGGGCTTCCTCGGCGTCGAACGGATCCGCGAGCTGGTCGCCACCGGCTCACCCGGCCCCGACAGCGTCGGCCTGGACTTCGCCGCCGCCCTGGAGTCCGTCCGGGCCGGCACCCTGTTCACCACCCACACGCCCGTCCCGGCCGGCATCGACCGCTTCGACCGCGAGCTGGTCGCCCGCCACTTCAGCGGCGACGCCGCCCTGCCGGGCGTCCCGGTCGAACCGGTGCTCGCGCTCGGCGCCGAGACCTGGCCCGGCGGGGACCCGAAGCTCTTCAACATGGCCGCCATGGGCCTGCGGCTCGCCCAGCGCGCCAACGGGGTCTCCACCCTGCACGGCGAGGTCAGCCGCTCCATGTTCAACGGCCTCTGGCCCGGCTTCGACGCCACCGAGGTGCCGATCACCTCCGTCACCAACGGCGTCCACGCCGCCACCTGGATCGACCCGGCGGTCGTGCGGCTCGGCGCCGCCGAGATCGGCGCCGACCGCGCCGAGGACGCCATGACCACCGGCGACGCCAAGCGCTGGACCGGCCTGGAGCGGATCGGCAACACCGAGATCTGGGACCTGCGCCGCAGCCTGCGCGCCCAGCTGGTCGACGAGGCCCGCCGCCGGCTGCGCGACTCCTGGCGCCAGCGCGGCGCCGGCGAGGCCGAACTCGGCTGGGTCTCCTCGGTGCTCGACCCCGACGTGCTCACCATCGGCTTCGCCCGCCGGGTGCCCTCGTACAAGCGGCTCACCCTGATGCTGCGCGACCCGGACCGGCTGCGCGCCCTGCTGCTGCACCCCGTCCGGCCGGTGCAGATCGTGGTCGCCGGCAAGGCCCACCCGGCCGACGACGGCGGCAAGCGGCTGATCCAGCAGATGGTCGCCTTCGCCGACGACCCGGCCGTCCGGCACCGGATCGTCTTCCTGCCGGACTACGACATGGCGATGGCCCGGCACCTCTACCCGGGCTGCGACGTCTGGCTGAACAACCCGCTGCGCCCGCTGGAGGCCTGCGGCACCTCCGGGATGAAGGCCGCGCTCAACGGCTGCCTCAACCTGTCCGTCCTGGACGGCTGGTGGGACGAGTGGTACGACGGCCAGAACGGCTGGGCGATCCCCACCGCCGACGAGACCGGCGGCGTGCTCGACCCGGAGAGCAGCGAGGCCGAGCGCCGCGACGACATCGAGGCCGCCGCGCTGTACGACCTGATCGAGGACCAGGTCGCCGGCCGGTTCTACGACCGGGGCACGGACGGGCTGCCGCACCGCTGGATCGCCATGGTCCGGCACACCCTCGTCACCCTCGGCCCCAAGGTGCTGGCCGGACGGATGGTCCGCGAGTACGTCGAACGGCTGTACACCCCGGCGGCGCTGGCCCAGCGGGAGCTGGCGGCGGCGGAGCACCACGGCGCCCTGGAGCTGGCGGCCTGGAAGGCGAAGGTCCGGGAGGCCTGGCCGGCCGTCCGGGTCGAGCACGTCGAGGCGGACTGTCCGGACGAGGCGCAGGAACTGGGCAGCTCGCTGGCGCTGCGGGTGCAGGTCGCGCTCGGGGCGCTGGAGCCGGGCGACGTCGAGGTGCAGGCGGTGTCCGGCCGGGTGGACGAGACGGACGGCATCTCGGACGGCTGCGTGCTCGCCCTCAAGCCGGTCGGCGGGTCCGACCTGGACGGCCGGACCCGCTACGAGGGCTCGCTGGAGCTGGGCCGGACCGGCCCGTTCGGCTACACCGTCCGGGTGCTGCCGGCCCACCCCCGGCTGGCCTCCCCGGCGGAGCTGGGGCTGGTGGCCCTGCCCGCCGAGTCGTCGGGGATGGACGCGGGGGTGCTGCGGTGAGGCCCCGCCGCGGGGAGCGCCGGACCTAGGAGGACCTAGACCAGGCTGTCCCGCCAGGCCTGGTGGAGTGCGGCGAAGCGGCCGGATCCGTCGATCAGCTCCTGCGGGGAGCCGTCCTCGACGATCCGGCCCTGGTCCATCACCAGGACGCGGTCGGCGATCTCCACGGTGGAGAGCCGGTGCGCGATGATCACCGCCGTCCGGCCGGCCAGCACCGTGCGCATGGCCCGTTGGACGGCCTGCTCGCCGGGGACGTCCAGCGAGCTGGTCGCCTCGTCGAGGATCAGCACCGCCGGGTCGGCGAGCAGGGCGCGGGCGAAGGCGACCAGCTGGCGCTGCCCGGCGGAGATCCGGCCGCCGCGCTTGCGCACGTCGGTGTCGAAGCCGTCCGGGAGCGCGGCGATGAACTCGTACGCGCCGATGTCCCGGGCGGCCTGCTCGACCTCCTCGCGGCCGGCGCCGGGGCGGCCGATCGCGATGTTCTCGGCGACGGTGCCGGAGAACAGGAAGGACTCCTGGGTCACCATCACCACGCCGCGCCGCAGCTCGGGGGTGGCGAGGTCGCGCAGGTCCACGCCGTCCAGCCGGATCCGGCCGTCGGTCGGGTCGTAGAAGCGGGCCAGCAGCTTGGCGACCGTCGACTTGCCGGCGCCGGTCGCGCCGACCACCGCCACCGTCTGCCCGGCCGGGATCACCAGGTCGAACGGCGGCAGCACCTGCTTGCCGGTGCGGTAGGCGAAACGGGTCTCCTCGAAGCGGACCTCGCGCCCCTTGCCGACGGCCTGCGGCAGTTCGGCGGGCGCGGCCGGCTCGGCGACGGTCGGCTCGTGGGCGAGCAGGCCGGCGATCTTCTCCAGCGCGGCGGCGGCCGACTGGTAGCTGTTCAGGAACATCGCCAGCTGGTCGATCGGGTCGTAGAGCCGGCGCAGGTAGAGCACGAAGGCGGTGAGCACGCCCAGTTCGACCGTGCCGTCGGCGACCAGGTAGGCGCCGAGCAGCACCACGCCGGTGGTCCACAGGTTGGCGGTGACGCGGGAGAGGCCGACGTAGCGGGCGATCTCCAGCAGGCCGTCCGCCGTCGCGGTGGCGGACTGCCGGTTGACCAGGCCGAAGGCCTCGTCGTTGGCCTTCTCGCGGCGGAAGGCCTGCACCGGGCGGATGCCGTTCATGGTCTCGGTGAAGCGGACGATCAGCGAGGCGGCCGAGGTGCGGGAGCGGCGGTAGACCCGGCGCGAGCGGCTGCGGAAGGAGCGGGCGATCAGCGCCAGCGGCAGGATCGACGCCAGCGAGACCAGGCCGAGCCGCCAGTCCAGCACCAGCAGCAGCACCGAGATGTAGCAGACCGACAGGAGGACGGTCAGCAGCTCCTGGAGGCCCTCGGAGAGCAGCTCGCGCAGCGCGTCCACGTCGCTGGTGGCGCGGGAGATGATCCGGCCCGAGGTGTAGCGCTCGTGGAAGTCCAGGCTCAGCCGCTGGGCGTGCCGGAAGATCCGGCCGCGCAGCTCCAGCAGGATGTCCTGGTTGACCCGGGCGCTGATCTTGATGAACGCCCACTGCAGCAGCAGGCTGAGCAGCGCACAGCCCAGGTAGGCGCAGACCACCGCGATCAGCGGGCCGCTGTCGCTCTCGCGCAGTGCCGGGATGCCGCGGTCCATCGCGATGGCGACCAGCAGCGGGCCGGACTGCAGGGCCGCCTGCTGGATGAGGATCACCAGCATCGCGACGCCGATCCGGGCCCGGTGCGGGCCGAGCAGCGAGCGCAGCAGCGCCCGGGGCGCGCCGGGCGGGACGGGGATGTCCTCCTCGTCGGCCGGGGGCGGCGGCGGAAGCTGTTCCTCGACCGGTTCGGCGGTCTCCCGTTCGGCGGGGCCGGCGGGCGAGATGGTGGTGGTCATCGGGTGGTGCCCCCCTCGGAGACCAGTGCGGCCTCGGGCATCGGGGCGCACTCGCCCGACATCAGTTCGCGGTAGTGCGCGCAGTCGCGCAGCAGGTCCTGGTGGGTGCCGACGGCCTCGATCCGGCCGTCGGAGAGCACCGCGACCCGGTCGGCGAGCAGCACGGTGCTCGGGCGGTGGGCGACCACCAGGGCGGTGGTGGCGCCGAGGACCTGGCGCAGCGCCCGTTCGACCAGGGCCTCGGTGTGCACGTCGAGGGCGGAGAGCGGGTCGTCCAGCACCAGGAAGGCCGGGTCGCCGACCACCGCACGGGCCAGGGCGAGGCGCTGGCGCTGGCCGCCGGACAGGCTCAGGCCCTGCTCGCCGACCTCGGTGTCCACGCCGTCCGGGAGCTTCTCCACGAAGGAGGCCTGGGCGGTGGCCAGGGCGGCGCGCAGCTGCCGGTCGTCCGCGCCCGGGGCGCCCATCAGGACGTTCTCCCGGACGGTGGCGGAGAACAGGGTGGGCTCCTCGAAGGCGACCGCGACCAGCTCGCGCAGCCGCTCCCGGGGGAGGTCGCGGATGTCCCGGCCGTCCAGGGTGATGGTGCCGGCGGTGGCCTCGTACAGGCGGGGGAGCAGTGCGGTGAGCGTGGTCTTGCCGCTGCCGGTGGCGCCGACCAGGGCCATCGTCTCGCCGCTGCGGATGTGCAGGTCGATGCCGGCCAGCAGGTCGGGGGTGTCGTCGGGGGCGTCGGGGTAGCGGAAGCGGACGCCGGTGAAGCGGATGCCGTCGGGGGTGGCGCCCAGGCCGTCGGCGGTGCCCGGGTCGGCGGTCTCGGGCTCGTCCAGCACCTCGAAGAAGCGGTCGGCGGCGGTGGCGGCCTCGTTGGCGTAGGCGAGCAGCCAGCCCAGGGACTCGACCGGCCAGCGCAGCGCCAGTGCGGTGGAGAGGAAGGCGACCAGGGTGCCGGCGCTCAGCTCGTCGTGGGCGACCAGGTAGGCGCCGGCGGCGAGGGCGCAGCCGAGGGCGATCTCGGGCAGGCCGACGATGACCGCCCAGAGGTTGGCGAGCAGCCCGGCCTTGCGCAGTTCGGTGCGGCGCAGGTCGTGGGCCTGGGCGCGGAAGCGCTCGGCCATCGAGCGGTGGCGGCCGAAGGCCTTGAGGATGCGGATGCCGAGGACGGACTCCTCGATGACGGTGGCGAGGTCGCCGTTCTGGTCCTGGGCGCGGCGGGAGGCGCCGGAGTAGCCCGCCTCGAACCGCCGGGTGAGCACGAACAGCGGGACCGCGGGCAGCAGGATGATCAGGGCGAGCCGCCAGTCCTGGGTGAACATCACCGCCGTGCCGGCGAGGAACATCACCGAGTTGACGACCAGGAAGACCAGCGGGAAGGCCAGAAACAGCCGCATGGTGTACATGTCGGCGGTGGCCCGGGAGAGCAGCTGGCCGGATCCCCAGCGCTCGTGGAAGGAGATCGGCAGCCGCTGGAGCTTGGCGAAGAGGTCGCCGCGCATGGCCGTCTCCAGCCCGGCCAGTGGGCGGGCCAGGACCACCCGGCGGGTGTAGAACAGCGCGGCCTCGACCAGTCCGAGGACCAGCAGCAGGCCGATCAGCGGCCAGAGCCCGCTCAGGTCGTGGTCGGCGAGCGGGCCGTCGACGATCCGGCCGAGGACCAGCGGGACGCCGAGGACGCTCAGCATGGCGACCAGGGCGGCGGCCACCGAGGTGGCCAACCGGCGGCGGACGGCTCGGGCGTAGGGCCACAGGCGCAGGAGGGAGCGGACCGTGGAGCGGTGCCCGGTCGCGGTGTCGTCGTCTTGTCGGTTCTCGGCCATCGTCGTGAGGGTAGGACGAGGTCGCGTCATTTCTCATCAGGTTTTTCACCCCTGACAGAACGCTTCGGCGAGAACCGGCCACCTGTACGGGTGGGGCATGGGTGAAAAGCGGGGCTCGTGGGGCCGGCCGCAGGGGCCGGAGTGCGCCGCACGTGCGGCCGACACCGCTCAGGTCGTGGCGGCGGGCGCGCGCAGCAGCCGCAGCGAGCGCCCGGCCAGCAGCGTCGCGCCCTGCGGACAGGGCTCGCCGCCGCCCTCGACGGCGGTGTCGACCACCGTCTCGTACGCCTCCTCCGGCGCGGCCCAGGGCTCGCCGGGGAGGGTGAACAGCACCGGTTCGTGGCCGGCGTTGAGCAGCAGTAGGAAGCTGTCGTCCAGCGTCGGCCGCCCGGCCTCGTCCCGCTCGGACATCGCGGTGCCGGACAGCAGCATGCCCAGGCAGGCGGTCGGGGCGAACCAGTCGGCCTCGGTCATCTCCTTGCCCAGCGGCGTGAACCAGGCGAGGTCCGGCTGGCCGCCCGGGGCGGCGGCCCGGCCGGAGAAGAACGCCCGCTGCCGCAGCACCGGGTGGGCCCGGCGCAGCCGGATCAGCCGGGCGGTCAGCTCGCACAGCCCGCGCCAGCGGGGATCCGCCAGGAGCGACCAGTCCAGCCAGCCGAGTTCGTTGTCCTGGCAGTAGGCGTTGTTGTTGCCGCCCTGGGTGCGGCCCAGCTCGTCCCCGGCGGTGAGCATCGGGACGCCGGTGGAGAGCAGCAGTGTGGCCAGCAGGTTGCGCAGTTGGCGCAGCCGCAGGGCGTTGACCTCCGGGTCGGTGGTCTCGCCCTCGACGCCGTGGTTCCAGGACCGGTTGTCGTCGGTGCCGTCCCGGTTGGCCTCGCCGTTGGCCTCGTTGTGCTTGCGGTCGTAGCTGACCAGGTCGCGCAGCGTGAAACCGTCGTGCGCGGTCACGTAGTTGACGGAGGCGTACGGGCGGCGGCCGCCGCGCTGGTAGAGGTCGGAGGAGCCGGACAGCCGGTAGCCCAGCTCGCGCACGTCCGGGCGGGCGCCGCGCCAGAAGTCCCGCACGGTGTCCCGGTACTTGTCGTTCCACTCGGCCCACAGCGGCGGGAAGCCGCCGACCTGGTAGCCGCCCGGGCCGACGTCCCAGGGCTCGGCGATCAGCTTCACCCGGCTGAGCAGCGGATCCTGGGAGACGGCGGCGAGGAAGGGGTGGTCCATGTCCACCCCGTCGGTGCCGCGGGCGAGGGCGGCGGCGAGGTCGAAGCGGAAGCCGTCCACGCCCATCTCGGTGACCCAGTACCGCAGCGAGTCGGTGACCAGCCGGACCACCTGCGGGCGGCGGGTGTCCAGGGTGTTGCCGCAGCCGGTGAAGTCGGCGTAGCCGCGCGGGCGGTGCGGGGCCGGGCGGTAGTAGGCGGTGTTGTCGATGCCGCGCAGCGAGAGCATCGGGCCGAGTTCGGCGCCCTCCGCGGTGTGGTTGAACACCACGTCGAGGATCACCTCGATCCCGGCGGCGTGCAGGGCGCGGACCATCCGCTTGAACTCGCCGACCTGGCCGCCGCGCGAGCCGGCCGCCGAGTACCCGGCGTGCGGGGCGAAGTAGCCGATCGTGTTGTAGCCCCAGTAGTTGACCAGGCCGCGCGACTGGAGGTGGTCCTCGCTGGCGTACTGGTGCACCGGCAGCAGTTCGACGGCGGTCACGCCGAGGCGGGTCAGGTGGGCGACGGCGGCCGGGTGGGCCAGGCCCGCGTAGGTGCCGCGGAGCTCCGGCGGGATGTCGGGGTGGCGCATGGTGAAGCCGCGCACGTGCAGTTCGTAGAGCACCGTCTCGGCCCACGGGGTCTTCGGGCGGTGGTCGTCGTACCAGTCGTCGTCATCGTGGACGACCACGGATCTGGGCACGTAGCGGGCCGAGTCGCGGTTGTCCCGGACGGTGTCGGCGACGTCCGCCTCCGGCCAGTTGCGGACGGCGGCGCAGACCGCGTCGTGGCTGGTGTAACAGCCGTCCACGGCACGGGCGTACGGGTCGAGCAGCAGCTTCGCCGGGTTCCAGCGGGCGCCGGTCCACGGATCCCACCGGCCGTGCACGCGGAAGCCGTACCGGGTGCCGGGGCGGACGCCGGGCAGGAAGCCGTGCCAGGTCTGGAAGTCCTGCTCGGTGAGGCGGTGCCGGCCCTCCCGGCCGTCCTCGTCGAACAGGCAGAGGTCGACCGCCTCGGCGCCGGCCGCCCAGAGTGCGAAGTTGGTGCCCTGGCGGCCCTGTTGGTCGGTCCGGAAGCGGGCGCCGAGCGGCTGCCAGCTGCCGGGCCACGGTGGCTCGGCGGTGTCCCCGCCGGGCGGCCGCACTCCGGCTTCCAGCTCCTGCCCTGACGCCATGGCCGCACCCTCCCTGGACGGGGTGTCCCGGACCCCGTTCACTTCCTCTTTCCCGGATTGCGCAGATCGGAAGCGGCTGAACGGGGGCTTACCGGCGGATGGCGGCCGATGGATGGGGGGATTTCGCGCGGCTGCGCGTGTCCCCGCCGCGATTGCCCTCGTTGTTCCCGGTATCGGGCGTTCCCGCTAGCGGACGTTCCTGACATCGGGAGTTCCCGGCGTCGGGCGTCCCCGGTGGCGGAGGCTCCCGGTACCGGATCTTCCCGGTACCGGACGTGGACAGTGGGAGGCCCCGGAATGCGGCGCCGAGGACGGGTGTGGGCGCGGCGGGCGGCGGCGGTGGCCTGGGGCCTCGCCGTCCTGACGGGGTGCGGCGGCCCCCCGGCGGCCCCCGCGCAGGACGCCGCCGGGCCCGGGGCGCACACCCCGCCCCCGCCGCCGTCCCGGGCGGTCGTCACGGCGCTGCCCGCCGACGGCGCCCAGGACGTGCTGCCGGAGGGTCCAGTCCGGGTGACGGCGGCGCAGGGCCGGCTGGTCACCGTCCGGCTGGCCGACGCCAAGGGCACCGAGGTCCCCGGCACGATCGCCCCGGACGGCGCCGCCTGGACACCCGACGGCCCGCTGCCGCTGGGCACCGCGTACACCCTGGACGCCGTCGCCGAGGACGACCAGGGCCAACGGGCGGCCCAGCACTCGGCGTTCTCCACGATGGCCCGGGCGCACACCTTCGTCGCCTTCTTCACCCCGGAGGACGGCTCCACCGTCGGTGTCGGCATGCCGGTGTCGCTGCGCTTCAGCCGGCCGATCACGGACCGGGCGGCGGTGGAGAAGGCCGTCCAGGTGAGCGCCGACCCGCCCGTCCCGGTGGCCGCGCACTGGTTCGGCAACCAGCGGCTGGACGTCCGACCGCAGCAGTACTGGGCGGCCGGCACCAAGGTGACGGTGGCGCTGCGGCTGAAGGACGTGCAGGGCGCGCCGGGCGAGTTCGGCACCCAGACCAAGGACCTGCACTTCACCGTCGGCCGGGCCCAGGTCTCCACCGTCGACCTGGACGCGCACACTCTGACCGTCCGGGCCGGGCAGGGCGGCAAGGTGGTGCGGGTGCTCAAGGTGTCCGGCGGCAGCCGTGACCACTCCACCTACCGGGGCGTCATGGTGGTGTCGGAGAAGTACAAGGTGACCCGGATGAACTCGCAGACCGTCGGGATGGGCGACGAGTACGACATCAAGGACGTGCCGCACGCGATGCGGCTGACCAACTCCGGCACCTTCGTGCACGGCAACTACTGGGCGGACCCCGGGGTGTTCGGCGCGGCCAACACCAGCCACGGCTGCATCGGCCTGGCCGACGCCAAGGGCGGTGCGAGCAAGGACTCCCCGGCGGGCTGGCTGTTCGAGCACACCATCCCGGGGGACGTGCTGGAGGTGAAGGCCTCCGCGGGGGACTTCGTGCCGCCGCAGAACGGCCTCAACGGCTGGAACGTGCCGTGGGAGCAGTGGGTGGCGGGCAGCGCCCTCGGGCCGGTTGCCGGGCCGTCGGCCGGTCCCGCCGTGGGGCCCGCCGTCGGTCCCTCCTCAAGCCCCGTCGCGCAGTAGTCGATCTTCACCGCCGATTCACCCCCGATCCACCCACCTCCCCCCGGGAGCCGCCCAGACGGCCCGGCTATCCTGCTCCGGCGCGCCCTGGTCCGGCGCGAAAGATCGGCGTCCGGTGCAACTCATGGGGGCACTCAACGCGTCAAGAGAGTGGATACCGGGAGGGGAGAAACCGTGAAGACGGGGAAGACGGCTGACGCCGCGATACGTACCACCAGCCGTTACGGGCGCAGGGGTGCGATGGCGTTGGTCATGGGAGGGGTGCTGCTGCTCACCGCGGCCTGCGGCGACGACAAGGGCGGAACGGGCGGCGGGGGCGACAACGCGGCGCCCGCGGCGACGGCGGGTGCGGGCGGGACGGCGGCCCCGGCGGGCGCGTCGGCCGAGCCGAAGACCTCCGCCGCGGTGCTGGCCGTCGAGCCGAAGGACGGCGCCCAGGACGTCGCACCGAGCAACGCGTTGCAGGTGTCCGTCTCGAACGGCAAGCTCACCACGGTCGAGGTGACCGACAAGAACGGCAAGCCGGTCGACGGGGCGATCACCCCGGACGGCATCGGCTGGAAGCCCGCCGCCGCGCTCACCGTCGGCATGGCGTACAAGGTGAACGCGCAGGCCAAGGATGCCGACGGCCTGGTGGCCGCGTCCACCACGACGTTCACCACGCTGACGCCGGACAAGAAGGTCTCCACCAACGACAACATCAGCGACGGCGCCACCTACGGCGTCGGCATGATCGTCTCGGTGAACTTCAGCAAGACCGTCAAGAACAAGGACGCCGTCCTCAAGGGCATCACCTTCGAGACGAACAACGGCACCGAGGTGAAGGGCCACTGGTTCGGCGACAACCGGCTGGACTTCCGCCCGGCCGAGTACTGGAAGCCGGACACCAAGGTCACCATCAAGTACCGGCTGAAGAGCGTCGAGGTCGCCCCGGGCATCTACGGCGACGTGGACAAGGACGAGCCGTTCACCATCGGCCGCTCCCAGATCGCCACCGCCGACGCCAAGGCGCACCAGATGACGATCGAGCGGGGCGGCAAGAGCACCACCGTGCCGGTCACCATGGGCGCGGAGGCGACGCCGTCCTGGAGCGGGACCATGGTGATCATGTCCAAGGAGAAGGTCACCCGGATGAACTCGCAGACCGTCGGCCTCGGCGGCGAGTACGACATCCAGGACGTGCCGCACGCGATGCGGCTGACCACCTCCGGCACCTTCGTGCACGGCAACTACTGGTCCAACGCGACCAACCCGTTCGGCAGGACCAACGCCAGCCACGGCTGCGTCGCGATGGTGGACGAGAAGGGCGGCAGCGACACCTCCGTCGCGGGCAAGTTCTTCAACGACTCGATGGTCGGCGACGTGGTCAAGGTCGTGAACAGCAAGGAGAAGACCGTCGCGCCCTCCAACGGGCTGGGCGGCTGGAACGTCGCCTGGGCGAACTGGTAGATCCTGCCCGCTGATTGACCGGTTAGTCCCGGTTCGTCGGTGCGGTGCAGAAGAGCGGCCCGATCCTCACCCGTTGGGGTCGGGCCGTTCGCGTTTTCGCAGCGCACCGGGCCCCGGATGGCGCAACCTTTCCGGGGGGCCGGCGCGTGTAGTGGTCGGGTCCGTCGTGTGCACGGGAGTTGCGCGGGGTTTCGGGTCGTGGGGTTTCGGCCCGCGGGTTTCGGCGCGCGGGCTTCGGTTCGCGGGTTGCGGGTTGCGGGTCGTGGGGTTCGGTTCGTGGGGTTTCTGAGGGAGGGATCGACGTTGAGGTCGATACGCAGAGTGGTGGCCGTCGGTCTGGTGGGCGGCGCGATGGCGCTGACGGCCGCGTGCGGCGGCGGGAGCGGCGGTAGCGGGGGCGGGAGCGCGGCCAAGGCGGACCTGGGGGCCGGCGCGGCCGCCGGGACGGCCTCCCCGGGCGCCGCGGCGGCGAGCAGCGCGGCGCCGAAGGTGTCGCAGGCCGTGGTGAACATCGAGCCCAAGCCCGGCACGGTGGACGTCGCGCCCGACGCGCTCAAGGTCGGCGCGACCGGCGGCAAGCTCACCACCGTCAAGGTCAGCGACAAGACGGGCGCGGAGGTGCCCGGCACCATCGCCGCCGACGGCTCCAGCTGGACCCCGTCGGCCGGCCTCGCCGTGGGCAGCGCCTACCAGGTCAGCGCGATGGCCGCGGACGCCAACGGCGTGGTCGCCAGCGCGGACAGCAACTTCACCACGCTGACGCCGACGGCCCTCGCCAAGGCCGCCGACAACGTGGACAACGACGCGACGTACGGCGTCGGCATGATCGTCTCGGTGAACTTCAGCAAGGACGTCAAGAACAAGGACGTCGTCGCGAAGGGCATCACCTTCGAGACCGACAACGGCACCGTGGTCAAGGGCCACTGGTTCGGCAACCGCCGACTGGACTTCCGCCCCGAGCAGTACTGGAAGTCCGGCACCAAGGTGACGGTGCACTACCGCCTCAAGAGCGTCGAGATCGCCCCTGGGGTGTACGGCACCGACCGGGACGAGCCCTTCACGATCGGGCGGTCTCAGATTTCGACGGTTGACGCCGCCGCGCACAGGATGACCGTCGAACTGGACGGCAAACCGTCGGACATCGACATCACCTCCGGCTCGCCCGAACACCCGACCTGGAACGGCACGATGGTCGTCATGTCCAAGGAGGGCGTGGTGCGGATGCAGTCCAGCACCCTCCCCGGCATGAGCGGCTCCCCGTACGACCTCCAGGTGCCGCACTCGATGCGGCTCACCGACAGCGGCACCTACCTGCACGGCAATTACTGGAGCAAGCTCATCGGCGAGGACAACGTCAGCCACGGCTGCGTCGCCCTCAAGGACGTCGAGGGCGGCGGCGAATCCACCTCGATGGGCAAGTTCTACGCCGGCTCGATCGTCGGCGACGTGGTGGTCGTGAAGAACTCCACCAAGAAGGAGACCCTCGACCCGGCGAACGGGCTGAGTGGCTGGAACGTGCCCTGGAGCGCCTGGTAGGCCGACCGGTAGCCGCCCTGGTCGGGGCGGTTCCGTGGCAACCCGGGATTGACGCGGACGCGGCCCGGGTTGCCTGCTCCCCACCCTCTTCCGGCTCCTTCCGGGCCCCCTCCAGGCCCCCGCCTGGCACTCTCCCCGGGGTCTCCTTGCACGCGGCATATGCCGACTCGGAGGAGATCGTTTGCTCATTGTCCGTACGCGGCCGCTTGCGTTCCGCAATGATGGACCGCATGGCGGGTTGGGGCGAAACAGATCAGTCATCAGTTCCCGGGGCCGGATTGGTCGCCGAGGCGTCGTGGATCGATGTCCAGGGCGCGCTGGCGGCGCTGGAGCGGCTCAGCTCGGAGGAACTGGAGGAGATGTATTGCGGCAGGCTGAGCGATCAGTCCGTGCCGAACGAGGTGCGACTGCCGTCCCGGCCGGAGACCGGCCCGGTGGCCCGCCGACTGGTGCTGTCGGTCCTGGAGTCCTGGGACCTCCACCAGCACCTGGAGGCCGGTGAGTTACTCACCAGTGAACTGGTCTCCAACGCCGTCCGGCATGCCGCCGGACGCACTATCGGGCTCCAGGTGATCCGCAAGCCGGGCTGGCTCCGCGTCGAGGTCCGCGACTCCTCCCGGGCGCTGCCCTGCATGATCCTCGCGGAGCCGAAGCCGGTGACCGAGCGGGGGCGGGGCCTGCGGGTCATCGACGACCTGGCCGACCGCTGGGGCGCCGACCTGCTGCCGCGTGGCAAGGGCGTCTGGTTCGAACTGAAGGTCCGCGAGCGGCACTGACCCTTCCGGGTGTTCCGGGTCTTCCCGGGAAAACGCGCAGGGCCCCCGAAGTCGCCGTGGTCCGGCGGATGGGGGCCCCTGCAAGTCATCGCGCCGGCCAAGGGGGTGCGTGCCGCGCGATGGGCGTCGGCCGTGCCAGGTCGGGCCAGCCGAAGTCTCCACGCCCAGGCCGGCGTGCTGTGCCGCCCGCCGTTGGGCTGCTTCGACTATCGCACGGATCTCAGCATGTGGGCAAACCAGGTGACTTGGATTGAAAGGTTTGTAACCTAGTTCACCTTTGGATTTTGCATAGGTTCACGCTGTCGCCTGTGAATATTCACCATCCTCGCCGTCGGGCCTCCGGTGCTTCGTCGCCCGGCCGCCAATTCCTCCGTGAACCCCACCCCGCCGGAACTGCCGGGTAGCATCAGGCCCGTGAACCTGTACTGGCACGTCGTGCTGCCACCGCTCTGCGCCTGATCGGGCACACACGCCGGTGGCTTGACCCCTGCGCTCCCTGCTGCGGCCCTCTCCGGCCGCCAGGAGGCTGCCGTGTGTGCCCGTTGCGAAACCAGCTCCCCTGACGGTCTTCGACGACGGAAGTTCACGACTGTGCCGAACCGCACCTCCACGCCCGCGCCCACCCGGGCCACCGCCCCCGCCGCCCGCCGCACCAGCCCGCTCGGCGGGCCGGTCCCGATCCTGGTCGCCGCACTGCTGTGGGGCACCACCGGGACGGCCAGCTCCCTCGCACCCGACGGCGCCCCTTCGGCGGGCATCGGCGCCGCCGCGTTGGTCCTCGGCGGCCTCCTCCTGTTCCTCTCCACCCGCAGCGCCCGCGCGCTGCCCCGGGCCTGCGGCCGCTGGGAGCGGTGGCAACTCGCCGTCGGCGCCGTCGCGGTGGTCGGCTACCCGGTCACCTTCTATCCGGCGGTGACCCGCGCCGGGGTGGCGGTGGCCACCGTGATCGCACTGGGCAGTGCCCCCGTCTTCGCCGGCCTGCTCGGCTGGCTCACCCGGCAAGGGCGGCCGAGCGGCCGGTGGGCCTGCGCCACGATGACGGCGGTCGTCGGCTGTGCCGTCCTCGTGCTGGGCCCCGAACTCACCGGCGGCGGCGCGGCGGTGGACACCGTGGGGGTGGCGCTGGCCGCGCTCTCCGGCCTCTCGTACGCCGTGTACTCGCTCATCGGCGGGAAGCTCATCTCGCGCGGGCACCCGTCCGCCGGGGTGATGGGGGCGATGTTCGGTGCGGCCGCGCTGCTCGTCCTGCCGGTGCTGTTCCTCGGCGACCTGCGGTGGCTCGCCTCGCCGCGCGGTGCGGCGGTGGTGCTCCATCTCGCCGTGATCACCACCTTCCTCGCCTACCGCCTCTTCGGCCACGGCCTGCGCCGCACCTCCGCCCAGACCGCCACCACCCTCACCCTCGCCGAACCCGCCGTCGCCGCCCTCCTCGGCGTCGCCGTCCTCGGCGAACGCCTCCCCGCCGTCTCCTGGTGCGGCCTCGCCATCCTGGCCGCGGGCCTCGCCGTCCTCACCGTGCCCGTGGGCACCCGCCGCCGCTGACCTGCGTGCGGCACCTGCGCAGGAAGTCGGACGGGCCGACTTCCTGCGCGCGGGGCCGGGATCGAGTGTCCGAGCGGGCCCGGGGAAAATATATCGACCGGTCTACATAGGGCGCGTTCGTGGAGGGCTGGGGCGCATAGGAAGTCGGCGGGGCCGACTTCCTGCGCGGGAGGTGGGCGGGGGAGCGCTGAAAAGGTAGACCGGTCTGCATATTCCGGGCGTGGAAGGTAGACCGGTCTACATAATTTCCCCTACCCACTCACCCGAGGTCCGGGTCGCGCTCAGATGGCGAGGTGGGTGGCGATGCCGGTGAGGACGCAGTCGAGGCCGGTTTCGAACTGCCAGGTGGGGTCGTCCTTGCGGGTGGCCTCGTGGAGGTAGCGCTGGTAGGTGGGGTAACGGCCGGTGTCCATCAGGAAGGACATTCGGGGGGCGAGGCCGGCGCGGGTCTCGTCGCCGTCGGACCAGCCGTGCTCGCGCTGGAGGGTGCGCAGGGCGAGCTCGGCGGCGACGGAGCCGTGGACGTAGCCGGTGACGGTGCGGAAGACCGCCATGGTGGTGTCGGCGTCCAGGCCGTGGTCGGCGAGGGCGGCGAAGGCGCGTTCGGGGATGGCGAGCTGGTTGGGGGTGAGGGGGACGGCACCGGCGCGGACGATCCACGGGTGGGCCAGGTTCATGGCGCGCAGGTGGAGCGCCAGGGTGCGCATGGTGTCGCGCCAGCCGGTGGCGGGGGTGCCCCGGGGGAGTTCGCCGTAGACGAAGTCGACCATCAGGTCGATGAGTTCGTCCTTGCCGGAGACGTACCGGTAGGCGGCCATCGGGGCGACGCCGAGGGTGGTGGCGAGCCTGCGCATGGTGACGGCGTCGAGGCCTTCGGCGTCGGCGATCGCGATCGCGGCCTCGGCGATCCGGTGCGGGGTGAGGGTGGTGCGCGGTGCGGGGGCCGGGCGGGCGAGGCGCTCCCAGAGTGAGGCCTGGGGCTTGGTCTGGTCGTCGTCCCCGGCGGAGGCCTGCTGGGCGGGCATGACGGCGGGCTCCTTCGGGCTGGGGTTCTCACCGTACCACCGGAGTGTACGGCGTATCGAAAGTAGACGGCGTACGCGCCGATGTGTACGTTGTATCCGGCAGATACGTTGTACACATCGTCCCGGAGGGGGATATCCATGGCCAAGGACGTTTCGGAGAAGAGCCTGAAGGTCGCGGTCGTCGTCGGCAGCACCCGGAGCGGCCGGTTCGCGCCGGTCGTCGCCGACTGGCTGCGCGGCCACCTCGGCGCGCGCGGCGACATGACCGCCGACCTGATCGATCTGGTCGAGACCCCGCTGCCGACCACCTTCCCGTCCTTCGGCGGTGAACTGGAGCCGGGCGCCGCCGAGTTGCTCGCCGCCGTCACGCCCCGCTTGGAGGCCGCCGACGCCTTCGTGGTCGTCACGCCCGAGTACAACCACAGCTTCCCGGCCCCGCTGAAGAACGCCATCGACTGGCACAACAGCCAGTGGCACGGCAAGCCGGTCGGCTTCGTCTCCTACGGCGGCCTCTCCGGCGGTCTGCGTGCCGTCGAGCAACTGCGAGTGGTGCTCGCCGAGTTGAACGCCATGACGATTCGCAACACGGTCAGCTTCCACGGCGCCGCCCAGTGCTTCGGCGCCGACGGCCGGCCGCTCGACCCGGCCGCCGACGTCGCCGCCAAGACCATGCTCGACCAACTCGCCTGGTGGGCTGAGGCGTTGCGCGACGCCCGGCGCGTCCGCCCGTTCGCGGCCTGAGCGGCCTGAGCGGCCTGAGCGGGCGCGTCGGGTGGCGCCGGGAAGCGGGGCTGGGGTGGGGCCGGCGGTGGCCCCGCCGCCCGGGACGCCCCGGAACGCCGAGAGCCCCCGGAACGCCGAGAGCCCCCGGACGGGTCCGGGGGCTCAGGCGACAGCGGGTGTGATCAGCACTCGATGACGTTGACGGCGAGGCCGCCGCGCGAGGTCTCCTTGTACTTGATCTTCATGTCGGCGCCGGTCTCCTTCATCGTCTTGATCGCCTTGTCGAGCGAGACGTGGTGCCGGCCGTCGCCGCGCAGGGCCATCCGGGCGGCGGTGACGGCCTTGACGGAGGCCATGCCGTTGCGCTCGATGCAGGGGATCTGGACGAGCCCGCCGACCGGGTCGCAGGTGAGGCCGAGGTTGTGCTCGATGCCGATCTCGGCGGCGTTCTCGACCTGTTCGGGGGTGCCGCCGAGGACCTCGGCGAGGCCGCCGGCGGCCATCGAGCAGGCGGAGCCGACCTCCCCCTGGCAGCCGACCTCGGCGCCGGAGATGGAGGCGTTCTCCTTGAAGAGCATGCCGATGGCGCCGGCCGCGAGGAGGAAGCGGACGATGCCGTCCTCGTCGGCGCCCGGGATGAAGTTCAGGTAGTAGTGCAGGACGGCGGGGATGATCCCGGCCGCGCCGTTGGTCGGAGCGGTGACCACCCGGCGGCCGGAGGCGTTCTCCTCGTTGACCGCCATCGCGTAGAGGGTCACCCACTCCATCGCGTTGGCCGGGCCGATGCCCTCGGCACGCATCGCGCGGGCGGCCGCGGCGGCGCGGCGGCGGACCTTGAGGCCGCCGGGCAGGATGCCCTCGCGGGACATGCCGGCCCGCACGCACTCCTGCATCACCTGCCAGATCTCCAGCAGCCCGGTCCGGATCTCCTCCTCGGAGCGCCAGGCCTTCTCGTTCTCCAGCATCAGGCCGGAGATCGACAGCCCGGTCTCCCGGGTGAGCCGCAGCAGCTCCTCGCCGGTGCGGAAGGGGTAGCGCAGCGAGGTGTCGTCGGGCTTGACCCGGTCCGCGCCGATGGCGTCCTCGTCGACGACGAAGCCGCCGCCGACCGAGTAGTAGGTCTTCTCCAGCAGCGTGGAGCCGTCCGCCGCGTACGCCCAGATGGTCATGCCGTTGGCGTGGTACGGCAGCGAGCGGCGGCGGTGCAGGACCAGCTGGGTGCTCAGGTCGAAGTCGATGGGGTGGGTGCCGAGGAGGTTGAGCCGCTTCTCGGTGGTGATCCGCTCGACGTCCTTGTCCGCCTGGTCGACGTCGACCGTGCGGGGGGAGTTGTCCTCCAGGCCGAGCAGGACGGCCTTCGGGGTGCCGTGGCCGTGGCCGGTGGCGCCCAGTGAGCCGTACAGCTCGGCGCGCACGCTCGCCACCTCGGCGAGCAGGTCCTCGGACCGCAGGCGTCGGGCGAACATCCGGGCGGCGCGCATCGGGCCGACGGTGTGGGAACTCGACGGGCCGATGCCGATGGAGAAGAGGTCGAAGACGCTGATGGCCACGGGGGACGTCCTTGTCTGGTCTCGTGGAAGGACTGGCGGGCGGGGGACGACACGGGTCGGGGCACCGCGCGCACTGTCCAGTGTGCGCGGTGCCCCGGGATCCCAGGTGCCGCGGCGGGGTGAGGCCGGTCACCCCGCCCGAACGATCACCGCGGTGATCAGAGGTTCGGGTAGAGCGGGTACTTCTCGGCCAGCGCGGTGACGCGGGCCTTGAGCGCGGTGGCGGCGTCCTCGTCGAAGGCGGGCTTGAGCGCCTCGGCGATGATGTCGGCGACCTCGCGGAAGTCCTCGGCCTGGAAGCCGCGGGTGGCGAGCGCGGGGGTGCCGATGCGCAGGCCGGAGGTGACCATCGGCGGCCGCGGGTCGTTCGGGACGGCGTTGCGGTTGACCGTGATGCCGACCTCGTGCAGGCGGTCCTCGGCCTGCTGGCCGTCGAGCTGGCTGTTGCGCAGGTCGACCAGGACCAGGTGCACGTCGGTGCCGCCGGACAGCACCGAGGCGCCGGCCTCGGCGACGTCGGCCTGGAGCAGGCGCTCGGCGAGGATCTTGGCGCCCTCCAGGGTGCGCTGCTGGCGCTCCTTGAACTCCTCGGACGCGGCGACCTTGAAGGCAACGGCCTTGCCGGCGATCACGTGCTCCAGCGGGCCGCCCTGCTGGCCGGGGAACACCGCGGAGTTGATCTTCTTGGCGTACTCGGCCTTGGACAGGATGACACCGCCGCGCGGGCCGCCCAGGGTCTTGTGGGTGGTGGTGGTGACCACGTCCGCGTACGGCACCGGGTTGGGGTGCAGGCCGGCGGCGACCAGGCCGGCGAAGTGCGCCATGTCCACCATCAGCAGCGCGCCGACCTCGTCGGCGACCCGGCGGAACGCGGCGAAGTCCAGCTGGCGCGGGTAGGCGGACCAGCCGGCGATGATCAGCTTCGGCTGGTGCTCCTTGGCCAGGCGCTCGACCTCGGCCATGTCGACCTGGCCGGTCTTCTCGTCCACGTGGTACGCGACCACGTTGTAGAGCTTGCCGGAGAAGTTGATCTTCATGCCGTGGGTCAGGTGACCGCCGTGGGCCAGGTTCAGGCCCAGGATGGTGTCGCCCGGCTTGATCAGCGCGAACATCGCGGCGGCGTTGGCCTGCGCGCCCGAGTGCGGCTGGACGTTGGCGTGCTCGGCGCCGAACAGGGCCTTGATGCGGTCGATCGCGATCTGCTCGACCACGTCGACGTGCTCGCAGCCGCCGTAGTAGCGGCGGCCGGGGTAGCCCTCGGCGTACTTGTTGGTGAGTACCGAGCCCTGGGCCTCCATGACCGCCACCGGGGCGAAGTTCTCGGAGGCGATCATCTCCAGGGTGGTCTGCTGGCGGTGCAGCTCGGCGTCGACCGCGGCGGCGATCTCCGGGTCGAGGGAGTGCAGGGACTGGTTCAGAACCGTCATGGTGTGGTCTTCCCGGGAGGAGAGAGACGGGAGCAGAGAGGGGGGAGCCTGGCAGGGCGGCCGCCGCGCTGCGGCCGCCCCGTCACGAGCGGGTCAGCCGCCGATGAAGGCGGTGTACTCGTCCGCGCTGAGCAGCTCGTCGGTGGACTCCACCTGGACCTTGAACAGCCAGCCGCCCTCGAACGGGGCGCTGTTGACCAGGCTGTTGTCGTCCAGGACGTCCTGGTTGATCTCGACGATCTTCCCGGTCACCGGGGAGAACAGGTCGCTGACCGACTTGGTCGACTCCAGCTCGCCACAGGACTCGCCCGCGGTCACGTCGGCGCCGACCTCGGGCAGCTGCACGTAGACGATGTCACCGAGCGCGTCGGCCGCGTGGGCGGTGATGCCGACCGTGGAGACACCGCCCTCGATGGCGGTCAGCCACTCGTGCTCCTTGGTGTACTGCAGGTGCTGGGGGTTGCTCATGGCGTCATTCTCCAGGATGGGAAGCGGGTACGACGAAGCGGGCCGCCGCACGGACGGCTTCGACGCGGATCAGGCGTGGTTCAGGCATGGGATCAGACCTGGGTCGGACCTGGGTCGGACCGGGATCAGGCGTGGCTCAAGCCTGGGTCGGGCGTGGTGACAGGCCCGGGTCTACGGGGAGGGCGGGGCCTCGGCGAGCGGAGGCCCCGCGGCCTCAGCGGGCGCGCTTGTAGAACGGCAGCGCCACGACCTCGACCGGCTCGTGCTTGCCGCGCACGTCCACCGCGACGGCGGTGCCGGGGGCGGCGTGGGCCGCGTCCACGTAGGCGATCGCGATCGGTCGGCCCAGGGTCGGCGACGGGGCGCCCGAGGTGATCCGGCCGATCGGGGCGCCGTCGGCGGAGACCACGGTGTACTCGGCGCGCGGGACGCGCTTGCCCTCGGAGACCAGGCCGACCAGCACCCGCGGCGGGTTGGCCTCGGCCGCGGCGGCGGCCCTCTCCAGCGCCTTGCGGCCGACGAAGGTGCCCTCGTTGGTGGTCTTGTCGAAGCGCACGACCCGGCCCAGGCCCGCGTCGAACGGGGTCAGGTCGGTGGAGAGCTCGTGCCCGTACAGCGGCATGCCGGCCTCCAGACGCAGCGTGTCGCGGCAGGACAGGCCGCACGGGACCAGGCCGCGGCCCTCGCCGGCGGCGGTCAGCGCCTGCCAGACCCCCTCGGCGTCGCCCGGGTTGCAGAAGATCTCGAAGCCGTCCTCGCCGGTGTAGCCGGTCCGGGCGAGCAGCACGTCGCGGCCGGCGACCTGGGCCGGGAGGATCGCGTAGTACTTCAGGCCGGGCAGGTCGGCGTCGGTGGTCCCGGCCAGGATCGCGGTGGCCTCCGGGCCCTGGACGGCGATCAGCGCGTAGGTGTCGCGGTCGTCCGTGACGACGGCGTCGAAGCCCTTGGCGCGGGCGATCAGCTCGTCCAGCACCAGCTGGGCGTTGGAGGCGTTGGCGACGACCAGGAAGGCGTCCTCGCGCAGGCGGTAGACGATCAGGTCGTCCAGGATGCCGCCGTCCTCGGCGCAGATCATGGTGTAGCGGGCGCGCAGCACGCCCAGCGCGGAGACGAAGCCGACCAGCGCGTGGTCCAGCATCTCGCCGGCCTGCGGGCCGGTGACGGTGATCTCGCCCATGTGGGAGAGGTCGAACAGCCCGGCCCGGGTGCGGACGGCGAGGTGTTCCTCGCGCTCGCTGCCGTAGCGCAGCGGCATGTCCCAGCCGGCGAAGTCGGTCATGGTCGCGCCGAGGGCGCGGTGCAGCGCGTCGAGCGCGGTGAGGCGGAGGGACGACATGGCCTGGAACTCCTCGGTCTGGGCACTCATGGGTGCACGCGCCGGAACCGGACCCGCTGGGGGGCCGACCCTGCGCGCGGGCATGCGGCGGCGTGGGTCTCCCCATCTGTCGTCGAACCTGAGAGCTTCACCGCCCACCTGCCCGCAGCTGTTTCCAGCATCCAGGACAGCATGGTGGCTTGCACCGTGGGTGGGCGCGCGACAGGGCCGTGCGCCACTTTCCAGATGTGCCTAACCCGTGCGGTAGGGGGGCCTGAGAGATTCCGGGGAGGAGTTGCTCCTTCGGCGCCGGCTGTGCCGCCTGACGGGGCACTCCGGGCTCTCCCGCGCGGGTTCGAGCGGCCGGTATGGAGTTGTCGGTCCGCCGGCGCGCCGCGCCGTCGAACGCGCACATCATGGCACGTCCGCGCCGACGACGGGAGAGGGGACCCGGTCACACCCCGCCACCTCGGGCACAGCCCTAGACTGCTGCGCGTCGGCGCAGCAGAGGGCGGCCGACCGGCAGAGGGCGGATCAGGCGCGCATGGGGTACCCGGTGGAGCAGCAGCAGGGGTGGGGCGGGCCGGAGTCGGCGCCGCCGGGCGGCGGGTGGCCGGCCAACGAGCTGGAGCAGGTGCTGACCGCCGCGCTGGGCGACCCGGGTGCGACGCCGCGGGTGGTCGAGGTGCTGGCCCGCAGCCAGGTGTGGATCCCGCTGCCGGCCGGCGGCGACCCGCAGGGGCCCGCGCTGGACCTGCCGACCATCGAGCTGGCCGGCGAGCCGTACGTGCCGGTGTTCTCCTCGCAGGAGGTGTTCCTGCGGCAGGCGCCGGGGATGGCCTTCGCGGTGGCGCCGGTCTGGGAGTTCGCCCGCGGGCTGCCGCTGGGCGTGGGCATCGCGGTCAACCCGGAGGCGGCGGTGGGCATCCCGGTGCCGCCGCAGGGTGTGGCGGAGCTGCGGCGCGGCCCGCGCGAGGAGCGCCTGGCCGACCAGGAGCAGGGCCGGAACCAGGAGCAGAGCCAGAGTCAGGGCCAGGGGCCGGAGGCGCCGACGGGTGGCCGGGTGGCGCTGCGTGAGCCGGTGCCGGGGGAGGATCCGGAGCACTTCCTGGCCGCCTGCCGGGCCGAACTGTCCGCGCTGCCCGGAGTGTTGTCCGCGCGGCGGGCGCTCGCCAGCATCGAGGGCGAGCCGACCGTGATGTTCGTGGGCGTCCAGCTGGACCAGGCGGCCCCGGCCGACCCGGGCGCGGTGAACGAGGCGCTCGGCCGTGCGCTGGGAACCGCGCCGCTGCCGGGGGGCGTCCACCTCGTACTGCTCGATCTCGCCGATGACCCGGTGGTCGAGTGGCTGCTCACCCGGGTACTCCCTTTCTACGCGCGGGGTTGAGCGGGGTTCGTATCGGAGGCACGTCGCCGTGGCGGTGGCCGGTGCCGCGCCATAGGGTGCGTGCAGACGGCCGACGGGCCGGCAGGCTTGAGGAAAGAGGCGCGGCGAGGTGGGCGCATGAGTGCGGGAGCGGTAGCGGGCGGTGCACCGGGGCCCTGGGGCCAGGCGCCCGCCGGGCGCCCCGGAGCGGATCCGGGCGCGCTGGAGCGCACCCTGCGCGAGGTCGCGCCGGAGCGCTACGAGGCGTACGAGCAACTGCTGCACGCACTGGCCGACGGCCAGGTCTGGATGCTGCTGTGGCACGGCACGCCGGGCAGCGCGGACGCCCAGTACGGGAACATGGAGATCAGCGGCCACGGCTACGCGCCGGCCGTCACCTCGTCCGAGCAGCTGGCGTCGTCCGGCTGGGCGCGGGCCCACGAGGTCATCTCCGGGCGGGAGATCGCCGCTTCGCTGTACCGGACCCGCTGGGGGCTGTGGCTCAACCCGCACGCGCCCGGCGGCGGGGTCGGGGTGCCCTGGGCGGACCTGCGGCGGATCGCCGCGGGCCTGGAGCGGCTGCCGGCCGGGCCGTTGAAGCTGAGCGAGCCGCAGCTGAACGCCCAGCCGTTCTTCGCGCTGCTGGAGCGGCAGGCCGGTGAGGTGCGCGCGGTGCGGGCGCTGCGCCGGGCCTGGGTGCAGCCGGCCGTGGGGGAGCCGTACCTGGCGATCGGACTGGAGCTGTACGAGAGTTCGCCGCCGGCGGTGGAGGCGGTGCGGGCGCTGATGCAGCGGGCGATCGCGGTGGCTCCGGAGGGGCTGGCGGTGTCCACGGTGGCGATGGCGGACGAGTACGACCCGGTGGCGCTGTGGATGCGGGCGCACGCGCGCCCGTTCTTCGACCGGGAGGCGGGCCGCCCGCCGACCGGCCCGTACCCGCCGGTGCCGCCTCCGCCGTACCCCGCGCAGCAGGGGCCGGGTTACGGCTACGGCACGCAGCAGCCCCCGCAGGGCTGGACCGGGCAGCCGCAGCAGCCGTGGCCCGGATACCCGGGGCGCTGACAACCAAAACCTTTTTCCAGAAGCCGACTTGATCTTGCATCAGGTCGGCTTCGGTGCTTTCCGGACGAACTTCCGGCCGGTACCGTCGATCACCTTGACATGCCTGATACAGCCGTGTGAAGAGGGATATGCCGAAGGCGTAGGAGGTGCATGCGCACAGATCACAGTTGGGCATCTGTCGGTTGTCAGGGCTGGCGCAAGCGAGTTCGGATGGCAGAGAGTTCTGCGCAACGCACCGCGCGTACTGGGAACCCCACGAAGGTGAACGCGCACGCCGACCGCCAGAACCACGCGAAGCCCATCCCGCGTTGGGGCAGTACCCGTGCACGACGTACTGCCGCGAACACCCGTTCCAAGCACCTCCGCACGTCCGCAGCCGTACCGCCGAACCGGTGACCGGCGCCCGTGGGCCGGCCACCGTCGGCGAGGGGACCAACTGACCATGACCGCACCCATCGCAACCACCGGGAACGAACCGGAGGCACCCGCCCCCGCGAGCCCGGCCAAGAAGATCGAGGGCCGCTCCCTCGGCCAGATCGCCTGGACCCGCTTCAAGCGCGACAAACTCGCCGTCGCCGGCGGCGTCGTGGTGATCCTGCTGATCCTGCTGGCCGTACTGGCCAAGCCCATCGAGGCCCTGTTCGGCCTCGACCCGGACGCCCTGAACCAGGACCTGCTCGACGCCAACCTGGGCGGCATCCCGCTCGGTGACTGGGGCGGGATGAGCTGGGACCACCCGCTCGGCGTCGACCCGCTCCAGGGCCGTGACCTGCTCTCCCGCGTGATCGAGGGCTCCTGGGTCTCGCTGCTGGTCGCCTTCGGCGCGACCCTGCTGTCGAACACGATCGGCACCGTGCTCGGCGTCATGGCCGGCTACTACGGCGGCTGGGTGGACACAGTGATCAGCCGCATCATGGACGTCTTCCTCGCCTTCCCGCTGCTGCTCTTCGCCATCGCGATCTCGACCTCGCTGCAGGGCGGCGCGTTCGGCCTGCACGGCCTCCCGCTGCACATCTTGGTGCTGATCTTCGTGATCGGCTTCTTCAACTGGCCCTACATGGGCCGGATCGTGCGCGGACAGACGCTGTCGCTGCGCGAGCGGGAGTTCGTCCACGCGGCCCGCAGCCTGGGCGCCCGAGGCCCGTTCATCCTGTTCAAGGAACTGCTGCCGAACCTGGTCGGTCCGATCCTGGTCTACTCGACCCTGCTGATCCCGACCAACATCCTCTTCGAGGCCGGCCTCAGCTTCCTCGGTGTCGGTATCCAGCCGCCGCAGGCCTCCTGGGGCGGGATCCTCCAGGACGCGATCAAGTACTACCAGGTGGACCCCCAGTACATGGTGGTCCCCGGTCTGGCGATCTTCCTCACCGTGCTCGCCTTCAACCTGCTCGGCGACGGGCTGCGTGACGCCCTCGATCCCAAGAGCAACTGACGTAACGTCAGGCCCTCCCTCCTTCCCACCCTCAAGGGGTTGATCTCACCCATGCGCAGGTCCCGTACCGTCGCCCTGACCGCGGCGGCAGCCGCCGCGGTCCTGATCGTGACCGGCTGCACCTCCGGCAGCAAGGGCTCCGGCTCGTCCTCCTCCGCCAGCGGCAGCAGCGCCGGTGGCGGCGGTGCCGACGCCGCCACCAAGGGCATCGTCAACGCCTCGGACAAGAAGGGCGGGACGGTCACCTACGAGATGAAGGGCGCCCCGGACTCCTTCGACCCGGGCAACACGTACTACGCCTACATCTACAACTTCTCGCGCCTGTACGGGCGTCCGCTGACCACCTTCGCCCCGGGCGCAGGCTCGAACGGCAACAAGCTGGTCCCGGACCTCGCCGAGAGCCTGGGCAAGGCCAGCGCGGACGGCCTGACCTGGACGTACAAGCTGCGCGCGGGCCTGAAGTTCGACGACGGCACCCCGATCAGCTCCAAGGACGTCAAGTACGCCGTCGAGCGCTCCAACTTCGCGTCGGACGTGAACTCCAACGGCCCCACCTACTTCCACGACCTGCTGGTCGACAACGAGACCCCGTACCAGGGCCCGTACAAGGACAAGACCGGTGGCCTGAACTCGATCGAGACGCCGGACGACCTGACCATCGTCTTCCACCTGAAGCAGCCGTTCGCGGACTTCGACTACCTGGTCGGCTCCCCGCAGACCGTCCCGGTCCCGCAGGCCAAGGACGACGGCGCCGGCTACGTGAAGCACGTGGTCGCCTCGGGTGCCTACAAGTTCGAGTCCTACGAGGACGGCAAGCAGCTCATCCTGGTGCCGAACACCAACTGGGACCCGAGCACCGACCCGATCCGCAAGCAGCTCGCGGACAAGATCGTGGTCCGGATGGGCATGGAGCAGTCCACCATCGACAAGGACCTGATCGCCGGCAACGCCCAGGTGGACCTGGTCGGCAGCGGCGTCGACCCGCAGACCCAGGCGCAGATCCTGCAGAACCAGAAGCTCAAGGCGAACACCGACAACGCCTACGGCGGCCGCCTGGCGTACGTCGCGATCAACAGCAAGGTCGCGCCGTTCGACAAGCTGGAGTGCCGCAAGGCCGTCCAGTACGCGATCGACAAGGTCTCCGTGCAGACCACGCTCGGCGGCCCGATCCGCGGCCAGGTCGCCAACACCGTGCTCCCGCCGGACGTCCCGGGCCACCAGGACTTCAACACCTGGGCGACCAACGGCAACAAGGGTGACGAGGCCAAGGCCAAGGACGCCCTCAAGGCCTGCGGCAAGCCGGACGGCTTCAGCACCGTGATCACCGCCCGCACCGAGCGCGACCCGGAGGTCCAGGCGGCGACCGCGATCCAGGCCGCGCTGAAGAAGATCAACATCAACGTCGAGATCCAGAAGTACGCGCAGGGCAAGTACTTCTCGGACGCCGCCGGTGTCCCGCAGTTCACCCAGGACCACAACATCGGTCTGATGATGATGCAGTGGAGCGCCGACTGGCCGACCGGCTACGGCTTCCTGCAGCAGATCTCCGACGGCCGCGCCATCAAGGCCTCCGGCAACAGCAACCTGGCCCAGCTGAACGACCCCGAGGTCAACAAGCTGCTCGACGACGCCATCGCCAACACCGACCAGTCGGCGCGCGAGAAGATCTACGGTCAGATCGACAAGAAGATCATGGACCAGGCGGTCTACGTCCCGCTGACCTACTTCAAGGTCTTCCTGTACCGCCCGGACAACGCTACCAACCTGGTGTCCACCTCGGGCTTCTCGGGTGAGTACGACTACCTGAACATCGGCACCACCAAGTAAAGAGCCTGGCTCCACATCCCTGAAGGCAGGTGAAGGCAGCGGCCGCCCGCCGCCGTCCGGAAGATCCCGGACGGCGGCGGGCCGCCGGAGCCGCCCAACTGTGTTTGCCTACATCATCCGCAGGATCTTCGCGGCCGTCGTGCTGCTGCTGGTGGTCAGTGCGGTCACCTTCGCGATCTTCTTCCTGCTCCCGCGCATCGCCGGCGAGACCACCGACCAACTGGCCACGCAGTACGTCGGGAAGAACCCCTCCCCCGAGGCGATCGCCGCGGTCAAGAAGAACCTCGGGTTCGACCAGCCGCTGTACACCCAGTACTGGAACTTCCTCAAGGGCCTGGTCAGCGGCGCCGAGTACAAGTTCGGCCCGGACCCGGTCACCTGCCACGTACCGTGCTTCGGCTACTCCTTCAAGAACCACCTGGAGGTCTGGCCCGAGCTGATCAAGCGCGTCCCGATCACCCTCTCGCTCGCCGTCGGCGCGGCCGTGCTCTGGCTGGTCTCCGGCGTCGCCACCGGCGTCGTCTCCGCGCTCAAGCCGCGCTCGGTCTTCGACCGGATCGCCATGGGCATCTCCCTCGCCGGCGTCTCGCTGCCGGTCTTCTTCACCGGCGCGCTGCTGCTCACGCTGTTCAGCTACGAGTGGCCGATCCTGGACAACCTCCAGTACGTCGACTTCGCCGACGACCCGCTGATGTGGGCCCGCAACCTGATCCTCCCGTGGATCTCGCTGGCCTTCCTCTACTCCGCGCTCTACGCCCGGCTCACCCGCGCCGGAATGCTGGAGACCATGAGCGAGGACTACATCCGCACCGCCCGGGCCAAGGGCCTGGTCGAGCGCAAGGTCGTCGCCCGGCACGGACTGCGCGCCGCGCTGACACCCGTCATCACCATCTTCGGCATGGACCTCGGCCTGCTCCTCGGCGGCGCCCTCATCACCGAGCAGGTCTTCTCGCTCCAGGGCGTCGGCGCCTTCGCCGTCCAGGCGATCGCCGACAACGACCTGCCCAAGATCCTCGGCGTCACCCTGCTCGCCGCCTTCTTCATCGTCGCCTGCAACCTCGTGGTCGACCTCCTGTACGCACTCGTCGACCCCCGGGTGAGGCTCTCGTGACCGAGCTCCAGAAGACCGAGGCGGTCGCCGCCCAGACCCCGTCCGGCGACCCCTTCCTCTCCGTCCGCGACCTGCGGATCCACTTCGACACCGACGACGGCCTGGTCCGCTCGGTGGACGGGGTCAGCTTCGACCTGCACAAGGGCCGCACCCTCGGCATCGTCGGCGAGTCCGGCTCCGGCAAGTCCGTCACCTCGCTCGGCATCATGGGCCTGCACCGCACCAAGCGGGCCCGGATCACCGGCGAGATCCGGCTGGACGGCGAGGACCTGATCGCGGCCGGCCCCGAACGGGTGCGCCAACTGCGCGGCCGCGAGATGGCGATGATCTTCCAGGACCCGCTGACCGCGATGCACCCCTACTACACCGTCGGCGCGCAGATCGTCGAGGCGTACCGGGTGCACCACCCCCAGGCGTCCAAGAAGCAGGCCCGGGCCCGCGCGGTCGAGATGCTCGACCGGGTCGGCATCCCGCAGCCCGACCGCCGGGTGGACGACTACCCGCACCAGTTCTCCGGCGGCATGCGCCAGCGCGCCATGATCGCCATGGCGCTGGTCAACGACCCCTCGCTGCTGATCGCCGACGAGCCCACCACCGCCCTGGACGTCACCGTCCAGGCGCAGATCCTGGACCTCATCCGCGACCTCCAGGACGAGTTCGGCTCGGCCGTCATCATCATCACCCACGACCTCGGGGTGGTCGCCGAACTGGCCGACGACATCCTGGTCATGTACGGCGGCAAGTGCATCGAGCGCGGCCCCGCCGAGACCCTCTTCGACGCGCCCGAACACCCCTACACCTGGGGCCTGCTGGGCTCCATGCCGCGCCTGGACCGCGAACTCCAGGACCGCCTCGTCCCGGTCAAGGGCACCCCGCCCAGCCTGATCAACGTGCCGTCCGGCTGCGCCTTCCACCCGCGCTGCCCGTACGCCGACCGGACCGGCGGGCGCTCCACGAGCGAGCTCCCGGTGCTGGCCGAAGCCTCGCCCGGCCACTACGCGGCCTGCCACCTCCCGGCCGCCGAACGGCACCGCATCTTCGCCGAAGAGATCGCGCCCCGGCTGTGAGCCCGGCCTCGTACCACCTTTCTGGAGAGAACCGATGACGGACACTCAGGCAGCCACGGCCCCCGCGCCCGCGCCGGCCCCCGACCGCGAGCCGCTGCTCCGGGTGACCGGCCTGACCCGGCACTTCCCGATCCGCGGCGGACTGCTGCGCCGCCAGACCGGCGCGGTGCGGGCCGTCGACGGCATCGACTTCACCGTCAACGCCGGTGAGACGCTCGGGGTCGTCGGCGAGTCCGGCTGCGGCAAGTCGACGATGGGCCGACTGGTCACCCGGCTCGACGAACCGACCGGCGGGAAGGTCGAGTTCGAGGGCACCGACATCACCCACCTGGGCGTCGGCGCGATGCGGCCGCTGCGCCGCGACATCCAGATGATCTTCCAGGACCCGTACTCCTCGCTGAACCCGCGGCACACCGTCGGCACCATCGTCGGCGCGCCGTTCCGGTTGCAGAAGGTGGAGCCCGAGGGCGGCACCAAGAAGGCCGTCCAGGAACTGCTGGAACTGTGCGGGCTCAGCCCCGAGCACTACAACCGCTACCCGCACGAGTTCTCCGGCGGCCAGCGCCAGCGCATCGGCATCGCCCGGGCGCTCGCCCTCCGGCCGAAGATGATCATCGCGGACGAGCCGGTCTCCGCCCTGGACGTCTCCATCCAGGCCCAGGTGGTCAACCTGCTGGACGACCTCCAGCGCGAACTCGGCCTGACCTACCTGATCATCGCGCACGACCTCTCGGTGGTCCGGCACGTCTCGGACCGGGTCGCGGTGATGTACCTCGGCAAGATCGTCGAGATCGCCGACCGCGACTCCCTCTACGCGAGCCCGCTGCACCCGTACACCAACGCGCTGATGTCCGCGGTGCCGGTGCCCGACCCGCGCCGGCGCCAGCGGGCCGGCCGCGAGCGGATCCTGCTCAAGGGCGACGTCCCCTCGCCGATCAACCCGCCCAGCGGCTGCCGCTTCCGCACCCGCTGCTGGAAGGCCCAGGACGTCTGCGCCAGCCAGGAGCCGCCGCTGGCCGCGCTGAAGACCGGGCACGAGGTGGCGTGCCACTTCCCCGAGTTGGGCGAGGGGAACGGCTAGGGCGCGTTTCAGGACGCGCTGGTACTGGCCGGCGCCGCGTTCCTCACAGCGAAGCGATGCGCCGCACCGAACGGCCTCTCGGCCGTTCGGTGCGGCGCATCGTGGTGTCAGGGCTTACAACCCGGTTGGGGCGGCCCCGTGCTGATCATGCGTCAGAGGCAGGGCCCTTGCCGGCGGGCAGCCGGGTCGCCGCGGGCATCGCGAGCCCGGCCGCGAGGAAGACGGCCGCCAGTGCCACCCACCCGTACTGACCGGCCCCGACGACCGCGACCAGGGCGACGGGCGCGGCCACGTTGGCGGCTCCGCGGCCGATGGCCAGGACGCCCTGGTACTGGCCGGTGGCGTGCTCGGGCGCGAGCTGGAAGCTGAGCCCCCATTCGCCGGAGACCTGGTACATCTCGCCCCACGTGTGGGCGATCATCCCCAGGCCGAGGACGGCGGTCGCGACCAGGGTGTTCCCCCAGCCGGCGGCGCCGTACAGCAGGCAGGCGCAGCCGAGGAAGAACCCGCCGAGGCGCGAGATCCGCCCCCACAGCCCCGGGGTGGTGTCGTTGCCCTTGGAGCTCACCTGGACCTGGAAGACCACCACCAGGATCGTGTTCAGGACGATCAGGGCGCTGAACAGCCAGGCGGGCGCCTTGGTGTGGGTGACCAGCCACAGCGGAATGGCGATCTCCATGAGGGCGCCGTTCAGCGACAGTACGGCGTTCAGCCCGGTGAACCGCAGGTACCGGAGGTCCTTGAGCGCTGCCCCCAGCGGTTGCTTCTCGCTGTGCGCGGGAGGCGGGTGCCGCACGGGCATCCGGTTCAGCACGAGGGCCGACCCCGCGTAGGCCAGCGCCGCGACGACCACCATCGCCTCGTACGCGGCCCGGGTGTCCAGGTACAGGGCCAGGCCGGCGGCTCCCGCACCGAGTGAGATCCCGATGTTGCTCACGACCTGCTGGTGCGCGCGTGCGGTCACCCGCTCCTCGGCCGAGGCGATCAGGGACACCAGGGCGGGCAGGACCGTGCGGCAGCCCCGCTGCACGACGCCCACCGCGCATGCCGTGGCGGCGAACGGCCAGAAGGAGCCGACGACCAGGTAGCACAGCACCGCCGGCCCCGCGGCGACGGTGAGGACGAGCAGGACCCGCCGCGGCCCGATGCGGTCGGAGAGGTGTCCGATCGGCAGGGCCGCCAGCAGGCCGGCCAGGCTGGCAACCGTGAGCCCGATGCCCACGTCCACCATCCGCAGACCCACCACCCGGGTGAAGAACAGCACGCTGACGGTGGCGAACAGCCCGTCCCCGAGGGTGGTCAGGAACGTGGACAGCGTCAGTCCGCGCACCGGCCCGGCCGGCGGGACCGCCCTGGCGAGGGCCAGCCGGGCAGCGCTCGTCCGGGTCGGGCGAGCCGTCGTATCCGTTTTCGTCACGTGGCGGCAGCCGCCTGGAAGGTGACCGGCAGCGTCGCCAGGTAGCGCATGGTCGCGGTGCGCTGGCGCAGCGGCTCCCCGGCCATCCGCAGGCGTGTGGGGCGCCGCAGAATGGCCTTGATCAGCGCCTGCAGCGTCACCTGGGTGAACAGGTTCCCGACGCAGGTGTGCGGGCCCCGGCCGAATGCCATGTGCTGATTCGGTGTCCGGTCCAGAATGATTTCGTCGGGGCTGGTGAATTTTTCGGGATCGCGGTTTGCCGCGCCGAAAAGCACCACGACGACGTCTCCGCGCTTGAGCTGGACGGATCCGATGGTGACGGGCTCGGTGACGATGCGGCTGGTCCCCTGAACCGAGGCGTCATAGCGCATGAGTTCGTCGAAACCACTCGACAGCAGTGCCGGGTCGCGCATCGCCTCGAATTTGTCGGGGTTCTCCAGCAGGGCCAGCATGGCATTTCCGGCACCGGCGACGATCGAGCTGTAGCCGGACTGGAAGACGACCCGCACCGTGTTCCGGACAAAGGCGTCGGCGACATCCACCTCGGCGCGGTTGCCGGCGACATGGGCCAGCAGTCCGGGGCGCGGATTGGCCGTGAACCAGGACTCGACCATTTCGCTCAGTCGGCCGCGCGCCTCGATGCCGAGTTTCCTGAGTTCCGCACCGGTCTCGATTCCGTCGCCGGCGGTCTCGGGCGCCAATCCGGCGTCCATGCTCCGCACGATGGCATCCGATATCGCGGCGAAGGTCCTGACGTCCGGCTGCTCGATGCCCATGAGCTCCGAGATGGTCGCCAGGGCGAGCGGCTCGACGACCTCCGACATGAGGTCGAACTCCGCCCTGCCCTCCAGTCCGTCGAGCAGCGACCCGACGAGAGCCTCGCCCTGCTCGCCGACGGCCTCCAGGTCCTGGGCGCGCAGGGCGTTCATGAAGAGGCTGCGGAGCGGGCCGTGGTCCGGCGGGTCGAGGGTCTGCAGGCTCAGCCACGGTTCGGAGACCGACTCGCCGGCCCGCCGCCAGTCCGTCGCGAACACCGCGGGGTCCTGCAGCACCATCTGGCAGTCGCGGTACCGGGTCAGCACCCAGCTCTGCATCTTCTCGTGCCAGTGCACAGGCTCCGACGCGCGCAGCTCCGCGTAGACCGCATAGGGATCGGCGAGAGTCGAGCTGTCGAGGGGGTCATAGCGGACCGGGAGTTTCATGGACAATTCCTAGGATTCTTGAACGGCCTATGAGGCCCATGTTCTCGCTGGGCCAAGAGCGTGCGCCGGACCCGGACGCATCCGGGTCCGGCGCCAATTCTCGCCGACGATACCGGGCACTGCCGCGGTTCGGGCAATATAATTAGTCGTTGTAACGCATGAAAATTCACCTACCCGAGCTGAATCGCCCGGCCATTGGCGCGGACTGTCGACGTTCGGACATCGGGGATGCCGGTGCAATCGGCATCAGGGATTTCAGTCGTTGTAGCGCACGGGAGTCTCCTCTCCGGTTGTTCATGTTCGAAGCCCTGGTGCTTCTCTCGATGGAAATGAAACTACCACCGCCATTCGGGTCCGTCCATGAGTTAATTCCGGGATCAATTTCCCAAACCAGCCAACCCGGGCAAAGCGTGCATCGAATTCGGGAAGGAAATACGAATTGTATTCCCCATACCGTACGACCTGCATTATTTCGCGAATATGTCGAAATTTGGTGTTCACGTCAACTCTGCGCAGAGTGTCCGGACCGGTGGTGGTTGTCGCCCGGGCCCGCGGCCCTACGCGGAGGGGGGGAGGGTTCCGTACGGGTCATAGTTGTGCGGTGACCTCGCAGATCTTCCCGTCCGACGTGCAGCAGTCGCTGGACCTCGTCGGCATCTTCGTCTTCGCCCTCTCCGGAGGGCTGCTCGCCGTCCGCAAGAACATGGACATCTTCGGCATCGCGGTGCTGGCCGAGGTCACCGCGCTCGGCGGCGGTGTGATCCGGGACCTGGTGATCGGGGCGACGCCCGTCGCGGCGTTCAGCAACCTCGGGTACTTCATCACCCCGCTGGTCGCCGCGCTGGTGGTGTTCTTCCTGCACCCCGAGGTCGAGCGGATCAACCGGGCGGTGCAGACCCTGGACGCCCTCGGCCTCGGCCTGTTCTGCGTCACCGGCACCGCCAAGGCGCACGACTACGGGCTCGGCGCGGTGTCGGCCGTCGCACTCGGCATGGTCACCGCGGCCGGCGGCGGGGTGATCCGCGACGTGCTGGCCGGCGAGATCCCCTCGCTGCTGCGCTGGGACCGGGAGATCTACGCCGTCCCGGCCCTGGTCGGCGCCGCCCTGGTGGCGGTGCTGATCGGCGTCGACCGGCTGACCGGCGCCACCGGCACCGCCGCCGCGCTCACCGCCTTCGGGCTGCGGATGCTCGCGCTGAAGTACGGCTGGCGCGCCCCGCGGGCCTGGCGCCGCAACGGTTCTCGCACCAGCGAGGAGTAGGCGAGCCGCCGTACGCGAGCGAGATCGCCTCCGCCGTGCAGAGCAGTTCCGGCACCATCCGGGCGAGTTCGGCCGGCGGCACCTGGCTCGCCGGGGCGCTCAGCGCGCACGCCGCGACCGTCCGGCCGCCGCTGCCCGCCACCGGCGCGGCCACGCACGTCACCGGCTCCCGGTGCTCGGCCGACTCCACCGCCCAGCCCCGCAGCCGCACCGCCGCCAGTTCGGCCGGCAACTCCTCGTCGGGGGTGCCGTCCTCGGGCAGCCCGGCCAGCAGCACCCGGCCGATCGCCGTCCCGCCCGCCGGCGCCCGCCGACCGATCCGGGACGCCCGGGCGGCGCCCGGCCCGGCCCAGCTGCCCGCCACCTCGTCCAGGTACAGCACCTCGCCGTCCTGGAGCACGGCCAGCTGGACGGTGTAGCCGCAGCGCGCGTTGAGCGCCGCCAGGTACGGCGCGGCGACCTGCCGGACGTCGATCTCCTCCAGCGCCCGGTGGGCCAGGGAGAGCACCCGGCCGCCGAGGCGGTAGCGCAGATCGGGCTGGCGCTGCGCGAAGCCGTGCTCCTCCAGGGTGCGCAGCAGCCGCAGCGCGGTGGACTTGTGCACCCCGATGCTGGTCGCGGCCTGCTCCAGGGTGACCGGCCCGTCGCCGAGCGACCCGAGCAGGGTCAGGGCGCGGTCGACCGACTGCGACATGGCGCACCGCTCCTGTCCACGCCGATGGGAAGTGAGAGTGGGACGTGATCCCGGGCCGTGCCCGCGGGCCGGGCCGGGGCCCGTCCGCGGGAAGCGTCCGTCAGGCTAACCGCTCGGCCGCGCGACGGGTCAAACGGGTGCCGGACACCGGTGTCCGGTGGGCGCGTGGTCCGGGTAACGTCCGGGAGTCGTCCGGTGGCCGGATCGGTGCGCACACCGGGACGGGGCCCGGGGAGCGCCCTCTACAATCGGATGGTTATGCCATACCTGGACCATGCGGCGACCACGCCGATGCTGCCCGAGGCGATCGCCGCGATGTCGGCGCACCTGGGGGTGGTCGGCAACGCCTCGTCCCTGCACGCGGCCGGCCGCCGGGCCCGCCGGGTGGTCGAGGAGGCCCGCGAGTCGCTGGCCGACTCGCTGGGCGCCCGCCCGAGCGAGATCGTGCTCACCGGCGGGGGCACCGAGTCCGACAACCTCGCCGTCAAGGGCCTGTACTGGGCCCGCCGGGGCGCCGACCCGGCCCGCACCCGGGTGCTGTGTAGCCCGGTCGAGCACCACGCGGTGCTGGACGCGGTGCACTGGCTCTCCGAGCACGAGGGCGCCGACGTCGAGTACCTGCCGGTCGACCCGCTCGGCCGGGTGCACCCGCAGGCGCTGCGCGAGGCGATCGAGCGGGACCCGCACTCGGTCGCGCTGGTCACCGTGATGTGGGCCAACAACGAGGTCGGCACCGTCCAGCCGGTGCGCGAACTCGCCGCCGTCGCGGCCGAGTACGGCATCCCGATGCACGCCGACGCGGTGCAGGCGCTCGGGCAGGTCCCGGTCTCCTTCGCCGGGTCGGGGCTCACCGCGCTCACCGTCACCGGGCACAAGATCGGCGGCCCGTTCGGCATCGGCGCGCTGCTGCTCTCGCGCGGCGCCGCGCCCGTCCCGCTGCTGCACGGCGGCGGCCAGGAGCGTGACGTCCGCTCCGGCACCCTGGACGCGCCCGCCGCCGCCGGCTTCGCCACCGCCGCGGCCCTCGCGGTCGAGCGCCAGCCGGAGCACGCGGTCGTGCTCGGCGCGCTGCGCGACGAACTGATCGCCGCCGTGCTGGCCGCCGTCCCCGCCGCGGTGCTCAACGGCGACCCGGCCGCCGAGGGGCGGCTGCCCGCCAACGCGCACTTCTCCTTCCCCGGCTGCGAGGGCGACGCGCTGCTGATGCTGCTCGACGCCCAGGGCATCGAGTGCTCCACCGGCTCGGCCTGCTCGGCCGGGGTGCCGCAGCCCAGCCACGTGCTGCTCGCGATGGGCGTCGACCCGGCGCTGGCCCGGGCCTCGCTGCGGTTCTCGCTCGGGCACACCTCGGTGCGCGAGGACGTGACGGCGCTGGTCGCGGCCATCGCCCCGGCCGTCCAGCGGGCCCGCAACGCGGGTCTGGCGGCGGTGCGGCGGTAGTTCCTCCGGGCGGTCGGGCATGTACGGCGGCCCCGTACTCTTGTAGTCACCATGACTGACTTCCCGGGTGCCCCGACCGCTCCGTCCACCGGCCGTCTGCGCGTGCTCGCGGCGATGTCCGGCGGCGTCGACTCCGCCGTCGCCGCCGCCCGCGCCGCCGAGGCGGGGCACGAGGTGACGGGCGTCCACCTGGCGCTGTCCGCCAACCCGCAGTCCTTCCGCACCGGGGCCCGCGGCTGCTGCACCATCGAGGACTCCCGGGACGCGTGGCGCGCGGCCGACGTGATCGGCATCCCGTTCTACGTCTGGGACCTCGCCGAGCGCTTCCGCGAGGACGTCATCGACGACTTCGTCGCCGAGTACGCGGCCGGCCGCACCCCCAATCCCTGCCTGCGCTGCAACGAGAAGATCAAGTTCGCCGCGCTGCTCGACAAGGCGATCGCGCTCGGCTTCGACGCGGTCTGCACCGGCCACTACGCCCGGATCGTCGACCTGCCGTCCGGGGAGCGCCAGTTGCACCGCGCCGTCGACGCCGCCAAGGACCAGTCCTACGTGCTCGGTGTGCTGGACGCGGACCAGCTCGCCCACTCCCTCTTCCCGCTCGGCGACACCACCAAGGACGTCATCCGCGAGGAGGCCGAGCGCCGCGGCCTGGCCGTCGCCAAGAAGCCGGACAGCCACGACATCTGCTTCATCGCCGACGGCGACACCCAGGGCTTCCTGGCCAAGCACCTCGGCACCGCCACCGGCGACATCCTCGACGCCGACGGCACCAAGCTCGGCGAGCACGACGGCGCGTACGGCTTCACCATCGGCCAGCGCAAGGGCCTGCGGATCGGCCGGCCCGCCGCGGACGGCAAGCCCCGCTACGTGCTGGACATCTCCCCGGTGAACAACACCGTCACCGTCGGCCCGCTGGAGGGCCTGGACGTCACCGGGCTCACCGCGATCCGGCCGCGCTGGTGCGGCACCGAGCCGCTCGCCGACGGCCGGTACACCGCCCAACTGCGCGCCCACGGCGAGGAGGTGCCGGTGAGCGCGTCGGTCGTGGACGGCGAGCTGCGGGTGCAGTTGGACACCCCCGTCCGCGGCATCGCCCCCGGCCAGGCCGTCGTCCTCTACGACGGCACCCGCGTCGTCGGCTCCGCCACCATCGCCAGCACCGAGCGCCCGGCCGTCCGCGCCTGAAACCGGGGTGAGCGAGGCCCGGCCCGCGTGATAGACCAGGTAGCACTATGAATATCTGCGTCTTCTGCTCCGCGTACTCGCTCGACGACCGCTACTCCGCTCCCGCCGCCGAGTTCGCGCGGCTCCTCGGCGAGGGCGGGCACACCCTGGTGTGGGGCGGCTCGAACGCCGGGCTGATGGGGCTGCTGGCCGATGAGGTGAAGGCGGCGGGCGGCAGGCTGGTCGGGGTGCTCGTCGAGATGCTGAGGCACAAGGGGTACGTCGGCGCCGACGAGTTGGTGATGACCGAGGACCTCGCCGAGCGGAAGGCGGAGCTGGCCGCCCGGGCGGACGCGATCGTCGTGCTGGTCGGCGGGCTGGGCACCCTCGACGAGGTGACCGAGGTGCTGGAGCTCAAGAAGCACGGCATGTTCGACAAGCCGGTGATCGTCCTGGACACCGAGGGCTTCTACGCGGGCCTGCGCATGCAGATGGAGCGGATGGACACCGAGGGCTTCCTGCCGCGCCCGCTCGCCGAGCTGATCAGCTTCGCCGACACCCCGGCTCAGGTGTTTGAGCAGCTCAAGGCCTGATTAGATCAGCACCATGGCTGCACATCTGATCACCGGCGCCGGCTCCGGCATCGGCGCCGTCCTGGCCGAGCGTCTCGCCGAGCGCGGCGACGACCTCTGGCTGTTCGCCCGCGACGCCCGCCGCGCCGCCGAACTGCGCGAGCGCTTCCCCGGGGCGCAGACCCTGGTCGGCGACCTCGGCGACCCGGCCAAGCTCTCCTGGGCCCTCGGCCACCAGGCGCTGCCCGTCGAGCTCGACTCCCTCCTGCACGTCGCGGGCATGGTGGAGCTGGGTGCGGTCGGCGAGCTGCCGGTCAAGGCCTGGCAGAGCACCCTGGCCGTCAACCTGGTCGCCCCCGCCGAGCTGACCCGGCTCCTGCTGCCCTCGCTGCGCCTGGTCAAGGGGCACGTGGTGTTCGTCAACTCCGGTGCGGGCCTGAGCGCCTCCGCCGAGTGGTCGGCCTACGCGGCGAGCAAGCACGGCCTCAAGGCGCTCGCCGACGCGCTGCGTCAGGAGGAGCACGCGAACGGCGTCCGGGTCACCTCGGTCTACCCGGGCCGCACCGCCACCGCGATGCAGGCCAAGGTGCACCAGCAGGAGGGCAAGGCCTACGACGAGGACCGCTTCATCGCCCCGGAGTCGGTGGTGAAGGCGATCCTCGCCGCCCTGGACGCCTCCCGCGACGCGGAGCTCACCGACATCACCGTCCGCCCCGGGCGCTGACCTCGCCGGGGCGGCGGCGCACTAGGCTCGGGCGGGTGAGCACCGGAGACACCTTCCCCGACCTGCGCGGCGCCGCCACCGGCGTCGGTTCGCTGCCCGGCACCGACGCACGGGAGGCCGCCAAGACCTCCACCGGCGCGCTGGAGCAGCTGCCGTTCCTGCCCGAACTCCCCGCCCGGGGGCCGGGCGCCGACATGATCGGCCGCGGCGCCGGCCTGCTGGTCGAGCTGTTCGCACAGACCGAACCGTCCGGCTGGCGGTTCGCCGACCGCCCCGGCCGGGACACCCGGCGCGCGCACTCCTGGCTGGGCGAGGACCTGGACGCGCTGGAGGAGTTCACCCAGGGCTACCAGGGCGCGCTCAAGCTCCAGGCCGTGGGCCCGTGGACGCTGGCGGCGAGCATCGAGCTCAGGCACGGCGAGAAGGCGCTCTCCGACCACGGCGCCTGCCGGGACATCGCCGGCTCGCTCACCGAGGGCCTGCGCCGCCACCTGGCGGACGTCCGCCGTCGGGTGCCCGGCGCGCAGCTGGTCCTCCAGCTCGACGAGCCCTCGCTGCCCGCCGTGCTGGCCGGTTCGGTGAAGACCGCCAGCGGCTTCCAGCGGTTGCGCTCGGTGGACCGGCAGGTCGCCGAGGAGGTGCTGCGCGAGACGATCCGCGGCCTGGACGTGCCGGTCGTGGTGCACTGCTGCGCCCCGCAGGTCCCGCTCCCGCTGCTGCGCCGGGCCGGGGTGGCCGGGGTCTCCCTCGACTTCTCCCTCCTCACCGAGCGGGAGGACGACGACCTCGGCGAGGCGGTCGAGGCGGGCACGGCGATCCTCGCTGGTGTCGTGCCCTCCACTGACCAGGAGGTGTCCGACCCGGCCGGTAGTGTCCAGGGTGTCAGGACCTTGTGGCGCAGGCTCGGGTTCGCCCCGGAGCTGCTGGGCCGCCGCGTGCTGGTGACGCCGACCTGCGGGCTGGCCGGGGCGTCCCCGGCGTACGCGCGCAAGGCGCTGTCGCTTGCGGCGCGGGCGGCGCAGAGCCTGGTGGACAACCCGGAATGAGAACGTAGGAGGGCTTGCGGTGGTGGCTGTCGAGGGCTGGGAGGACGTCCCTGCGGAGGTGCGCAGGCGGCACGCCGAGCTGGTCGTGGAGATCACCGAGCACCGCGCCCGGTACTACGTGCAGGACGCCCCGGTCGTCAGCGACGCCGAGTTCGACGTCCTGATGCGCGAGCTGGAGGCGGTCGAGGCCGCGCACCCGGCCCTGGTGACGCCGGACTCGCCGACGCAGGAGGTCGGCGGCGACGTCGCGGAGGGCTTCACCAAGGTCGAGCACCGCGAGCGGCTGCTCAGTCTCGACAACGCCATGGACGACGAGGAGCTGGCGGCCTGGGCGGACCGGGTCGCCCGCGAGCTGGACGGCATCGACTACCACTACCTGTGCGAGCTCAAGGTGGACGGCCTGGCCGTCAACCTCACCTACGAGCGCGGCCAGTTGGTCCTCGCCGCGACCCGGGGCACCGGCCGGGTCGGCGAGGACATCACCGCCAACGTCCGCACCATCAAGGAGATCCCGCAGCAGCTCACCGGCGACGACCTGCCCGAGCTGGTCGAGATCCGCGGCGAGGTCTACCTGCCCACCGAGGCCTTCGAGGAGCTGAACGCCTCGCTGGCGGCGGAGAACGAGCGCCGCCGGGCGGAGAACGAGGAGCGCGCCAAGGAGGGCAAGCGTCCGCAGGCGCTGCTCCACCTGTTCGCCAACCCCCGCAACGCCGCCGCCGGTTCGCTGCGCCAGAAGGACCCGCTGGTCACCGCGTCCCGTCCGCTGCACATGGTGGTGCACGGCATCGGCGCCCGGGTCGGCTTCGACATCGACTGCCAGTCGCACGCCTACGACCTGCTGCGCGCGTGGGGCCTGCCGACGGCCCGGCACAACAAGGTGGTCGGGACGCTCGACGAGGTGCGGGCGTTCATCGAGCACTTCGGCGAGCAGCGGCACTCGGTCGAGCACGAGATCGACGGCGTCGTGGTCAAGGTGGACGAGATCGCCCTGCAAGGGCGGCTCGGTTCCACCTCCAAGTCCCCGCGCTGGGCGATCGCCTGGAAGTACCCGCCGGAGGAGGTCACCGGCAGGCTGGCCGCGATCAAGGTCGGCATCGGCCGCACCGGCCGGGCCACCCCGTACGCGGTGCTGGCCGAGCCGGTGAAGGTGGCCGGCTCGATGGTGCAGTACGCGACGCTGCACAACCAGCAGGTCGTCAAGGCCAAGGGCGTGCTGCTCGGCGACACCATCGTGCTGCGCAAGGCCGGCGACGTCATCCCGGAGATCCTCGGCCCGGTGGAGAGCCTGCGGGACGGCACCGAGCAGGAGTTCGTGATGCCCTCGCACTGCCACGAGTGCGGGGCCGAGCTGCGCCCGATGTCCGAGGGGGACATCGATCTGCGCTGCCCCAACGCGCAGTTCTGCCCGGCGCAGATCCGCGAGCGGATCGCCTTCCTGGGCGGCCGTTCCTCGCTGGACATCGAGGGCCTGGGCTATGTCGCGGCGACCGCGCTGACCCAGCCGCTGGAGCCGGCCGAGGCGCCGGTGCGGGACGAGGGCGACATCTTCGGCCTGACGATGGAGCAGTTGCTGCCGATCGAGGTGCTGGTCCGCGACCAGAAGACGGGCATGCCCAAGCTGGACGACCGCACCGGCAAGGAGAAGAAGGCCACCTTCTTCGCGAACCAGAAGGGCGAGCCCAAGAAGACGGCGGGCGTGCTGCTGGAGAATCTGGAGAGGGTGAAGGAACGTCCGCTGTGGCGGTTCCTCAACGGCCTCTCGATCCGGCACGTCGGGCCGGTCGCGGCGCAGGAGCTGGCACGGGAGTTCCGGGACCTCGACCGGATCTTCTCGGCCACCGAGGAGGAGCTGGCCGCCGTCGAGGGGGTCGGGCCGATCATCGCCCGTTCCGTCGTCGAGTGGTACCAGGAGGAATGGCACCGGGGGATCCTGGAGAAGTGGCGCGCGGCCGGCGTCCGCTTCACCGAGGAGCCCGCCGACGAGGAGGAGGCGGAGCGCCCGCTGGAGGGCCTGACCGTCGTGGTCACCGGCACCCTGGCCGGGCACACCCGGGACGGGGCCAAGGAGGCGCTGACCTCGCGCGGCGCGAAGGTGACCGGTTCGGTATCGAAGAAGACAGATTTTGTCGTGGCCGGTGACAACCCCGGGTCCAAGTACGACAAGGCCGTTCAGCTCGGACTGCCGGTCCTGGACGACGCCGGCTTCGCCGTGCTGCTCGCCGACGGAGCGGCCGCGGCCCGCGCCCACCTCGGCCTGCCCGAGGTCGGGACGGCCCCCGCCGAGGCCACCCCGGAGGCCGCCCCGGAGGCCGACCCGAGCGGAGCGTGACCGAACCCGTCTTGTTATCGTCCTGATGCAACGTCACCGGGTGTCGCACCGTGAAAGCGGGCATTGTGTCACTGTGCGACACCCGGGCGCGGTGGCGCGTTTCCGGTTGTCCGAAAGTCTGCCCACCGGGTGGACCCCGGCATACCCTGGAGCGCAACAGAGTGTCAGCAGGGGTGGGGGCACCGGCTGAGCCGGTGCTCCGCGGGGTCGCTCCATGCCCGGCAGCTGTCGGTACCGGCACGGTGCCTCACCGTAAGGCGGCCTGACGGGGCGGGCCCGACGGAGGACAGGGCTTATGGATCGTACGACCGGCGGTGCGCCCACACGCCCGCCGCAGGGGGTGGCAGGTGCGGTCCTGCTGCTCGGCGTGCTGCTGGCCGGTGCCGCGCCGCTCATCCCGCTGGCCGTCCTGGTCTACCGGTACGAGCCCGAACTGCTGCCGCTGTTCGCGGTGCCGCTGGCGGTGCTGGTCGCCGCCTGGCGGATCGCCCGCGACCGCGCCCGTGACCAGCTGACCGACCCGCTGACGGATCTGCCCAACCGTCAGGCCCTGTTGATGGCCGCCCAGGAGGCGATCGCGGAGCGTGCGGAAGGTTACAGCGTCGGTCTCATCTTGCTCGATCTCGATCGCTTCCGATCACTCAACGACACCCTCGGTCACACCGCCGGCGACCGGCTGCTGGTGCACATCGCCCGCCGGCTGCACCGCGCGCTGCGCTCCGGAGGCCCGGCCGGCAGCGCCACCCGGGAGTCCATCGACGACGTCTTCGCCGGCCTGCCCCGGAACTACCGGCGCGGCCGCCCGATGGTGGCTCGGATGGGCGGCGACGAGTTCGCCGTGCTGCTGCCCGGCATCAACTGCCCGGACAGCCTGGAGCGGGTCGCCAAGGCGCTGATCGCCGAACTCGCCGCGCCGATCCGGCTGGACGGGCTGCTGCTCGTGCTGGAGGCCAGCGCCGGCGTCTGCGTCTACCCGCAGCACGCCCAGGACGCCGAGGCGCTGCTGCGTCGCGCCGACGTGGCGATGGGCCATGCCCAGCGCGGTTGCAGCGGCGTCGCGCAGTACGACGAGACCCAGGACGCCGACACGCCGTACCGGATAGGGCTGCTCGGCGACCTGCGGCGGGCCCTGGAGACCGGCGAGGTGCAGCTGCACTACCAGCCCAAGGTGGCCTTCGACGGCCGGGTGGTCGGCCTGGAGGCGCTGCTGCGCTGGGAGCGCCCCGGCCAGGGCCGGGTCTCGCCGGACGAGTTCGTCGGGCTCGCCGAGTCCAGCGGCCTGATGCCCCGGCTCACCGACTACGTGCTGGAGGCCGCCGTCGGGCAGCTCGCCTACTGGCGGGACCAGGGCCTCCAGGTGCAGGTCGCGGTCAACGTCTCCCCGCGCGACGTGCTCAACCCCGGCTTCGCCCAGCGCGTCGCCGGCCACCTCGTCCGCCACCAGGTGCCGGCCCACGCGCTCCAGCTGGAGATCACCGAACGGCTGCTGCTGGACGACTCCCGCCGGGCCGCCGACACCCTCGCCGAACTGCGCGGCTACGGCGTCGGGATGTCCCTGGACGACTTCGGCACCGGCCACTCCTCGCTGGTGCGGCTGCGCAGCCTGCCGGTCGGCGAGCTGAAGATCGACCGCTCCTTCGTCTCCCGGATGGTCATCGACGACCACGACGCGGCGGTGGTGCGCTGCTCGGTGGAACTCGCCCACTCGCTGGGCCTGACCGTGGTCGCCGAGGGCGTCGAGGACGACGAGACCTGGGAGCGGCTGCACTGCATGGGCGTGGACGCCGTCCAGGGCTGGCTGGTGTCGGCCGCGATGCCGGCCGAGCAGGCCACCGCCTGGCTGCGGGTGCACCGCACCGGCGCCCCGCCGGTGGAGCGGCTGGTCCCCCCGCCGGGCCGGCTGCCGTCGGCCCTCCACGCGGTGCAGGGGGGCCAGGGCCTGCCGGTCCAGCCGGTGCTGCCGCCGGCCGCCCAGCCGGTGGTCCAGCAGGCCATCGCGCCGGTGCTGCCGTCGACCCTCCCGTCGGTGCTGCCCCCCGCGCTGCCCCCGACGCTCCCGCAGGCCGTGCAGGCCGTGCAGGCCGTGCAGGCCGTGCAGGCCGTGCAGGCCGTGCAGGCCGTTCAGGCCGCGCCCGCGCCCCAGCCCGTGTCGGCCGCGCAGATCGAGATCAAGGCGCCGGGCACGCAGAGTTGGGCCCGCACCAGGCCGCAGTGACGGGCGCACACGCTTACTCGTTGGCCGGTGGCCGGGCCGGGCCCCATAGGATGGGGTCCAAAGACCACGAGGACGGAGCACCGGACCGGTTGCTCCTGCCCGGGCCCGGCACCGCCTGCGCGCGGCGCCGGGCCTCACCAGAACTCACCCTGAGGATCGCTGCATGCCTGGCATCACGCGCGAGGAGGTCGCCCACCTCGCCCGGCTGTCGCGTCTTGAGCTGAAGCCCGAAGAGCTGGACCACTTCGCCGAGCAGCTCGACGTGATCATCGGCGCGGTCGCCCGCGTTTCCGAGGTCGCCGGACAGGACGTCCCGCCGACCTCCCACCCGCTCCCGCTGACCAATGTGATGCGCGCGGACGAGGTGCGGCCGTCGCTCACCCCGGAGCAGGCGCTGTCCGGCGCCCCCGCCGCCGAGGAGCAGCGTTTCCGCGTGCCCCAGATCCTCGGGGAGGACTGACCGAGATGACCGAGTTGATCAAGTACACCGCCGCTGAGACGGCTTCCGCCATCGCCAAGGGCGAGGTGTCCGCCGTCGAGGTGGCGCAGGCGCACCTGGACCGCATCGGCGCCGTCGACAAGAAGGTCAACGCCTTCCTGCACGTCGACACCGAGGGCGCGCTGAACGCCGCCAAGGCCGTCGACGAGAAGCGCGCCAAGGGCGAGGAGCTGGGCCCGCTGGCCGGCGTCCCGCTCGCGCTGAAGGACGTCTTCACCACCAAGGGTGTGCCGACCACCTGCGGCTCCAAGATCCTCGAAGGCTGGATCCCGCCGTACGACGCCACGCTGACCACCCGTCTCAAGGACGCCGGCGTGGTCATCCTCGGCAAGACCAACATGGACGAGTTCGCGATGGGCTCCTCCACCGAGAACTCCGCCTACGGCACGACCGGCAACCCGTGGGACCTCTCCCGCATCCCCGGCGGCTCCGGCGGCGGCTCGGCCGCCGCGCTGGCCGCCTTCGAGGCCCCGCTGGCGATCGGCACCGACACCGGCGGCTCGATCCGCCAGCCCGGCGCCGTCACCGGCACCGTCGGCGTCAAGCCGACCTACGGCTCGGTCTCCCGCTACGGCCTGGTCGCCTTCTCGTCCTCGCTGGACCAGGGCGGCCCGTGCGCCCGCACCGTGCTGGACGCGGCGCTGCTGCACGAGGCCATCGCCGGGTACGACCCGATGGACTCCACCTCGATCGACGCGCCCGTCCCGGCCGTGGTCGAGGCCGCCAAGCTGCGCGACGTGCGCGGCATGCGGATCGGCGTGGTCAAGGAGTTCGCCGGCGAGGGCTACCAGGCCGGCGTGATGGAGCGCTTCAACGAGTCGGTGGAGCTGCTGCGCGAGCTGGGTGCCGAGGTCGTCGAGGTCTCCTGCCCGTCCTTCACCCTGGCGCTGCCGGCGTACTACCTGATCGCGCCCAGCGAGGCCTCGTCCAACCTGGCCCGCTTCGACGCGATGCGCTACGGCCTGCGGGTCGGCGACGACGGCTCCCGCTCGGCCGAGGACGTCACCGCGCTGACCCGCGAGGCCGGCTTCGGCCCGGAGGTCAAGCGCCGCATCATCCTCGGCACCTACGCCCTCTCCTCGGGCTACTACGACGCCTACTACGGCTCGGCCCAGAAGGTCCGCACGCTCATCTCGCGCGACTTCGACGCCGCCTTCGCGGGCGTGGACGTGCTGGTCTCGCCGACCACGCCGACCACCGCCTTCCCGATCGGCGAGCGCGCCGACGACCCGATGGCGATGTACCTGGCCGACCTCTGCACGATTCCGTCGAACCTCGCGGGCAACGCGGCCATGTCGCTGCCCTGCGGTCTGGCCCCGGAGGACAATCTCCCGGTCGGCCTGCAGATCATCGCACCCGCGATGGCGGACGACCGCCTGTACCGGGTGGGCGGCGCCGTCGAGGCCGCACTCAACGACAAGTGGGGGCACACCCTGCTGGAGGAGGCACCGGCACTGTGAGCAAGATCGAGAAGGCCAAGGCCCCGTCGTCCCTCAAGGCACCGTCGTCCCTGAAGGGCTTCAAGCACAGCAAGCCGGGCCTCTGGCTGTCCATCGGCACCAGCGCCTTCGGCGCGGTCTCGGTCGTCAAGGACGTCCGGAAGGCCCGCGAGGAGAGCGACACCCTCAAGCTGGTCAACGCCCTGGTCGGCGCCGCCGCGCTGATCACCGGTACCGCCCTGCTGGTGCGCGAGCTGCGCCAGCTCGGCTCCGACGACGTCCTGCTGGGCTGAGCTGAGCGCCCCGGCCCGGCCCCGCGCGAGCGGCGGCCGGGCCCGTACCTCCCAAGTCTTTTAGTGAAGGGGACGCTGTGAGCGTCATGAACCTGGTCTCCTACGAGGACGCTCTCGCGTCGTACGACCCGGTGATGGGCCTTGAGGTCCACGTCGAGCTGGGCACCAAGACCAAGATGTTCTGCGGTTGCTCGACCGAGCTGGGTGCCGAGCCGAACAGCCAGACCTGCCCGACCTGCCTGGGCCTGCCCGGCTCGCTGCCGGTGGTCAACGCGATCGGCGTGGAGTCGGCCGTCAAGATCGGCCTGGCGCTGAACTGCGAGATCGCCGAGTGGTGCCGGTTCGCGCGGAAGAACTACTTCTACCCGGACATGCCCAAGAACTTCCAGACCTCGCAGTACGACGAGCCGATCGCCTTCAACGGCTACCTCGACGTGCAGCTGGAGGACGGCTCGACCTTCCGCGTGGAGATCGAGCGCGCCCACATGGAGGAGGACACCGGCAAGTCCAGCCACGTCGGTGGCGCGACCGGCCGCATCCACGGTGCCACCCACTCGCTGCTCGACTACAACCGGGCCGGCATCCCGCTGATCGAGATCGTCACCAAGCCGATCACCGGCGCCGGCGAGCGCGCCCCCGAGGTCGCCAAGGCGTACGTCGCCGAGCTGCGCGAGCTGATCAAGGCGCTGGGCGTCTCCGAGGCGCGGATGGACAAGGGCCAGATGCGCTGCGACGTCAACCTGTCGCTGCGCCCCAACGGCACCGAGACCTTCGGCACCCGTTCGGAGACCAAGAACGTCAACTCGCTGCGCAGCGTGGAGCGGGCCGCCCGGTTCGAGATCCAGCGGCACGCCACCGTGCTGACCGACGGCGGCACGATCATCCAGGAGACCCGGCACTTCCACGAGGAGGACGGCAGCACCACCTCGGGCCGGATCAAGGACAACGCCGAGGACTACCGCTACTTCCCCGAGCCGGACCTGGTGCCGATCGCCCCCGCCCGCGCCTGGGTCGAGGAGCTGCGCGCAGGCCTGCCCGAGCTGCCGCGGGTGCGCCGGGCCCGGCTGCAGGCCGAGTGGGGCCTGTCCGACAAGGACATGCAGTCGGTGCTGAACGCCGGCGCCGTCGAGCCGATCCAGGACACCATCGCCGCCGGCGCCCCGGCCGACCAGGCCCGCAAGTGGTGGATGGGCGAGCTGGCCCGCCGGGCCAACGAGACCGGCACCGAGCTGAGCGAGCAGCCGATCACCCCGGCGCAGGTCGCCCGGGTCACCGCGCTGGTCGCCGAGGGCAAGCTGAACGACAAGCTGGCCCGCCAGGTCATCGAGGCCGTGCTGGCCGGCGAGGGCGAGCCGGACGAGGTCGTCGAGAAGCGCGGCCTGGCCGTCGTCTCGGACGACTCCGCGCTCGGTGCGGCCGTCGACCAGGCCATCGCCGAGAACGAGGCGATCGCCGCCAAGATCCGCGACGGCAAGGTCGCCGCGGTCGGCGCGCTGGTCGGTGCGGTCATGAAGGCCACCCGCGGCCAGGCCGACGCGGCCCGCGTCAAGGACCTGATCCTGGAGCGGCTCGCCGTCGAGGGGCAGTAGGCACAACCCAGAGAATTTGGGCGTCTTTGCCTGAGGTCCTAAGGCGTCTAAGGCGTCTAAGGCCCTCTAAGTAAGGCCTAAGGCCCGGTCTCACCTCTAAAACGAGGTAAGACCGGGCCTTTGCCGTTCCCGGGGCCCCGATCTAAGGCATCCGGGGCCCGGAAGATCGGTAGGGCTTCCGATGCGGCACCCCCCGCTGGGAGAGGAAAGTCTTACTCGACAGCGAAACGCAGTGAAACCCACAGGGGGAACCGAAAGTGATCGAGTACGAGCTCATCCAGCAGCACGCCCACGAGCTGGCCGTCCGCGCCGAGCACGAGCGCCTGGTCCGGGAGGCCAAGGAGGGGCGCCGCCTGCGGCAGCGTCCGGTGGCCGCCCGCTTCCAGCGGCGCCCCGCGCGCCAGCGCGAATGCTGACGGACCGGCACCACGACGGTGCCGAGGGAGTTTCGGAGGGGGAGGCGCAGCAGGGGAGCGCCTCCCCCTCCGGGCGTTCGCCAGGGGAGATAACCCCTCGGCCCGCCACCTCCGGCTATGGCATGCTCGCCTCCATGCAGCAGATATCGGTGAGTCCCGTCTTCGTCGGCCGCGGCAGCGAGATCACCGAACTGACCGACGCGCTGCGCCGGGCCGGCTCCGGCAGCCCGCAGGCCGTGCTGATCGGCGGCGAGGCGGGCGTCGGCAAGACCCGGCTGCTGGAGGAGTTCCTGGAGCGGGCCGCCGCCGGGGGAGCGGTCACCACGCTCGGCGGCTGCCTGGAGATCGGCGCCGAGGGCCTGCCGTACGCCCCGCTGGCCGCCGCGCTGCGCCGGCTGCACCGCTCGCTGGGCGCCGAGCTGGAGGCCGCGGCGGTCGGCAGCGAGGGGCACCTGGCCCGGCTGCTGCCCGAGTTCGGCGAGGCCGACGGCGAACCCAACGACGAGTACGGCCGGGCCCGGCTGTTCGAGCACACCGCGAGGCTGTTCGAGCGGCTCGGCGCGGAGCGTACCCTCGTGTTCGCCGTCGAGGACCTGCACTGGTCCGACCGCTCCACCCGCGAACTGCTCGCCTTCCTGGTCCGCACCCTGCACCGGTCCCGGGTGCTGCTGGTCGCCACCTACCGCTCCGACGACCTGCACCGCCGCCACCCGCTGCGCCCCTTCCTGGCCGAGCTCGAACGGCTGCGCACCGTCCAGCGGCTGGAGCTGGAGCGGTTCGGCCGCGGCGAGGTCGCCGCCCAGCTGGCCGGCATCCTCGGCACCGCCGACCCCGACCGGAAGCTGGTGGACCGCATCCACCGCCGCTCCGAGGGAAACCCGTTCTTCGTCGAGGAGCTGGCCACCGCCTTCGAGGACGGCTGCGGCGCCGGGCTCACCGACTCGCTGCGCGACATCCTGCTGGTCCGGGTGGAGAGCCTGGTCGAGGAGGCCCAGCGGGTGGTGCGGATCGCCGCCGAGGGCGGCTCGCACGTCGAGCACGCCCTGCTGGCGGCCGTCCTGGACGACGACGAGGAGGCGCTGATCGAGGCGCTGCGGGCGGCCGTCGGCGCCAACATCCTGCGCCCGGACGGCGAGGGCGAGGGCTACCGCTTCCGGCACGCGCTGGTCCGCGAGGCGGTCTCGGACGACCTGCTGCCCGGTGAACGGCACCGGATCAACCGCAAGTTCGCGCTCGCCGTGGAGGCGCAGCCGCAGCTGGTCTCCTGCGACGCCCTGCCCGCCCGGCTGGCCAACTACTGGTACCACGCGCACGATCCGGCCCGCGCCCTGCCGACCGCCCTGGACGCCGCCCGGGCGGCCCGCCGCCGCAACGCCTTCGCCGAGCAACTGGGCATGCTGGAACGGGCCCTGGAACTGTGGGACATGGTCTCCGAGGAGGTGCTGGCGCACACCCTGCGCCCGTACGACTGGGCCGAGACCTACCCGCCGGGCTCCTGCGACCACAGCACCGCCGACGGGGACTGCGACCGGATCCAGCTGGTCGACGTGCTGGCCGAGGCGGTGGTCGCGGCCCGGCGCTGCGGCGACCGCGAGCGCGGCCTGAGCCTCGCCAGGCGGGGGCTGCGGCTGGTCGACGAGGCCGTGCACCCGGTGCGCGCGGCCTGGTTCCGGATCAACCGGGCCCGGATGCTGGGCAATCTGCGCCGCTCCGGCGACGACGAGGAGATCCTGCACGCGCACCGGCTGGTCGACCACCTGCCGCCGTCCGCCGTCCAGGCCGAGGTGTTCGCGCTCGGCGCCGGGGTGGCGATGCTCAAGAAGCCCGGCCCCGAGCACATCGAGCTGGCCGAGCGGGCGATCCGGATCGCCCAGGAGGTCGGCGCGCACTCCGTCGAGGTGCACGCCCGGATGACGCTCGGCGGCCTGCGCTACGACGTGCACGGCGACGCCGACGGCGGGCTGGCCGAACTGGCCGGGGCGGTCGAGGCAGCCCGCCGGCTGGGCGTGCCCGACCTGCTGCTGCGCGGCGTCAACAACCTGGCCAGCATGCAGCGCGGGGTGGGCCGGGCCGAGGAGGCGGTGGTGCTGGCCCGCGAGGGCCTGGTCTACGCGGACGGCAACGGCCTGCTGCGCAACATCGGCACCATCCTGACCGGCAACCTGGCCGAGGCGCTGACCGACCTGGGGCGGATCCGGGAGGCCGCCGAGGTGCTCGACGCCTGCGAGCTGACCAGCCTGACCGGCACCCACGCCGAGTTCCTGGACCGGATGCGCGGCGACCTCGCGCTGCTGCGCGGGGACCTGGCCGGCGCGGCGACCATGCTGGCGCAGGCCCGGTCGGCCAACCGGGTCGGCCAGCTCCAGCACAGCGTGCCGATCAGCCGGCTGGCGGTGCGGATCGCCGCGCTCGCCGGTCGGCCGCTGGAGGCCCGGGAGGAACTGCTCACCGCGCTGGCGGAGGAGGGGCGGCTCGGCCACGAGTCCGACGTGTACCCGCTGCTGGTCGAGGCCGCCACGGTGGAGGCGGACAGCCGGGGCCTGCCGGAGGCCGCGGCGGGCCGGGCCGAGGCACTGGCCGCGATCGCCGCGCGGGCGGCCCGGCTGCGGCCGCGGGCGCCGATGCACCACGGCTGGGCCCGGCTGCTGGAGGGCGAACTGGCCCGCGCCGAGGCCGCCGACACCCCGGAGCAGTGGGCCGCCGTGGTCGCCGCGCTGCGGCCGACCGGGCTGCCGTACCCGCTGGCGGTCGCCCTGCTGCGGGCCGGCGAGGCCGAGGTGCTGGCCGGGCGGCGCGAGGCCGGGGTCGAACTGCTGCGCGAGGCGCGGGAACTGGCCACCGTCCGGGGTGACCGTCCGCTGCTGGCGGAGGTCGCGGGCCTGGCCGACCGGGCCGGGCTGACGCTGACCCCGGCGGCGGCCGCGCACCCGGCCGCCGGGCTGGCCGCGACCCCGCCCGCCGGGGAGTCCTTCGGCCTCACCCCCCGTGAGCGGGACGTGCTCCGGTTGCTGGCGCGGGGCTGGAGCAACCGGCAGATCGCGGAGGAGCTGTACATCTCTCCGAAGACCGCGAGCGTGCACGTTTCCAACATCCTGGGCAAGCTCGCGGTCACCGGCCGGGGTGAGGCGGCAGCGCTGGCGCACCGGCTGCGGCTGTTCCCGGACGATCCGGCGTAGGCCCTGTCCCCCCGGGCCTCCCGCTGACCCGAGCGCCCGGCGCCGGGCCCCCCGACCGTCTCCGGTCCGGGCGGCCCGGGGCCGGGCGCCGTCGCGTGCTCCCGTGCGCGCCGCGTGAGCCCCTGGTCGCGCGCCGCCGCCAACCGGGCCGATCCGCCGGAATCGGGTGCATTTCCCCACCCCCTCGCCATTACTCTAAGTTGAGTGCATGTGTCATTGAGTGACGGATTTGGTGTAGGGTCCCGATCGGGAACATCGGTGCGGTGTGGTGACCGGAAGGCCGCCCACCCCCTGGGCCTCCGTCCTGACGGGGCGCCAGGCCACCGCGTACGACCGAGAGGCGCGCGGCCGGTGGCCCGTGGCCGGGGCGCCAGGCCCCGGGCCGGAGGGGGAGAGGCCGAGTGAGCTCCACCGATACGGTGCTGCCCGGGGCCGGACGGCCGGGCGTGCCACCCGCCGACGCGTCCGAGCCCGACACGTCCGCGCCCGGCGCAGCCGCAGCCGGCCCGCCCGCCCCCGGTCGGCGCGGCCCGCTGGGCCGGCTCCGGGAGAGCCGGACGCTGCCCGGCCTCGTCCTCGGCGCGCTCTGCCTGGCCTACGCCCTGGGCGCCGCCACCGGCTGGGGATCCTTCCAACTCTCCATCTTCATGGGCGACTTCGGCCTGGCCGCGGCGGCGCTCGCGGCCGCGCTGTCCTGCCTGGTGTACGGCTGCACAGCCGGCGGGCGCGCCCGCCCGGCCTGGCTGCTGTTCGGCCTCTCCTCGCTCATGGTGGCCTGCGGCAACGGCACCTGGGGCTGGTACGAACTGGTCGCCCGCAGTCCGCTGCCGCAGGACTCGCTCGCCGAGTACGCCTTCCTGCTGTTCTCCCCGCTCGCCATCACCGGTGTCCTGGTGCTCGCCCAGCGCCCGCGCTCGGCCGCCGGCTGGCTCTGCCTGCTGCTCGACGGCTGGCTGATCGCCGGCTCGCTGTTCACCCTCAGCTGGAGCCTGGCGCTCGGCCGGATCGCCGCCGGCGAAGTCGGCTCGCCACTGCGGCTGGCCCTCAACCTGGCCTACCCGGTGCTGGACATCCTGCTGGTCAGCCTGGTCGTCGGGCTGCGCTTCGGCGGCCGGGACGGCAACCGGGCGGCCGTGCACACCGCGATGGTGGCGCTGGCCGTCACCGTCCTGTGCGACGCCCTGTTCACCTCCCCGGAGCTGCGCAGCAGCTACCGCTCGGGCGAACTGCTGGACGCCGGCTGGTTCTCCGGCAGCCTGCTGCTGGCCTGGGCGCCGTGGTCGCCGCGCTGGCGCCGCCCGCTACGCGAGCACCCCTCGGCCGGAGGCCTGCCGCGCCGCCGGGTGGCCACCACCTTCAGCGCGCTCACCCCGTACGCGGCCGCTGCGGTGTGCACCGCCGGGATCCTCTACAACGCCCTCGGCGGGCGGGAACTGGACCGGGTGGTGGCCGCGGCGGCCTGCACCGTCGGCCTGGCGCTCATCCTGCGCCAGGGCGTGATGCTGCTCGACAACCTCTCGCTCGCCCAGGAACTCGCCCACAAGGAGGCACACTTCCGCTCCCTGGTGCAGGGCTCCAGCGACGTCATCATGATCGCCGGCGCCAACGGAGTGCTCTCCTACGTCTCCCCGGCCGCGCTCGGCGTCTACGGGCGGGACCCGGAGGAACTGGTCGGCGGCAACCTGCTGGACCTGGTCCACCCGGAGGACGTGGACCGGGTGCTCGCCGAGGTCCGCCGCTACCTGGCAAGGGTCCGGCTCACCGCCCACCGCTCCCCGGGCACCGCCGAGCCGTCCGCCCGGGTGGAGTGCCGGATCAGCTCCGGCGGCGGCGAGTGGCTGCACGTCGAGTCGACGGTCAGCCGGCACCGTGACGGCCTGATCCTCAACAGCCGGGACGTGACCGAACGCGTGATACTCCAGGCCCAGTTGCAGCACAACGCCTTCCACGACCCGCTCACCGACCTGCCCAACCGGGCGCTGTTCGCCCAGCGGCTGCGGGCCGCCCTCGCCGCCCGCGGCCAGCAGGGCGAGGGCGGCGCCGGGGTCGCGGTGCTCTTCCTCGACCTGGACGGCTTCAAGGCGGTCAACGACACGGCCGGCCACCAGGTGGGCGACGAACTGCTGGTGCAGGCGGCCCGCCGGCTCCAGGGGGCCGTCCGCTGCGGGGACACCGTCGCCCGGTTCGGCGGCGACGAGTTCGCCGCGCTGGTCTGCGGCCCGCTCGGCCGGCTCCAGGTCCAGGAGCTCGCCGAGCGGCTGCGGATCGCGCTCTCCGAGCCGTACTGGATCGGCGGCGCCGAACTCGGTGTCGCCGCCAGCATCGGCATCGCCTTCGGCACCCCCGAACGCGGCCCGGCCGCCGACCCGAGGGCGGCCACCGACGAGCTGATGCGCAACGCCGACCTCGCGATGTACCGGGCCAAGTCCGAGGGCAAGGGCCGGGTGGTGCTCTACAACCCCGCGATGCGGGCCGATCTGGAGCGCCGCACCGAACTGGAGGAGCGGCTGCGGGCCGCCGTCCGGGAGGGCGGCTTCACCCTGCTCCACCAGCCCGTGGTGGACCTCGGCAGCGGCGCGGTGACCGGCGTCGAGGCACAGGCCCGCTGGCGTTCGGCGGGCGGCCTGCTGCTCACCCCGGCCGAGTTCCTGCGCTCGGCCGACCACGGCGACGCGGCCACCCGCTTCTCCCGCTGGCTGGTCCAGGAGGCGGTGACGGCCGCGGCCAACCGGCGCGGCCAGTCCGGCCGCAGCCGCAGCGGCCCCGCGCCCGTCCCGGTCGCGGTCCGGCTCTCCACCGAGCGGCTGTGCTCGCCCGGCCTGTACGAGACGGTGGCCGCGGCGCTGCGCGACAGCCGGCTGCCGGCCGGCGAGCTGGTGATCGAGGTGGCCCGGATGGGCCCGGACTCGCTCGCCGACGAACTCGGCCGCCGGCTGGCCGCGTTGCGCCGGCTCGGGGTCACCACCGTGCTGGCCGGCTACGGCGCCGGCAGCGGCTCGCTCGGCGAGCTGGCCCGGCTGCCCCTGGACGGGCTCAAACTGGACCGCACGCTCGTGCAGGACCTCGGGGAGTCCGCGCTCAGCCGCACGCTCGCCGGGCACGCCCTGCGGCTCGGCCACGACCTCGGCCTGGTCACCGGCGCCGAGGGGGTGGACCTGCCCCGCCAGGTCGCCGCGCTCCAGGAGCTGGGCTGCCGGCAGGCCCAGGGTTCGGCCTTCGCGCCGCCGCTGGACGAGACCCGGCTGCGCCGGGCGCTGGTGCGCCGCGGCTACCCGCTGCCCAGACCGCTCGGCTCGGTCTCGGCCCGGCGCGCGTACCTGGCCGCGGAGGCCCGGACGGGTGGCCGCGGGGAGGGCGGCGGGGGGCGTGTCGTGCATCACCACGGTGCCCCCGACCTGCCCGAACGCCGCGCGGTGACCGGTCCAGGGCCAGGTCCGCATGGCGAGACGGTCATCCCACCTGCTTGACACGCGCCCCCGGACAGGAGGAGGGTCGTTGCCATGCGCACCCGAATTCTCGTACTTGGCGGGCGCGTCGGCTGAGCGGGTTCACACCCCGCTTGTGACAGACCGACGCGCCACCCCTCGCATGCCCTTGGCACGAGGGGTTTTTTGTTGCACTGACGCTGTTCCACCACCGCAAGACCCCTGGCTCCGACCGCCCGATCCGCTCCGATTTCCGGGGAGGAAGCGGGACGATTGGGGCAGAGCCGGCGATCGGCCCGAAACCGGGACCCCACCCTTGCACCACCGGGGCCCGCAACCACCGGGCCGGCACATTCCGAGAAGAGACAGGCAGATGACTGAGCACGCCGCATCCCCCCGCCGCGGGGACACCACGGCCGCCCACGCTCCCGCTCCCCAGCACGTCGTCGAAACCATGACCGGCGCCCAGTCGCTCATCCGCTCGCTGGAGGCCGTGGGCGCGGACACCGTCTTCGGCATCCCGGGCGGGGCCATCCTTCCCGCGTACGACCCGCTGATGGACTCGGCCAAGGTGCGCCACATCCTGGTCCGGCACGAGCAGGGCGCCGGCCACGCCGCCACCGGATACGCCCAGGCCACCGGCCGGGTCGGGGTCTGCATGGCCACCTCCGGCCCGGGCGCGACCAACCTGGTGACCCCGATCGCCGACGCCTACATGGACTCGGTGCCGATCGTCGCGATCACCGGCCAGGTCTCCTCCAAGGCGATCGGCACCGACGCCTTCCAGGAGGCGGACATCTGCGGCATCACCATGCCGATCACCAAGCACAACTACCTGGTCACCGACCCCGCCGAGATCCCCCGGGTGATCGCCGAGGCGTTCCACATCGCCGCCACCGGCCGCCCCGGCCCCGTCCTGGTCGACATCGCCAAGGACGCGCTCCAGGCCACCACCACCTTCCGCTGGCCGGTCGAGCTCTCGCTGCCCGGCTACCGCCCGGTCACCAAGCCGCACGCCAAGCAGATCCGCGAGGCCGCGAAGATGCTGGTGGGCGCCAAGCGCCCGGTGCTGTACGTCGGCGGCGGCGTGATCAAGGCGCGGGCCACCACCGAGCTGCGGATCCTCGCCGAGCTGACCGGCGCCCCCGTGGTCACCACCCTGATGGCGCTCGGTGCCTTCCCCGACAGCCACCCGCAGCACCTGGGCATGCCCGGCATGCACGGCTCCGTCCCGGCCGTCACCGCGCTGCAGAAGGCCGACCTGCTGTTCACCCTCGGCGCCCGCTTCGACGACCGGGTCACCGGCAAACTGGACGGCTTCGCCCCGCACGCCAAGGTCGTCCACGCGGACATCGACCCGGCCGAGATCGGCAAGAACCGCCCCGCCGACGTGCCGATCGTCGGCGACGCCCGCGAGGTGCTGGCCGACCTGATCGTCGCCGTCCAGGCCGAGTTCGACGCCGGACACAAGGGCGACTACTCGCAGTGGTGGGAGAAGCTCGACGAGTGGAAGAAGACCTACCCGCTGGGCTACGAGCCCGCCCCGGGCGGCCGCCTCTCCCCGCAGCAGGTCATCGAGCGGATCGGCCGACTGGTCGGCCCCGAGGCGATCTACGCCGCGGGCGTCGGCCAGCACCAGATGTGGAGCTCGCAGTTCATCCGCTTCGAGAAGCCGGGCACCTGGCTCAACTCGGGCGGCGCGGGCACCATGGGCTACGCCGTCCCCGCCGCGATGGGCGCCAAGGCCGGCCGGCCGGACACCGCGGTCTGGGCGATCGACGGCGACGGCTGTTTCCAGATGACCAACCAGGAACTGGCCACCTGCGCCCTGAACGACATCCCGATCAAGGTCGCGGTCATCAACAACGGCTCGCTCGGCATGGTCCG
>NZ_JBFBNR010000015.1:0-201381 GCF_040687675.1 Kitasatospora sp. NPDC056731
GTTCCTGCCGGTCGACCAAGAGGTACACGGGAGCGCCGAACTGCGAGTAGCGCCGGCGCTTGGCGGTCCTGTCGGTTTCACGCCCCGGGGATGATCCCCGGGGCCGCCTCCGTACCGCGGCTCGAACAAACGTCGAGCGGTGCTGCCTAGGCCTAGCTGAACGAGTCGCCGCAGGCGCAGGAGCCGGTGGCGTTCGGGTTGTCGATCGTGAAGCCCTGCTTCTCGATGGTGTCGACGAAGTCGACGGTGGCGCCGCCCAGGTACGGGGCGCTCATCCGGTCGGTGACGACCTTGACACCGTCGAAGTCCTTGAGGACGTCGCCGTCGAGCGAGCGCTCGTCGAAGAACAGCTGGTAACGCAGGCCGGAGCAGCCACCGGGCTGGACGGCGACGCGAAGTGCGAGGTCGTCGCGGCCCTCCTGCTCCAGCAGGCCCTTGACCTTGGCCGCGGCGGCATCGGTAAGGAGGATGCCACTCTCGACGGTGGTCTCGTCCTGGACGGTCATCTGCTTTCTCCCGGTCTTTGACGACGGTTTGCCCCCAGTGCCAACCAACGGCCGTCCGGATTCATTTCCCGAACGGCGATTGTCTTCGTCGGCTTGCTGGTGGCGGAATTTCCGTGGGCCGGGTGTGCCACCCGTGTCCCCTACGCTCCCCATGCTCGCACAACCCGGGAGGGCGGGTCACCGCCCGAGCCGCGGAATCCGGGGAACCGGCCCCGGGCCGGGCCGGCGGACGCCAGGATGGTGGCCATGATCCTGCGCCAGGTCAGGGACACCGCCGCCGACGCGGAGGCCGTCCAGGAGCTCTCCCTCGCCGCGTTCGCCGATCCGGCCCTGCCCGGTCCGGCGGCCGCACCGACCCCGCTGCAGCTGGCCCGGACGAGACATCTGGCGCGCACCGATCCGGCGGGCTGCTGGCTGGCGGAGAGCGGCGGGGAGCCGGTCGGCGCGGTGCTGTCGATGCGCCGGGAGGGCCTGTGGGCGCCGTCCCTGTTCGCGGTCCGGCCGCAGGCGCAGGGCAAGGGCGTCGGGCGGCTGCTGCTGGAACGGGCGGCGGCGCACTCGCGGGGCTGCCTGCGCGGGATGGTCTGCGCGTCGGCGTCCCCGGCGGCGGTCCGCCGCTACCGGCTGGCCGGGTTCACCCTGCACCCGGCGATGCGGCTGACCGGGCGGGTGGACCGGGCCGGGCTGCTCGACCCGGGGGACATCCCGGTGCACCGGGGCGGCGCCGTCCACCGGCACCTGCTGGACTCGGTGGACCGGCGGCTGCGCGGGTCCGCGCACGGCCCGGACCACGAGCTGATGCTGGGCCACTTCGAGGAACTGCTGATCGCCGACGCGCTGGCCGGCAGCGGCTACTGCTACCGGGACGGCGGCGAGGTGAAGCTGCTGGCGGCCACCACCAAGCGGATCGCCGCCCGGCTGCTGCGCGAGGCGCTGGCCCGGGTGCCGGACGGGGTCGAGGCGCGGGTGGAGTTCCTGACCGCCGAGCAGGAGTGGGCGCTGGATGTCGGCCTGGAGGTGGGGCTGACCCCGCAGAGCCGGGGCTTCGTCGGGCTGCGCGGGATGCGGCCGCCGGCGCCGTACCTGCCGAGCGGCGCCTTCCTGTGAACGACCGGACGACGGGATGACGGGATGACGGAACGACGTGGCCCCCGCCGGCTGCCTGCTCCGACGGGGGCCACGGGTCACCGGGGGCCGATCAGGCCATGGTGTCCAGGATCTCCCGGACCATGTCCATCGTCGTGCCCGGGTGCAGGAAGGCGAAGCGGGCGACCGTCTCGCCGTCCCAGCCGGTGGGGGTGACGAAGCCGATCTGGTCCGCGAGCAGCTGCTGCGACCAGCGGTAGTAGTCCTCGTTGGTCCAGCCCTTGCGCTTGAAGCAGACGGCCGAGAGCTGCGGGTCGAACAGCAGCTCCAGGTGGTCGGTGTCGCGGATGAGCTGGGCGGTGTCCCGGGCGAGCGTGAGGCCGGCCTCGATGGCGTCGGTGTAGGCCTGGGTGCCGTGGACGGCGAGGGAGAACCACAGCGGCAGGCCGCGGGCGCGCCGGGTGAGGTGGTAGGCGTAGTCGGTGGGGTTCCACTCGTCGCCCTCGGTGTGCAGGACGTCGAGGTAGGAGGCGTCCTGGGTGTGCACGGCCCGGGCGAGCTGCGGGTTGCGGTAGATCAGCGCGGCGCAGTCGAAGGGGGCAAACAGCCACTTGTGCGGGTCGACGACGAAGGAGTCGGCGTGCTCGATGCCGTTGTAGCGCTCGCGCACCGAGGGGGCGAACAGGCCCGCGCCGCCGTAGGCGCCGTCGACGTGGAACCACAGGTCCCGCTCGCGGGCGACCTCGGCCAGGCCCTTGAGGTCGTCGACGATGCCCTCGTTGGTCGTCCCGGCCGTGCCCACGACCGCGATGACGGTCTCCGGGTTCGGGTCGGCGGCCAGCGCGGCGCGCAGCGCCTCGCCGGTGAACCGGCGGTTCACGGTGGGGACCTTGAAGGCCTCGACGCCGATGATGTTGAAGGTGTTCTTGACCGAGGAGTGGACCTGGTCGGCGACGGCGATCCGCAGCCGCGCCTCCGGCCCACTGGGACGACCCTCCTTGGCAAGCTTGCGGCGGGCGGTGTCGCGGGCGACGACGAGGGCGGAGAGGTTGCCCGCGGAGCCGCCGGAGACGAAGGTGCCGCCGGCCGAGGCGGGCAGGCCGGCGCGGTCGGCGATCAGGCGCAGCACCTGGTTCTCGGCGGCGATCGCGCCGGCCGCCTCCAGCCAGGAGATGCCCTGCAGGGACGCGCAGGAGACCACCATGTCGAAGAGCAGCGCGGCCTTGGTCGGGGCGCACGGGATGAACGACAGGTAGCGCGGGCTGTCGGCGGAGATCACCGCGCGGGACAGCTCGTGGTCGTAGAGCTTGAGCACGTCGGCGGGGGCGTTGCCGTCCGCGTTCAGCAGACCGGCCAGCTGGGTGCGCAGGTGCTCGCCGTCACCGGGGTGGTCGAGCGGGACGGGGTCGTACTGCAGCCGGTCCCGCATGTAGTCGAAAACCAGGTCGACCAGGTCGTTGTCGGGCCGGTGCATGCGGTCGGGGGCTGCGGACACGGCTGTCCCTCTCGGCTGTGGGGTGTCGGGGGATGCCCGGTCGGCGGGGCGGTTCACCGCGTGGACCGGACGTGATCAGCGTAGGCAGCGGGAGGGGTTCGCCGCGCGTCGGAACCCGGCTGGTCAGGCAGCTTTCGGGCGTCTTCGGGCCGGTCCGCGCAGGATTCCTGCGCACCGGCCGGAGGGGGGCCGGTCGGAGGCGCCCTAGCCGATGAGCTGGGAGAGGACGACCGAGGAGCGGCTGCGCTGGACGCCGGGCTCGCGGCGGATGCGCTCGATGACGGCCTCCAGGTGGCGCATGTCGGCGGCGCGCAGGTGGACCAGGGCGTCCGGATCGCCGGTGACCGTCCAGGCGGCGATCACCTCGGGGAACTGGCGCAGGCTGGCGAGGATCTCCTCGGGGGCGGTCCGCTCGCGGCAGTAGACCTCGACGAAGGCCTCGGTCTGCCAGCCGAGCACCGACGGGTCGAGCACCACGGTGAAGCCCCGCACCACGCCGCGCGCCCGCAGCCGGTCGATCCGGCGGCGCACGGCGGTGGCGGAGAGGTTGACCTGGAGGCCGATCTCGGCGTACGAGGCGCGGCCGTCGCGGCCGAGCCGGGCGAGCAGGAGCCGGTCGGTCTCGTCCAGGTCGGCCCCGACCACCTCGTGCGCTCGGCTGCTGGTCATCGGTGCGGGGCTCCACGGGTCGTACGGGTCGGTTGCGGCCTCGGGCGGCGGCCCTCGGACGGAGGGCGGTGGGGGCGGCTGCCGAAACGGTTCGCCAACCATTCTGGCGGATGTCAGGAGCGAGTTCACCGCTCGCAGATGACGGCCGGTGGTCCGCCGCCGGTCGGCAGCCGGTCCGCCGTCAGTCGGCCAGCAGGACGATCTTGCCCCGGGTGCGGCCCTCGGCGCTGAGCGCCTGGGCGGAGGCCGCCTGGGCGAGCGGGAAGGTGGAGGCGACGGTGACGGTCAGCCGGCCGTCGTCGGCCAGCGCGGCCAGTTCGGCGAGGTCCGCGGCGTCCGGGCGGACCCAGACGTAGTGGCCACCGAGGGCCTTCACCCCGAAGTCGGTGATCGAGGCGATCCGGCTCTGGTCCGCCACCAGGCTCGCCGAGAGCGGGACGGCGCCGTGGCCGACCAGGTCGAGGGCCGCGTCGACCCCGCCCGGGGCGAGCGCCCGGACCCGGTCGGCCAGGCCCTCGCCGTAGAGCACCGGCTCGGCGCCGAGGCCGCGCAGGTAGTCGTGGTTGCGCTCGCCCGCGGTGCCGATCACCCGGGCGCCGAGGGCCCGGGCGATCTGGACGGCCAGGTGCCCGACCCCGCCGGCCGCGGCGTGCACCAGCAGGGTCTCCCCCGCCCGCAGCCGCAGTGCCTTGAGGCTCTGCAGCGCGGTGAGCCCGGCCAGCGGCAGGCCGCCGGCCTGGGCCCAGTCCAGTGCGGCCGGCTTGCGGGCGAGGGTGCGGACCGGGGCGGAGACGAGTTCGGCGTAGGTGCCGTGCTCGACAGTGTCCTTGCGGACGTAGCCGTAGACCTCGTCGCCGGGCGCGAACTCGGTGACGCCGCCGCCGACGGCGCGGACCACGCCGGCCAGGTCCCAGCCCATGACGAGCGGGAAGTGCGCGTCCAGCAGGCCGTCCAGGGCGCCGTCCCGGATCTTCCAGTCCACCGGGTTCACCCCGGCCGCCCGCATCTGCACCAGGACCGAGTCCGGGCCGACCTTGGGGTCGGGCAGGTCGGTGTACTCGACGACTTCGGGGCCGCCGTAGCGGTTGATCGCGATTGCCTTCATGGCCTCAGCCATACCCGGGCCCGGCCGGATATCGATTCGGCCACGCGAGGACCACCCCAAAACGGTCATCCGGCTCCGCCGGGGGTCCGATTCGGCGAGCGGTTCTCGTCACATCGACAGGATGGCCATCGTCACTCTGACGCTAACCGGTTATCATAGATAGCGTCAGATAGACGAAAAGGCTTCAGGCTTGATCGGCCGCACAGAAGGGCACCCGCCCGTGACCACCACCATCACCGAGACCCACGGCGTCGACCCCACTCCGACGCCGCTCGCTCTGCTGCTGCTCGGCCGCGAGGCCGACCCGAACAGCGAGCGCGGCGTCGAGTGCCCCGGCGACCTCCCCCCGGCCTCCGACCCGAACCTCGTCGAGCGCGCCCGCGCCGCCAAGGCCGCGCTCGGTGACCGGGTCTTCATCCTCGGACACCACTACCAGCGCGACGAGGTGATCGAGTTCGCCGACGTCACCGGTGACTCCTTCAAGCTCGCGCGCGACGCGGCGGCCCGCCCGGAGGCCGAGTACATCGTCTTCTGCGGCGTGCACTTCATGGCCGAGTCCGCCGACATCCTGACCGGTGACGCCCAGCAGGTCGTCCTCCCGGACCTCGCGGCCGGCTGTTCGATGGCCGACATGGCCACCGCCGAGCAGGTCGCCGAGTGCTGGGACGTGCTGACCGACGCCGGCATAGCCGACGTCACCGTCCCGGTCTCGTACATGAACTCCTCCGCCGACATCAAGGCCTTCACCGGCAGGCACGGCGGCACCATCTGCACCTCCTCCAACGCCGAGCGCGCCCTGGAGTGGGCCTTCGAGCAGGGCCAGAAGGTGCTGTTCCTGCCCGACCAGCACCTCGGCCGCAACACCGCGGTGCGCGATCTGGGCCTCTCGCTGGACGACTGCGTCCTGTACAACCCGCACAAGCCGAACGGCGGCCTGACCGCCGAGCAGCTGCGGGACGCCAAGATGATCCTGTGGCGCGGCCACTGCTCGGTGCACGGCCGGTTCAGCGTGGACTCGGTGAACGACGTGCGCGCGCGGATCCCCGGCGTCACCGTGCTGGTGCACCCCGAGTGCAAGCACGAGGTCGTCTCGGCCGCCGACATGGTGGGCTCGACCGAGTACATCATCAAGGCGCTGGACGCCGCCGAGCCCGGCTCCAAGTGGGCCATCGGCACCGAGCTGAACCTGGTCCGCCGCCTGGCCAAGGCGCACCCGGACAAGGAGATCGTCTTCCTGGACCGGACGGTCTGCTTCTGCTCCACCATGAACCGGATCGACCTGCCGCACCTCGTCTGGGCGCTGGAGTCGCTGGTCGAGGGCCGGGTGCCGAACGTGATCACCGTCGACCCGGAGACCGAGAAGTACGCCAAGGCGGCGCTGGACCGGATGCTGGCCCTGCCGTAGCCGGCCCGGCCCGACCCGGCCCGGCCGCCGGAACACGACGAAGGGCGGGTCCCCTCCCACCGGAGGGGACCCGCCCTTTCGTCTGGCACCGGCCGCGGCGGCTACTCGGGGTAGCCCGGGATCACACCCTCGCCGTCGGCCATCAACAGCTCGCGGACCTCGTCGATCGTCGCCTCGGCGCTCGGCAGGATCAGCTCGGACGGCGCCAGTGAATCCAGCGGCACCGGGGTGCCGAACTGCTTCACCGCGTCCAGCAGCTTGCCGTAGGCGCGACGGAAGTGCTCCTCGTCCCCCGACTCCACTGCGGTGACGAGCTCGGAGTCGAGCTCGTTGAGCAGGTTCAGGTGGTCATCGCCCACCTCGTACTGCCCCTCACCCATGACCCTCATGATCATGCCGTGCGTCTCCCTGGTTCGTGGGATGGAGCTCAGATCACTTGTTGTAGTTGATGCGCGGGGTGTCCTGCTGGGGGTGGGCCTCCGGCTGCTGCGGCTTGCCCTGCTCGATCGCGGCCGGACCGGAGGACGGGCCCCCCAGCTCGGCCTTCATCCGGGCCAACTCCAGCTCGACGTCGGTGCCGCCGGCCACTCGCTCCAGCTCGGCCTCGATGTCGTCCTTGCGGCCGAGGCCGCTCGCGTCATCGAGCGCACCGGACGCCAGCAGCTCGTCGATCGCACCGGCCCGGGCCTGCATCTGGGCCGTCTTGTCCTCGGCCCGCTGAATGGCCAGGCCGACGTCGCCCATCTCCTCCGAGATCCCGGAGAAGGACTCGGCGATGCGGGTCTGCGCCTGAGCGGCGGTGTACGTGGCCTTGATGGTCTCCTTCTTGGTGCGGAAGGCGTCCACCTTGGCCTGCAGCCGCTGGGAGGCGAGCGTGAGCTTCTCCTCCTCGCCCTGGAGGGCCTGGTACTGCGTCTCCAGGTCGGTGATCTGGGACTGCATGTTGGCCCGGCGGGTCAGCGCCTCGCGCGCGAGGTCCTCACGGCCCAGGGACAGCGCCTTGCGGCCCTGGTCCTCGTACTTCGCCGACTGCTGCTGGAGCTGGGTCAGCTGGAGTTCCAGGCGCTTGCGCGAGGTCGCGACATCCGCGACGCCACGCCGTACCTTCTGCAGCAGTTCGAGCTGCTTCTGGTAGGAGTAGTCGAGCGTCTCTCGGGGATCCTCCGCCCGATCCAAGGCCTTGTTCGCCTTGGAGCGGAAGATCAACCCCATACGCTTCATGATTCCGTCGCTCATGGGCCTCGGGTGCCCCCTTCTCCGGCCTGCGGTCTCTATCTCGATACCAGACACGACGAGTGTATGCGCAGCGAGCCCGTCGCCGCAGTGCACCTGCCTGCTACAAGACTGCTACAGCGACCAGCGGAGTTCCTCCTCCCCCGGGTGGATCCGCCTCTCATCCTCTCCATAGTCCATCCGATTGATCCCCTACGGGAAGGGGCCGGGAAACCCCGGCGGGCGGCCGACCTCGCGGATCGATACGCGTTTGGGTCCGAGGGGACCCCGAGAAGCCGCCCGGCACCCCGTACGCTGGTGGTGTGTTCCGACGCCGTTCAGATGATGCAGCCGCCTCCGCCACCGTGCTGGAGAAGCCGGACGAGACCCGCCACCCCCAGGCCAAGAAGGGTCGGCCAACGCCCAAGCGCAGTGAGGCCGAGGCCCACCGGCGTACCCGGGTGACGGTGCCCAAGGACCGCAAGGAGGCCGCCCGCCAGGCCCGCGAGCGGATGCGCTCCGAGCGCGAGAAGCAGCGCACCGCGCTGATGGAGGGCGACGAGCGCCACCTGCCGGCCCGTGACAAGGGCCCGGTGCGCAAGTTCGCCCGCGACTACGTGGACGCCCGCTGGTCGCTCGCCGAGTTCTTCCTGCCCGCCGCCGTGGTCATCCTGGTGCTGAGCATCATCAAGGTGCCCGCCATCCAGCTGCTGTCCACGCTGCTGTTCCTGCTGTTCTTCGTGCTGGTGATCCTGGACTTCGTCCGCCTCGGCTTCGGTCTGCGCAAGCAGTTCGCCGAGCGCTTCGCCGGCCAGAACACCCGCGGCGCGGTCGCCTACGGCCTGATGCGCATCCTGCAGATGCGCCGGCTGCGACTGCCCAAGCCGCAGGTGCGGCGCGGGGAGAAGCCCTGACCGCCGAACCGGTGGACTCCGGCTGGGCCCCGCCTTCCTGGGAGGGGCCCGGCCTGTACGCGTTGCCGGGGCAGGGGGACGGCGGCCACGACCGGATCGGCCAGGAGCGCCGGCTGCCCTCGCGCAGCGGCTCCTTCGCCGGCGGTACCGGCGCCTGGCTGGACCGGCTCGGCGGACTGCGCAACTTCGTCCGCCAGGAGCTGGTCTCCCGGCAGCTCGCCGAGCAGCTGGCCGGCCGCACCGCGCAGCGCGTCCTCGACATCGGCTGCGGCCAGGGCACCCAGGCGCTGCGCCTGGCCCGGGCCGGCCACTACGTCACCGGCATCGACTCCGACCCGGTCGCGCTCGGCGTCGCCCAGGGGGCGCTCGCCGAGGAACCGCCGGAGGTCGCCGGCCGGCTGCAACTGCTCAGCGGCGACGCCCACCAGTGCGGGCGCTGGTTCGGCCCGCGCAGCTTCGACGTGGTGCTCTGCCACGGCGTCCTGATGTACCTGCCCGCCCCCGACCCGATGATCGCCTCGCTGGCCCGGCTGCTGGCCCCGGGCGGGCTGCTCTCGCTGCTGGTCCGCAACCGCGACGCGCTCGCCCTGCGGCCCGCCGCCGCCGGGGACTGGCGGGCCGCCCTGCACGCCTTCGAGAGCGACCGGTACTACAACCGGCTCGGGCTGGCCGCCCGCGCCGACCGCCTCGCCGACCTCACCGTCACCCTCTCCGAGGTGTCGGTGCCGCTGAAGCACTGGTACGGCGTACGGGTCTTCACCGACAACGCGCCCGACGACGCGGCCCCGCCGGTGGACGGGCGGCAGCTGGCCCAGCTGCTGGAGGCCGAGGACCGGGCCGGCCGCACCGACCCGTACCGGCAGGTCGCCGCGCTGCTGCACGTGGTCGGCGCCAAGTAGCGGCCCCGCGACGGCGGTTACGCCTCGTGCAGGCTCATCGAGTAGATCACCCGGTCGTCGTCCAGCAGGACCGCCGTGTCGATGCCGTCCTCGGCGAGCTGCTTCCAGGACTCCCCGATCCAGGTCTCGGCGTCCCCCTGGCCCGCGAACTCCTCCTGCGCGCCCTCCGGCACCACCGCGGTGCCGTCCGCCTTCTCGTACCGCCACGTCCAGACCATGCCCGGCTCCTCCCACCGACGACGCTGCCTGCGTGCTGCGCACCTTAGCCTGCCCGGCCCGATCTTCCGTATGCCTGGCCGGACGCTCCGGATGCCCCGTCGGGCAGGATGGGCGGCATGGCGATCCACCACCCGCTCCCCCGCACGCTGCTGCTCGGCGGCGCCCGCTCCGGCAAGTCCACCCGGGCCGAGCAGCTGCTCGCCGACCACCCGGACGTCCTGTACGTGGCCACCGGCGGCACCCGGGACGGCGACACCGAGTGGGCCCAGCGGGTCGCGCTGCACCGCGAGCGGCGGCCGGCGAGCTGGCGCACCGCCGAGACCTGCGACCTGGAGGCCGTGCTGGCCGACCGGACCGACCCGGCGCCGGTGCTGGTCGACTGCCTGGCGCTGTGGCTGACCGCCGTGATGGACGAGTGCGGCGCCTGGGACGACGCGGTCTGGGCGGCGGGTGGGGAGGCCGCCGTCCAGCGGCGCTGCGAGGCCCTGGCGCGGGCCTGGGCGGCCACCGGGCGCACGGCCGTCGCGGTCAGCAACGAGGTCGGGATGGGCGTCGTCCCGGCGACCGCCGCAGGCCGGCGCTTCCGCGACACCCTGGGCCGGCTGAACATGGCCGTGGCGGACGCCTCCGAGCGTGTGCTGCTGGTCGTGGCCGGGCAGGTTCTGACCGTCAAGCCAGCCGCCGCCTGAACATCTGCGGCGTGTAGCCTTCCGGACGATGGACACGACCGTGGATCTCGATACGTTCTCCTCGCTCGTCGAGCGCCCCGACGAGAGCGCCCGACGGGCCGCCGAGGAACGCTGGCAGGAGGCCGGCCGGCCGCGCGGCGGGCTCGGCAAGCTGGAGGAGCTGGGCAGCTGGCTGTCGTCCGTGCAGGGGCGATCCCCCGTGCGGCCGGTGTCGGCCCCCAAGGTGCTGCTGTTCGCCGCCGACCACGGCGTGGCCGCGCTCGGGGTGTCCCGGCTGCCCGCCAAGGGCGGCACCGCCGCGCGGGTGCGCGCCGTCCTGGACGGCACCGCGCCGGTCACCCGGCTGGCCCGGCGCTACGGCGCCGAGGTGCGGGTCGTCGACGTCGCGGTGGACGCCGACCCCGCCGACTTCCCGGACGACGTGGTCACCCACCGGATCCGGCGCGGCTCCGGCCGGATCGACGTCGAGGACGCGCTCACCCCCGCGGAGACCGTGCGGGCCTTCCGGGCCGGCATGGCCGTCGCCGACGAGGAGGCCGACGCCGGCACCGACCTGGTGCTGCTCGGCGACCTCGGCGTCGGCGCCACCACCGTCGCCGCCGTCCTGGTCGGCGCGCTGTGCGGAACGGACGCGGCCGCCGTCACCGGGCGCGGCTCGGGCGTCGACGACCGGGTCTGGATGGTCAAGTGCGCCACCATCCGCGACTCCCTGCGGCGGGCCCGGCCCGTCCTCGGCGACCAGCTGGCGCTGCTCGGCGCCACCGGCGGGGCCGACTTCGCGGCGATCACCGGCTTCCTGCTCCAGGCCGCGGTGCGACGGCTCCCGGTGGTGCTGGACGGCGTCGTCTCGGCGGCCTGCGCGCTGGTCGCGCAGCGGATCGCCTTCCGGGCGCCGGAGTGGTGGCGGGCCGGGCAGTCCAGCGGCGAGCCCGCCCAGGCCAAGGCCTACGACCGGCTCACCCTGACGCCGTTGCAGGACCAGGGGATCACCATGGGCGAGGGCCTCGGCGCGCTGCTGGCCCTGCCGCTGCTCCAGGCCGCGGGCGACGCGCTCGCGGACGAGGCCCCGCGGCCGTTCGTACCGTCGGCACCGAAGGAGCAGCCGAAGCTGCCCTCGGCGGCGGACCTGCTGCGGCGGCTGTAGCAACCCGCCGCAACCCGTGGCACCAGGATCATGAGCGCCCCGTCCGGCACATCGGACGGGGCGCCTCCGTTCGGAGGGAAACACGTCGTGCAGGGCGCCAGTTGGGCCGAGGGGCTCCGGTTCGGGTTCGGGACGCTGTCCGTGCTGCGGGTGCGGGTGGAGCGGTGGGACCGGGCTGCGGCGGCGCGGGCGATGACGGCGGCCCCCGTGGTGGGGCTGGTGCTCGGCGCGGTGGCCGCCGGGGCGGGGTCACTGGCGGCCTGGCGGGCCGGCGGGCTGCTCGGGGCGGTGGCGGCGGTGGGGGTGCTGGCCGCGCTCACCCGGGGGCTGCACCTGGACGGTCTGGCGGACGTGGCCGACGGCCTGGGCAGCGGGAAGCCGGCCGAGGACGCGCTGCGCATCATGAAGCAGTCCGACATCGGCCCGTTCGGTGTCCTGACCCTCGTTCTCGTGCTGCTGGCCCAGATCGCCGCGCTGGCCGGACAGTTCGCCGAGTCGACCACGCGCGGCGCGCTCGCGGTGCTGGCGTCGGCGGTGACCGCGCGGTGCGCGCTCGCCTGGGGCTGCCTGCGGTCGGTGCCGGCCGCCCGGCCGGGCGGCCTGGGCGCGATGGTGGCGGGCACCGTGGCACCCGCCGGAGCGGTCGCGGGGACGGCCGCCGCGGCGCTCGCCCTGGCCGCCCTCGGACTGTTTGACGGATCGTCAACCCTTCGTCTCCCCACGGCCGTTGTGCTCGGCGTCGGCTGCGCCCAGCTGCTGCTCCGGCGCTGCGTACGGCGGTTCGGCGGAATCACCGGGGACGTGCTCGGCGCGATGGCGGAAACCGCCGCGACCGCTTCGCTGTTCGCCCTGGCGTTGCTCGGCTGACACCGGGCGGCGCGTGATCCCACCATGCGGACTACCATGCGGGGAGCACCGCAGCCCTGCACCGTCGCAGGTCCTGCCCGCCCGGCCTGACCCGAGGAGCCGGGGCCTCTGGTGTGCGTGGCCGCGACCTGCGCGGGTGCGCGCGCCAGGGGGCCCGGACCCGGAGCGTGCCGGGCGGTCCGGCCTGCGACGGCGGGTTGCGCCGGTGCGGCAGCCTCGCCGCAACCGGCCGTGGACCGCGAAAGAACAGGACGCATTACGTGACTGCATTGTCTGTGAGCACCTCCTCCGCCGCCTCGCTGCGCGCGGACGCCCTGGTGGTCGGTGTCGCCAAGGGCCCCAAGGGCATCGTGCTGGCCCCCGGCTCCGAGGCCGTGAACGAGGCGTTCGAGGGCAAGCTGACCGAGGTCCTCAGCACCCTGGGCGCGACCGGCGCCGAGGGCGAGGCCGTCAAGGTGCCCTCCCCCGCCGGCCTGAAGGCCGCGCTCGTGCTCGCGGTCGGCCTCGGCGAGGCCGCCGAGACCGGCTACCAGCTGGAGGCGCTGCGCCGCGCCGCTGGTGTCGCCGCCCGCACCCTGGCCGGCGCCAAGAAGGCCGCGCTGGCCCTGCCGGCCGAGTCCGCGGACGAGGTCGAGGCCGTCGCGCTGGGCGGCCTGCTCGGCTCGTACTCCTTCGGCACCTACAAGGCCGACGGCAGCGGCAAGGAGCCGGTCGGCGAGCTGGTCGTGCTGGCCCCCCGCAAGGGCAGCAAGGACGCCAAGGCGGCCGTGGAGCGCGCCGCCGCGGTCGGCGAGGAGATGAACCGGGCCCGCGACCTGGTCAACACCGCGCCGAACGACCTGAACCCGAAGAGCTTCGCCGCGATCGCCCAGGCGGCCGGCAAGGAGCACGGCCTCAAGGTCGAGGTGCTCGACGAGAAGGCGCTGCTCAAGGGCGGCTTCGGCGGCCTGCTGGGCGTCGGCAACGGCTCGGACAACCCGCCGCGGCTGGTGAAGGTGGCCTACACCCACCCGAAGGCGAAGGCCACGCTGGCCTTCATCGGCAAGGGCATCACCTACGACTCGGGCGGCATCTCGCTGAAGCCGGCCGGCCACAACGAGACCATGAAGTGCGACATGGCCGGCGCCGCCGCCGTGTTCGCCGCCGTGGTGGCCGCCAAGCGCCTGGGCCTGGCCGTCAACGTGACCGGCTGGCTGGCGCTGGCCGAGAACATGCCGTCCGGCTCCGCCACCCGCCCCGGCGACGTGCTGCGCATGTACGGCGGCAAGACCGTCGAGGTGCTGAACACCGACGCCGAGGGCCGTCTGGTGCTGGCCGACGCGATCGTGCGCGCCGGCGAGGAGAACCCGGACGTCATCGTCGACGTGGCGACCCTGACCGGCGCCATGGTGCTGGCCCTGGGCAACCGCACCTTCGGCGTGATGTCCAACAACGACGAGCTGCGCGCGACCCTGCACACCGTCTCGGGCGAGGTCGGCGAGCAGTCCTGGCCGATGCCGCTGCCGGCCGAGCTGCGCAAGGGCATGACCGAGTCGACCATCGCCGACCTGGCGAACATGGGCGAGCGGATGGGCGGCGGCCTGGTGGCCGGCCTGTTCCTGAAGGAGTTCGTGGCCGAGGGCATCGACTGGGCGCACCTGGACATCGCCGGCCCGGCGTTCCACGAGAGCGCTCCGTTCGGCTACACCCCGAAGGGCGGCACCGCGAGCGCGGTGCGCACCCTGGTCCGGTTCGCCGAGCAGACCGCGGCGGGCGGCAAGGCCTGATCAGGCACCCGAGTCGACGGGGGTCCGGCGCACGCGCGCCGGGCCCCCGTCGGCGTTCGCGCGCCGGCGCCGGTTACCTGCGAGTAGAACGGGACCCCGGCCCGCACCTCTGTTCGCTACTGGCGAAACTTTGTTCCACCCTGCGGAAGAGGTGGCGCCGCAGGGCCGCCCCGACGCCCGTCCGGCGGCTGTCAACCCCGCGTTGAGCTGCAATGATGCCCTTCCGTCGGGGGTATTCCCGCCCCGGTGACCGCTCTGTGGGACACCCCTGGGGTGGACCCGGACATCAGCCACCGCGAACAAGTGCGAAGATGTATTTCCGGCACGACTGGGCGCCTCACAAAGGCTTCCGACCCACCGGACCGCGACCGGCCCGGCGACCCACCCCATTGCATGGAGGACGTGACGTGGCGAACGACGCCAGCACCGTTTTCGACGTAGTCATTCTCGGAGGCGGAAGCGGCGGTTACGCCGCGGCGCTCCGCGCCGCTCAGCTGGGCCTGAGCGTCGCCCTGGTCGAGAAGGGGGAGCTGGGTGGCACCTGCCTGCACCGCGGCTGCATCCCGACCAAGGCTCTGCTGCACGCCGCCGAGATCGCGGACGAGACGAAGGAGGCCGCCGAGTTCGGCGTTCTGGCCACCTTCCAGGGCATCGACATCAACGGCGTCCACAAGTACAAGGACGACGTCGTCGCCGGCCTGTACAAGGGCCTCCAGGGCCTGGTCGCCTCCCGCAAGGTCACCTTCATCCAGGGCGCGGGCAAGCTCTCCTCGCAGACCTCGGTGGACGTCAACGGCCAGCGCATCGAGGGCCGCCACATCGTCCTGGCCACCGGCTCCGTGCCGCGCTCGATCCCGGGCCTGGAGATCGACGGCAACCGCGTGATCTCCTCGGACCACGCGCTCAAGCTCGACCGCATCCCGAAGTCGGCCGTCATCCTCGGCGGCGGCGTGATCGGCGTCGAGTTCGCCTCCGTCTGGAAGTCCTTCGGCGTCGAGGTCACCATCGTCGAGGCGCTGCCGCACCTCGTCCCGCTGGAGGACGAGAACTCCTCCAAGCTGCTGGAGCGCGCGTTCCGCAAGCGCGGCATCAAGTTCGAGCTGAAGGCCCGCTTCTCGGGTGTCGAGTACACCGAGGCCGGTGTCCGCGTCTCCACCGAGAACGGCAAGCAGATCGACGCCGACCTGCTGCTCGTCGCCATCGGCCGCGGCCCGGTCTCGTCCGGCCTCGGCTACGAGGAGAACGGCGTCGCGATGGACCGCGGCTACGTCCTGGTCGACGAGTACATGCGCACCAACGTGCCCACCATCTCGGCCGTCGGCGACCTCGCCCCGACCCTGCAGCTGGCCCACGTCGGCTTCGCCGAGGGCATCCTGGTCGCCGAGCGCCTGGCCGGCCTCAAGCCCGTGCCGATCGACTACGACGGCGTCCCGCGCGTGACCTACTCCAACCCCGAGGTGGCCTCCGTCGGCATCTCCGAGGCCAAGGCCGTCGAGCTGTACGGCAAGGAGAAGGTCGTCACCCTCAAGTACAACCTGGCCGGCAACGGCAAGAGCAAGATCCTGAAGACCGCCGGCGAGATCAAGCTCGTCCAGGTCAAGGACGGCGCCGTGGTCGGCGTCCACATGGTCGGCGCCCGCATGGGCGAGCAGGTCGGCGAAGCTCAGCTGATCTACAACTGGGAGGCCCTGCCGGCCGAGGTCGCGCAGCTCATCCACGCGCACCCGACCCAGTCCGAGGCCCTGGGCGAGGCGCACCTGGCGCTGGCCGGCAAGCCGCTGCACGCGCACGACTGATCACGCCACCACCCCCCATTTCCAGTACGCAAGACTTGATAGGAGTCGCTGAAACCATGGCGGTCTCAGTAACACTGCCCGCGCTGGGCGAGAGCGTTTCCGAGGGCACCGTCACCCGTTGGCTGAAGGCCGAGGGTGAGCGTGTCGAGGTCGACGAGCCGCTGCTCGAGGTGTCGACCGACAAGGTCGACACCGAGATCCCGTCGCCGGCCTCCGGCATCCTGGCCTCGATCAAGGTCGGCGAGGACGAGACCGTCGACGTCGGCGCCGAGCTGGCGATCATCGACGACGGCTCCGGTGCCCCGGTCGCCGCTGCGGCCCCGGTCGCCGAGGCCGCGCCCGTCGCCGCCCCGGCCCCGGTCGTGGAGGCGCCCGCCGCCCCCGCCCCGGTCGCCGCTGCCGCTCCGGCGGCTCCGGCTGCCGCTCCGGCTGCCGACGCCACCCCGGTCCTGCTGCCCGCGCTGGGCGAGTCGGTCACCGAGGGCACCGTCACCCGCTGGCTGAAGGCCGAGGGTGAGACGGTCGAGGTCGACGAGCCGCTGCTCGAGGTCTCCACCGACAAGGTCGACACCGAGATCCCGTCGCCGATCGCCGGTGTCGTGGTGAAGATCCTGGTCGGCGAGGACGAGACCGCCGAGGTCGGCGCCCAGCTCGCGCTGATCGGTGCCGCGGGTGCCGTCGCCGCCGCCCCGGCCCCGGTGGCTGCTCCGGCTCCGGTCGCCGCTCCGGCTCCGGTTGCCCCGGCCCCCGTCGCTCCGGCCGCCCCGGTCGCTCCGGCCGCTCCGGCTCCGGTCGCCGCCGCCCCGGCCCCGGTGGCCCCGGCCGCGCCCGCTCCGGTCGCCGCCCCGGCTCCCGTCGCCCCGGCCGCGCCGGCTGCCCCGGTGGCCGACGCCGGTGACGCCTACGTCACCCCGCTGGTGCGCAAGCTCGCCGCCGAGCACGGTGTCGAGCTGTCCTCCGTCGCCGGTACCGGCGTCGGCGGCCGCATCCGCAAGCAGGACGTCGTCGCCGCCGCGGAGGCCGCCAAGGCCGCCCCGGCCCCGGTCGCCGCCGCCGCTCCGGCCGCTGCGCCGAAGGCCGCCGCCGCGCCGTCCGCCCTGCGCGGCCAGACGGTCAAGATGACCCGCATGCGCAAGGTCATCGGCGACAACATGCTGAAGGCCCTGCACGAGCAGGCCCAGCTGACCAGCGTGGTCGAGGTGGACGTCACCAAGATCATGTCGCTGCGCGGCAAGGCCAAGGAGGGCTTCCTCGCCCGCGAGGGCGTCAAGCTGTCCCCGATGCCGTTCTTCGTCAAGGCCGCCGCCCAGGCGCTGAAGACCCACGCGGTCGTCAACGCCCGGATCAACGAGGCCGAGGGCACCATCACCTACTTCGACACCGAGAACATCGGTATCGCGGTGGACTCCGAGAAGGGTCTGATGACCCCGGTCATCAAGGGTGCGGGCGACCTCAACATCGCCGGCATCTCGAAGAAGACCGCCGAGCTGGCCACCAAGGTCCGCGACAGCAAGATCACCCCGGACGAGCTGTCCGGCGCCACCTTCACCATCAGCAACACCGGCTCGCGCGGTGCGCTGTTCGACACCGTGATCGTGCCGCCGAACCAGGTCGCCATCCTGGGCATCGGCGCCACCGTCAAGCGCCCGGTGGTCATCGAGGCCGACGGCGGCACCGCCATCGGCATCCGCGACATGACCTACCTGTCGCTCTCCTACGACCACCGCCTGGTGGACGGCGCCGACGCCGCCCGCTACCTGGTCGCGGTCAAGGAGATCCTGGAGGCCGGCGAGTTCGAGGTCGAGCTCGGCCTGTAAGGCACCACTGCAGGTCCGCGGTTTCGGCTGCACGGAGCCCCGCGTCGTCCCTGGACGGCGCGGGGCTCCGCCGTTGCCGGGGTCCGCCTGCCGTCCGCCTGCTCCTGGCCGCGCCTGGCCGCCTCCGACCCGCGCCCGGCTGCGTCGAACATCACCAGCGTTTCGCCGGGCCATGGCATGCGCGGGGGCTGGCGAACGGGGATGCTGGAGCGGTGATGGACGAGACCGACTTCTGGCAGATGATCGACGAGACCCGGGAGGACGCCGACGGCGATCCGGACGAGCAGGCCGACCGGCTGGTGGAACGGCTGGTCCAGCTGACCCCGGACGACGTCATCGACTTCGCCCGGCTGTTCGAGGCCCGGTTCCAGCGGGCCTACCGCCACGACCTCTGGGGCGCCGCCTACCTGCTGCTTGACGGCGCCTCCGACGACACCTTCGACTACTTCCGCTGCTGGCTGATCGGCCAGGGCCGGGACGTCTTCGAGGGCGCTCTGTTCGAGCCGGACGACCTGGCGGACCTGCTGTCCGAGTTCGACGAGGAGGAGGACGGCGAGGCCGAGGACCTCGGCTACGCCGCCGACGAGGCGTACGAGCAGCTGACCGGGCTGCCGCTGCCCGAGGTGGGCGGGCGACAGTCCGGCCGACCGGCCGGGGCCGCGCTGGACTTCGACGACCCGGACGTCATGGCGAAACGGTTCCCCAAGCTCTGGGAGCGCTACGGGGATTAGGGGCTCTCTTTCGGATCACGCCCACGGCGTGAGCGGCGCCGGACGCGTCAGGCGGTGCTGCCGCCGCCGGACGTGCCGTCCTGCTTGATGCCCCTGAGGATCTGGTCCAGCACGGACGCGTCCGGCGCGCTCGGGGTGTCGTCCACCCCGCCCTCGAACACCACGAAGCCGCCGCCCTTGGCCGGGACGGCGGCCAGCAGGACGTAGCCCTGGGTGCCGTCCGCGGTGCGGATGTGCCAGCGCACGGCGTAGCCGGACACGCCCGCGACGGTCGTGTAGCCGGAGCCGGAGTCGGTGTGCGAGCTGATCCCGGTGAAGATCTGGCCGGCGTACGCGGGCATGGTGGCCTCGGCGGCCGTCTTGGCGGTGACGCCCTGGACGGTGTCGGTCTCGACCGAGAACTGGCCGCGGATGCAGGAGTTGCCGTCCGGGCAGGTGTAGCGGCCGGTGCCCAGGTAGACCGTGGAGTGCGGGGAGTTGGGCGCCACGTCCCAGCCGTCGAGCACCGGGACGGTGATCGCGTGCTGGGTGTCCGGGACGGTGCTCCTGACGGTCGGCGCCGGTTTGGGCGCGGGCGTCGGGGCGGGCGTGCCCGCTGTGGGGCTCGGGGCGGGGCCGGCGCCCCGGGTGATGGTGACCGTCGGGTTCGGGGTCGGGTCGGCCTGCGGGGAGCCGCCGCCGCTGAGCACGATCCCGGCGACGATCCCGCCCACGGCCAGGACGGCGACCGCGATGCCGACGACCAGACCGGGGCTCATCCGGCCGGGCGCCGGCTGCTGCGGCGGGTAGCCCGGCGCCGGGTAGCCGTAGCCCGCGCCCTGGACGGGGTAGCCGTCCTGGCCCGGGTAGTAGCCGTCCTGGCCCGGGTAGCCGTAGCCCGGGGCGGGGGCGCTGCCCGGGTAGCCGTGGCCGGGGGCGCCCTGCGGGCCGCCGTAGCCGTACCCGGGCTGCCGGCCGGGGGGCTGCCAGCCCTGGGTGGGGGCGTCGGCGAGTTGGCCGGCGCCGCCCTGGAGCGGGCGCACCTCGCTGGTCCAGGCGTTGCCGTCCCACCAGCGCTCGTGACCGGGGGTGCCGTCCGCACCGGGGACCGGGTACCACCCGGGGGGCGTCGAGTTGCTCACGGCCGTACGGTACCCGGCGGGGTGCTGGTCCAGACAGAGCGGATCGGTCACGACTCTGCACCGCCCGCCAGATCTGACGGGTCGTCAGTTTCAGTGGACGGAAAGGCCGGTCGGGCTTGTCAGTGCGCCAGGCTGCGGGCCATCCAGATGTCGTCCACGTACGACCCGTCGATCAGGAACTCCTCCGCGAGCGAGCCCTCGACGACGAAGCCGCAGCCCTCGTAGAGGCGGCGGGCCGGAGCGTTCCAGCCGAGCACCCGCAGGGTCATCCTGCGCGCGCCCGCGGCCCGGGCGGCCTCGCACGCCGCCTCGACCAGGCGCCGGCCGACACCCCGGCCGCGAGCCGTGCCGTCGACGACCAGGCCCTGGATCTGCCGGACGTGCCGGTTGCTGGCCAGCGGGGTCGGCGGGACCTGGCGGACGTAGCCGACCACCCGGCCGTCCAGGAGGGCGAGCAGGTACTGCTCCGGGGTGTGCCGTTCGTCGAAGACGCCGTCCCCCTCGGGCGGCTGCGGGGAGACGTCGGCCAGCGGGGACCAGGCGGCACGGTTGAGAACGGCGAGTTCGACCTCGTCCTCGGGCTGAGCCGGGCGGATGATCAGATCGTCCTCGTGCATGCGCGTCATGCTAGTGAGACGCATGCCGACATGACAGGGCTTTGGGAACTGGGAGGATGGACGCATGCGCATCGCTGTCACAGGCTCCACGGGATTGATCGGCTCGGCTCTCGTCCGCTCCCTGCTGGCGGACGGCCACGAGGTGGTCCGGCTGGTCCGGCGCCGCTCCAGGACGGGCCCGCAGCCCGACGGCAGCACGGCCATCGGCTGGAACCCGCTGCTCGGCCAGGTCGAGCAGGACGGGCTGGCCGGGGTCGAGGCGGTCGTGCACCTGGCCGGCGCCGGGGTCGGCGACCACCGCTGGACGGACGCCTACAAGCGGGAGATCCGGGAGAGCCGGGCACTCGGCACCGAGACGCTGGCCGTCGCACTGGCCGCGCTCAAGGAGCCGCCCCGGGTGCTGGTCAGCGCCTCCGCCGTCGGCTGGTACGGGCAGACCGGCGACCGGGTGATCGACGAGGACTCCCCCGCCGGCGACGACTTCCTGGCCGAGGTCTGCGTGGAGTGGGAGGCGGCCGCGCGGCCGGCCGAGCTGGCCGGCATCCGGGTCGTCCACCCGCGCACCGGGATGGTGCTGTCCGCGGCCGGCGGGGCCGGCGCGCGGCTGTTCCCGCTGTTCAAGCTGGGGCTGGGCGGGCGGCTCGGAGACGGGCGGCAGTACTGGAGCTTCATCTCGCTGGCCGACCAGGTCGCCGCGCTGCGGTTCCTGATCGACCGGGACGACCTCTCCGGCGCCGTCAACCTCACCGCGCCCGATCCCGTCACCAACGCCGAGCTGACGGCGGCGCTCGGGCGGGTGCTCCGGCGGCCGACTCCGTTCCCGGTGCCGGAGGCGGTGCTCAAGGTGGTGCTCGGCGAGCTGGCGGTCGAGGTGGTCGGCAGCCACCGGGTGGTGCCGCGGCGGCTGCTGGACGCGGGCTTCCGCTTCGCGCACCCGGACGTGGACGCGGCGGTGCGCGCGGCGCTGTGAGTGGCGCTGTGCGTGGCGCGGTGCGTGGCGCGGTGCGTGGCGGTGGGGGCGACCGGTGGCGCGGAACCCTGCCGTCCGCCGCGGGTTTCCGGCACGGGCTGCACGGCGGGGCTCCGGTACGTCCCGCTGCGTACGGCGGCTACGGCATTCACGCTGGCCAGGGGCATATGCCGGGCGGAGATCGGGTGGGGGTCGGACGGGGCTCCGGGAGGGGGCGCATGGGAGCACACACCGGGCGCGTCGCACGCCCCCGGTGACCGTGCGCGCCCACCAACCCCGGAACCCGGCCCCAACGGCGCACTGTCCGTGACCGCGCTCCCGCCCGGTGCCGCACGCCCCCTCTCGACCCTTGGATCGGGCCCGATGCGCTTGTCTGATGCTCACACTGACTGGGCATCACACCGTCGGACCGTGTCCCGGCACCCCGCTGCCTGCGTCGGCCGGAGCCCCGGGACCAGGGAGGGAGCACGCCAGTGCCCACATACGACTTCACCCGCCGCGCCCGCCGCCCGTCCGACCCTGACGTCATCGTCATCGGCGCCGGACTCGCCGGCCTGGCCGCCGCACGCACGCTCACCGGCCGCGGCCTCACCGTGCAGATCCTTGAGGCCACGGACCGGATCGGCGGCCGGATGGCCACCCGCGAACTGGACGGATTCCGGCTCGACGACGGCAGCCACCTGCTGAACACCGCCTTCCCCGAACTCCGCCGCGTCCTCGACCTCGACCGCCTCGACCTGCGCCCGCTCGCCCCCGGAGTCCTCGTGCACAGCGGCGGCCGCCGCTACCGCACCGGGGACCCGCAGCTCACCACCGCCCGGCAGGCCGCCACCCGCGCCCCACTCGGCAGCCCGCTGGACAAGGCCCGGCTCGGCAGCTGGCTCGGCCGGCTCGCCACCACCCCCGCCAGCCGGCTCAAGGCCCGCCCGGAAACCACCACCGCCCGCGCGCTGGCCGGCCACGGGCTCGCCCCGCGCACCCTCGACGGCTTCCTGCGGCCACTGCTCAGCGCGCTGCTCAGCGACCCCGCCCTCGGCACCAGCAGCCGGATCGCCGACCTGGTCCTGCGCTCCTACGCGCGCGGACGACTCTGTCTGCCCGCCGGCGGGATCGCGGCCGTGCCGGCCCAGCTGGCCACCACCCTGCCCGCCGGCACCGTACGCACCGGGGTGCAGGTCACCTCGATCACCGCCGACGGCGTGGAGACCGCCACCCACGGGCGGATCGGCGCCCAGGCCGTCGTCCTCGCCACCGACGCCCGCTCCGCCGCCGAACTGCTGCCCGGGCTACGGCTGCCGGACTTCCACCCCGTCACGACCTTCTACCACGCGGCCGACCGCACCCCGCTGGGCGAGGCCGTCCTGCTGCTCGACGGCGACCGGCCCGGCGGGCAGCCGCCGCTGGTCTCGCACTCGCTGGTGCTCAGCGAACTGCACCCCTCCTACGCCCCCGCCGGACAGGCGCTGATCGCCACCACCGTGCTCGGGCGGCGCTCCTTCGACGCGGGCGGCCCGGCCGGACTGGAACCGGCGGTCCGGGCCCGGCTCGCCGAGCTCTACGGCGCCTCGACCACCGGCTGGCAGTTCCTGAACGTGCGGCACGTCCCGGACGCGCTGCCCGCGATGCCGCCGCCGCACAACCCCCGGCGCCCGGTGCGGGTGCTGGCCGGGCTGTACGTCGCCGGGGACCACCGGGACACCAGCACCGTGCAGGGCGCGCTGGTCTCCGGGCGGCGGGCGGCGCAGGCGGTGCTGCGCGACCTCGGCGTCCCGGCCAACGCCCGGGAGGCCGAGGCGGCGGCCTGAGCCCGTCGGGGTCGGCCTGACGGGCTCCCGGCCCGGCGGGCTTTCGGCCTGGCTCCCGGGACACGCTGACGGCCCGCCGGTGGGTGACGGACCGGCGGCATGCCAGGATGCCGACATGACCGCTCATCGGATGATTTACACCGTCCGGCCGGTTGCGCGGTGAGCGCCGCCGTCCAGCCGGTGGCCCTGATCCTGATCCCCGCCGCGGCCGTCGCCGCGCCGCTGCTCGCCGACCGCCTGCTGCGGTGGATCGCCGTCCCGACCGTCGTGTTCGAGATCCTGCTCGGCGTCCTGATCGGCCCCGACGTCCTGAACTGGGCGCGCGTCGACGACCTGGTCAACGCGCTCTCCCAGTTCGGCCTGGCCATGCTGATGTTCCTGGCCGGGTACGAGATCGACTTCGCCAAGCTGCGCGGCGGCCCGCTGAAACGGGCGGGCACCGCGTGGCTGGTCTCGCTCGTGGTGGCGCTCGGCGTGGGCGCGCTGGTCAACCGGGACCCGCTGAACGGCGCCTTCGCCGGGCTCGCGCTCACCACCACCGCCCTCGGGACCATCCTGCCGATCCTCCGCGACTCCGGCGAACTGCCCACCCCCTTCGGCTCGTTGGTGATGGCCACCGGGGCGGTCGGCGAGTTCGGGCCGATCATCGCGATCGCCATCCTGCTCAGCGGCAACTCCCCGGTCCGGACGGCCGTCATCCTCGGCGCCTTCGCGGTGATCACCGCCGTCGCGGTCCTCGGCGCACGCCGCCCCCGGCCCGCCTGGGCCACCCGGCTCATCGAGCGCACCCTGCGCACCTCCGGGCAGTTCGCCGTCCGGGCGGTGATCCTGGTGCTCGCCGTCATGGTGGCCGCCGCGATCTGGCTCGACCTGGACATGCTGCTCGGCGCCTTCACCGCCGGGATCGTCTCCCGGCTGCTGCTCTCCGACATCCGCCGGGCCGAGGAGGAGGTGATCGAGGCCAAGCTGGAGAGCATCGGCTTCGGTTTCCTGGTGCCGGTGTTCTTCGTGGTCAGCGGGATGAACTTCGACCTGTCCGCCCTGCTGGACGACCCCGGCACGATACTGCTCGTCCCGGTGTTCCTGCTGCTGCTCCTGGCCGTGCGCGGGCTGCCCGCCGGGCTGCTCGCCCCGGCCGGACTCGGCCGGCGGGACCGCACAGCGCTCGGGCTCTACGGCGCGACGGCGCTGCCGCTGGTCGTGGTGATCACCACCATCGAGGTGGACGACGGCCACCTGCCATCCTCGACGGCGGCCGCGCTGGTCGGCGCCGGCATGCTCTCGGTGCTGCTGTTCCCGCTGGTGGCGCAACGGGTGCGCGGCGGCGTCCGGCCGCCCTCGCCGGAGGCCGGGCAGCCGCGCGTCCGGGCCGAGAGCTGGTGACCCGCTTCGCTCCCGCCCGTCGCCGAGGTGCTCGGAGCCGTCGCCGGGGTGCTCCAGCCCGTCGCCGGGGCGCTCAAAGCCGTCGCCGGGCGGATGGGCCCTTCGGCCCGGGGCGGACCCGGGCCGGACGGGTTTCCAGGGCCGCCGGAGCTCGCCCGACCGGCCCCTCTGCGACAGGTCCTCAGATCACGCCGGCCTGGCGGGCCGTCTCCTCGAAGGCACGGGCCACCGGACTGCCCCGGTAGGGGGTGAGGCGGCGGTGGAAGTCCCGGACGTACTCCAGCGAGCGGGCCGAGCGCATCTCCCCCGCCGCCCGCAGCGCGTCGGTGGCCATGGTGCAGGCCTCGTCGAGGTCCCCCATGCCGAGCCGGGCGGTGGCCAGCACCAGCCGGCAGAAGATCCGGCTGCGCGCGTAGGCGGGTGAGCGCAGCCGCAGCGACTTCTCGGCGTGCTGCGCGGAGGTGCGCCACTGCTGGAGGTCGCGGTAGCAGTGGGCGAACTCGTCGGAGAGCTGGGCCTCGTCGAAGTACCGTGCCCAGGAGGGAAGTTCGTCGCCGACCCGGGCCGCGGCCAGCGCCCGCTCGGAGCGCACCAGGGCGGTGGTGCAGGCCCGGACGTCGCCCAGCAGGCCGTGCCCGCGCGCCTCGGCGGTGTGCATCAGCGACTGGACCACCGGCGGCACGGCGGTGCCCACGCCCTGCTGGGCGACCCGGGCCAGTTGGACGGCCTCCCGGCCGTGGCCCAGGTGGACGGCCTGCTGGCTCATCGTCACCAGGACGTACCCGCCGAGCGCGCGGTCCCCGGCGGCCTGGGACAGGCGCAGCGCCTGGACGAAGTAGCGCTGGGCGAGGCCGTGCGCGGCGATGTCGAAGGACGTCCAGCCTGCCAGCCTGGTCAGGTCGGCGACGGCGCCGAACAGCGCCCGGCCGATCTGCTCGCCGTAGCGGCCGCGCAGCATCGGCTCGGCCTCGCTCTCCAGGTAGCGGACCAGCGCCTGCCGGGCGTGCCCACCGCCGTAGGCGTGATCGAGCGCCCGGAAGAGGTCGCCGACGGCGCGGATGGCGGCGATGTCGCCGCGGCCGACCCGCAGGGCGGGGCGCGACTCGCGGGCCGGTTCGGTGTACGGCGGCTCGACGGCGGTCGGCGGGCGCCGGCTCTGGGTGGGCACCCGGCCGATGGTGGGCCCGGCGGGGCCGGCCGCGCCGGGCACGGGGCGGATGCCGGGGGCCCCGTGGTGGGCCTGGCCGCGCGCCGGGCTCGGAGGGGGAGCGCCGGGCGCGGGGGGCACGCTCTGGGCGGGTGCGGCGGGTGCTGCCGTCACGGCGGATGCTGCGGTGCCGGCGGTACCGGCAGCGGCGGCGGACGGACCGGCGGGCGGACCGGTGGCGGCGTCGGGGCGGACCATCGTCGAGCCGTCCCGGGCGACGCGCTCGTCGGTGCGGCCGATCAGCCAGTCCCGGCTGGGGACGACCAGGCCCGCCGGGGTGAAGGCGATCCGGCGCAGTTCGGACTGCGGGCCGTTGTCCTTGCGCCACATGCTCGCCACGATGTCCACCGCCTCCTGCGGGGTCTCGGCGAACTCCAGGCCCGCGTACACCGGGGCGCAGGCGTCCAGGCCGAGGTCCTGGGCGGTGAGGCGGCGGCCGAGGCGGCGGGTGAAGACCTCGGCGATCAGCGCGGGGGTGGCGCCGCGGGGCTGCTGGCCGCGCAGCCAGCGGGTGACCGAGGTCTTGTCGTAGCGCAGGTCGAGGCCGTGCTCCAGGCCGAGCTGGTCGACCCGGCGGGCCAGGCCCGCGTGCGAGAAGCCGGCTTCCTCGATGAGCGCGGCGAGTTGGCCGTTCTGCGGGGACGGGCCGGAGTGCCCGGAGTGGCCGCCGACCGGCCCGGGCGCGGGGACGGCGGGTTCGTGCCGGTCGGTTGTGGCCTGCGCGGGCAGCCGCAGTTCGTCGGCGGTCGGGGCGTCGGCGGTCAGGGCGTCGGGGGCGTCCGGCAGGGTCCGGCCGACCGGGCCTCGGTGGTGGCCGAGCGGGTCGAGCGGTCCGTACGCCGGGCTGTCGGTTGCAGGCCGTTGGGGCATGTCAGTCAACACCTCTCGGACGTCGCACCGGGCTCTACCAGCACTTCGGCTGCCTGGGGCGGCGCCCCCTGTCGGGAATCGGCGTGAATGTAGCGAGCATTCGGGCGCTATGGGTGGATCTGACCGAGCAATCCTCCGAACGGGTGAAGCAATCGCGCCCATTGTGGGGAAGCGCGGGCGGCGCGGGTTTGGCCTTTCGCGGTCGAACCGTCGATCGACCATCGTGGCGGTGAACACCACATCCCACCGGGATGCTGTGGTGGACCACCACATGGGAGCCAGGCCCCCTGGTTTCCTAGCGTTCTCGGCCATGGACACCACTACAGCCCGCCCGCTCGACGGCCGGACGGCCCTGGTCACCGGGGCCGCCTCGGGCATCGGCCGGGCCTGTGCCGAGGCCTTCGCCGGGGCCGGCGCCCGGGTCTACGTCGTCGATCTCGCGGCCGGTCCGGCCCGGGAGCTCGCGGAGCGGATCGGCGGCCGCGCCGTCGTCGCGGACCTCGCCGACCCCGAGGCCGTGGAGGCCCTGCCGGCCGACGCCGACATCGTGGTCAACAACGCCGGCCTCCAACACGTCGCGCCCGTCCACGAGTTCCCGCCCGACCGCTTCACCCTCATCCAACGCGTCATGGTCGAGGCGCCGTTCCGCATCCTGCGCCGCACTCTCCCGCACATGTACGAGCGGGAGTGGGGCCGGGTGGTCAACATCTCCTCCGTCCACGGCCTGCGGGCCAGCGCCTTCAAGTCCGCCTACGTCACCGCCAAGCACGCGCTGGAGGGCCTCAGCAAGACCGTCGCCCTGGAGGGTGCCCCCTACGGCGTCACCAGCAACTGCATCAACCCGGGCTACGTCCGAACTCCCCTGGTGGAGAAGCAGATCGCGAGCCAGGCGCTCGCCCACGGCATCCGCGAGGACGAGGTCGTCGAGCAGATCATGCTCGAACGCACGGCCGTCAAGCGTCTCATCGAACCCGAGGAGATCGCCCAACTCGCCCTCTGGCTCTGCTCCCCGCCCGCCTCCTACATCACCGGCGCCAGCCTCCCCGTCGACGGCGGCTGGACGGCGCACTGAGCGGCGGCACCTGGCCGCCCTCCCCAGGCCGACCCCCGGGACTATGTGGGTGGCCCACATAGTCCCGGGGAACGCGCCTCCCTACCTTGTGGCGACGTCCCTTGGGGCGGCGCCCCTTGTGACGACATTCCTCGGGGCGACGCCTCCTGGGGCGACGTCCTCCCCCCGGCCCGGAAGTGGTGACCATGAACGCCTCCGCACCAGCCACGGCAGCCACCCGCTCACTCCCTCGGGTCGTGGCCGCCAGTCTCATCGGGACCACCATCGAGTGGTACGACTACTTCTTGTACGGAACAGCGGCCGCGCTGGTGTTCAACAAGCTGTTCTTCCCGAACACCGATCCGCTGACGGGGACGCTGCTGTCCTTCCTCACCTACGCGATCGGGTTCGCCGCGCGGCCGGTCGGGGCGCTGGTGTTCGGGCACTTCGGGGACCGGGTCGGGCGGAAGAAGCTGCTCGTCGTCAGCCTGCTGCTGATGGGCGGGTCGACCACGCTGATCGGGGTGCTGCCCACCTACAGCTCCATCGGGGCGGCGGCGCCGGTGCTGTTGACGGTGCTGCGCCTGGTGCAGGGCTTCGCGCTCGGCGGGGAGTGGGGCGGGGCGGTGCTGCTGGTGTCGGAGCACGGGGACCAGCGGCGGCGCGGGTTCTGGGCGTCGTGGCCGCAGGGCGGGGCGCCGGCCGGGAACCTGCTGGCGGCGGGGGTGCTGTCGGTGCTGACGGCGGTGCTGTCGGAGGACGCGTTCCTGTCGTGGGGGTGGCGGGTGCCGTTCCTGCTGTCGGCGGTGCTGGTCGGGGTCGGGCTGTGGATCCGGCTCGCGGTGGACGAGTCGCCGCTGTTCAAGCAGGCGCTGGCGGCCCAGCAGCAGCGGAAGACCGTCGAACAGCCGCCGCTGGTGGCGGTGTTGCGCAACCACTGGCGGGAGGTGCTGGTGGCGATGGGCGCGCGGATGGCGGAGAACATCTCGTACTACGTGATGACCACGTTTGTGCTGACGTACGCCGTCACCCACGCGCACTTCTCCAAGCAGACCGCGCTGAACGCCGTACTGATCGGCTCGGCGATCCAGTTCGCACTGATCCCGCTGTTCGGAGCGCTCTCCGACCGGGTCGGACGCAAGCCGGTGTACCTGGTGGGCGCGGTCGGGGTGGGCGTCTGGGCGTTCGTCTTCTTCGGGCTGGTGGACACCAGGTCGTTCGGACAGCTGGTGGTCGCGGTGACGGTCGGACTGGTCTTCCACAGCGCGATGTACGCACCGCAGGCGGCGTTCTTCTCCGAGCTGTTCGCCACCCGGATGCGGTACTCGGGCGCCTCGATCGGGGCCCAGTTCGCCTCGGTGGCCGCCGGCGCGCCCGCGCCGCTGATCGCGACCGCACTGCTCAAGGACTACGGCAACGCCACCCCGATCTCGGTGTACGTGGCGATCGCGGCGGCGATCACCGTGCTGGCGGTGCTGTGCGGGCGGGAGACCAGGGGCAGCGACCTGGCGGACGTCGAGGCGGCGGTGGAGGCGGAGGGCGCCGCCGTGGCGGCCAAGCCCGCCACCGCCTGACGGCCGAGCCGCTACGATCGCGCTTCCGCCGGACCCGACGCCGATTGGCGGCACGCACCATGAACCACCCTCACGAAAGCGCCGCGCCCGCGCTGCGGCGGCTGCTCGACCTGCTCGCCTCCGGCGCCGCCACCGAGGACTTCGCCGACGTGCTGGCCGACGCCCGCCGCCGCGGGGCGCCGGCCGCCGTCCTCGCCGAGATCGACGACGCCACCTGGCAGGCCCTGCGGGTGCACCGCACGCTGCGTCAACACCGGCGCCGGGAAGCCGAGTTGACCGCCCTGTTCGACACCGCCGGGGACCTCGCCGCCTCCCGGGAGCTGGACACCGTGCTCCAGGCGATCGTCCGCCGCGCCCGGATGCTGCTCGGCACCGACACCGCGTACCTGACCCTGCCGGACGAGGCCGCGGGCGACACCTACATGCGGGTCACCGACGGCTCGGTCTCCGTCCTGTTCCAGACCCTGCGGCTCAGCCTCGGGCACGGCCTGGGCGGCCTGGTCGCGCAGACCGCCCGCCCGTACGCCACCCCCGACTACCGCACCGACGAACGGTTCCACCACACCGGCACGATCGACGCGGGCGTGCTCGACGAGGGCCTGGTGGCGATCATCGGGGTGCCGCTGCTGCTCGGCGGCGAGGTCATCGGGGTGCTGTTCGCCGCCGACCGCTCGCCCCGTGCCTTCTCCCCCGACGAGGTGGCGCTGCTGTGCACGCTGGCCGCGCACGCCGCGATCGCCCTGGACACCGCCAAGTCGCTGGCCGACACCCGGGCCGCGCTCGCCGAACTGAACAGCGCCAACGAACTGGTCCGCGCCCACTCGGCCGCCGTCCAGCGCGCCGAGCAGGCGCACGACCGGCTCACCGACCTGGTGCTGCGCGGCGCCGAGGTGCCGGACGTCGCCGCCGCCGTCGCGACCCTGCTGGGCGGCGAGATAGCCGTCCTCGACGCCGAGGGCGAGCCGCTGGCCGGGCGGTCCGCACCCGCCGGCGAACTCGCGGAGGCGGTCGCCGCGTCCCGGGCCGAGGGGCGGTCCGTCCGGCACGGCGAGCTGTGGGTGTGCGCGGTGCTGGCCGGGCACGACGCGCTCGGCACCCTGGTGCTGCGCGGACGCCCCGGCCTCGACGACGCCGACCGGCGGCTGTTCGAGCGGGCCAGCGTGGTGACCGCGCTGCTCCTGCTGCTGCGCCGCTCGGTGGCCGAGACCGAGAACAGGGTCCGCGGCGAACTGCTCACCGACCTGCTCACCGCCCCCGACCGCGATCCGGCCGGGCTCACCGCGCGCGGCCGCCGGCTCGGCGTCGACCTCGCCCGCCCGCACCTGGTCCTGGTCGCCGAACCGGCCGAACCCGCCGGACCCCCCACCCCCGACCGCGGCCGGCTGGCCGGCGCCGCCCGGCGGTACCTGTTCGGCTCCCGGGGCGTCAGCGCCGAGCACGGCGAGGCGGTGGTGCTGCTGGTCCCGGAGGCCAGCGACCCGGAGGAGGCCGCACGGCAGGCCGCCGAGCGGCTGGCCCGGCTGGCCGGGTTCCCGGTCACCGTGGGCGCCGGCCGCCCGGCCGCCGGCCCGCCCGCGCTGGCCGCCTCGTACGCCGAGGGCCTGCGCTGCGTCCGGGCGCTGCGGGTGCTCGGCCGCGCCGGGGAGGGCGCCTCGGCCCGCGCGCTGGGCTTCCTCGGGGTGCTGCTCGGCGACGGGCACGACGTCGACGGCTTCGTCGGCTCGGCGCTCGGCCCGCTGCTCGCCTACGACGCCCGCCGCGGCACCGAACTGGTCCGCACCCTGCGCGCCTACTTCGACTGCGGCGGCAGCCTCACCCGCGCCAAGGACGAACTGCACGTCCACGTGAACACCGTCGTCCAGCGGCTGGACCGGGTCGAGGCGCTGCTCGGCCCGGACTGGAACCACCCCGAGCGCTCGCTCGAACTCCAGCTGGCGCTGCGGCTGCAGCTGCTGGCGGGGGGCTGAACGGGTCCTTGCGGGCGCGGTCCTTCCGGGCCGGCCTGAACGGTCCGGTTCGGCCTCCTGAACGGCCCGTACGGGCGGCTGAACCGTCCGTACGGGCGTGGGCGTACAGTGGCGAGGTTGGTCTCGAACGCCTGGCAAGGAGCGGCAGCGGTGAGCGAGAACGTGCGTTTCGTTCGAATGGGGACAGGCGAGGGCGCCATCGCCTACCAGGAGGCCTGGGAGGAGCAGCAGCGCCTGCACGCGCTGCGGGTCGCGGACGAGATCCCCGACACCGTGCTGCTGCTGGAGCACCAGCCCGTCTACACGATGGGCAAGCGCACCAACCCCGCCGACCTGCCGCTCGACGGCACCCCGGTGGTCGAGGTCAACCGCGGCGGGGAGATCACCTGGCACGGCCCCGGCCAGCTGGTCGGCTACCCCATCGTCAAGCTGCCCGACCCGATCGACGTGGTCGCCTACGTCCGCCGGCTGGAGGAGGCGCTGATCCGCGCCTGCGCCGGGTTCGGCGTCGGCACCACCCGGGTCGAGGGCCGCAGCGGCGTCTGGGTGCTGGGCGATTCCATCCCGGACGCCGTGGTGGACCCGGCGCAGGTGGTGGACATCGGCAAGCTGACCCTGCGGATGGGCCTGCCGCTGGGCATCGACCCGCGGCTGGCCGGCCCCGAGTACGCGCCGTCCAACGCCGGCCAGCGCGGCGACGACCGCAAGCTCGCCGCGATCGGCGTCCGGGTCGCCCGCGGGGTCACCATGCACGGCTTCGCGCTCAACTGCGACCCCGACATGACCTGGTTCGACCGGATCGTGCCGTGCGGCATCCGGGACGCCGGCGTCGCCTCGCTCGCCGGCGAGCTGGGGCGCGACTTCACCGTCGGCGAGGCGCTGCCGGTGGTCGAACGGCACCTGGCGGACGTGTTCGCCGAGCTGCCCGAACCCGCGCTCACCCGCTGACCCGGGCCCGGGTCCTCGCCCGGGCTCTTCCCCGGGCCCCACTCCGGATTGCCCCCCGGGAATCTACCGGCCAGTAGCGCTGTTGCCCTGCGATTGCGGGGCAACAGGCCGCGCGAAGGCCTTACAACCACAGGCGTACCCTGGGGGTACCCCGTCTAGTTCTAGGAGTCGCACGTGTCCGCTGTCGCGCCCGACGGCAGGAAGCTGCTCCGCCTGGAGGTCCGCAACAGCGAGACCCCCATCGAGCGGAAGCCCGAGTGGATCAAGACCCGCGCGAAGATGGGGCCGGAGTACAACGCCCTCCAGTCGCTGGTGAAGAAGGAGGGGCTGCACACCGTCTGCCAGGAAGCCGGCTGCCCCAACATCTTCGAGTGCTGGGAGGACCGCGAGGCGACCTTCCTCATCGGCGGTGACCAGTGCACCCGCCGCTGCGACTTCTGCCAGATCGACACCGGCAAGCCCGCCGATTTCGACCGGGACGAGCCTCGCCGGGTCGCCGAGTCCATCGTCACGATGGACCTCAACTACGCCACCATCACCGGCGTCGCCCGCGACGACCTGCCGGACGGCGGCGCCTGGCTGTACGCCGAGACCGTGCGCCAGGTGCACGCGCTGACCGCCGACCGCGAGAGCGGCCGCACCGGCGTCGAGCTGCTGATCCCCGACTTCAACGCGGTGCCCGAGCAGCTGGCCGAGGTCTTCTCCTCCCGCCCCGAGGTGCTCGCGCACAACGTCGAGACGGTGCCGCGGATCTTCAAGCGGATCCGCCCGGCCTTCCGCTACGAGCGCTCGCTCGACGTCATCACCCAGGCCCGCGCGGCCGGGCTGGTGACCAAGTCCAACCTGATCCTCGGCATGGGCGAGACCCGCGAGGAGGTCAGCCAGGCGCTGGCCGACCTCGTCGGCGCCGGCTGCGAGCTGATCACCATCACCCAGTACCTGCGCCCCTCGCTGCGCCACCACCCGGTGGAGCGCTGGGTCAAGCCGCACGAGTTCGTCGAGCTCCAGCAGGAGGCCGAGGAGCTGGGCTTCGCCGGGGTCATGTCGGGCCCGCTGGTGCGCTCCTCCTACCGGGCCGGGCGACTGTACCGGCAGGCGCTGGAGCGGCGCGCGCAGGCCGCGGTCTGATCCGGTCGGGTCGGCTGGGTCGGCTGGGCCGGCTGGGCTGATTGAGCCAGCAGATTCTGCTGATCCTGCTGATCCGGTGCTTTTGAGCCATCCGGTGCGCGAGCGAAGGGCGGAGCCTCGGCTCCGCCCTTTCGGTTTCACCGCACTTTGACTGCCTGGTCACCGCCTGGTAACACGGGATGGTGACGATGGACTCGTTGCGATCGTTCGATTCTTCTCAGCCACGAGGGGAGCTGTTCGGCATGCGGATGCGCATCCGGTCGGTGGGGGTCGCGCTGCGGCTCGCCGAGAGCGTCCTGCTGGCGGGTGGCCAGCAGCAGGCCCGGCGCAACGCCTGGGCGGCGGTCTGCGAGAACCGCCGGTACGCGGCGGACCGCCGACACGACGCGCGGGCGGCGACGACGTCACCGCCCCGACGGTGACGCTCTCGACGGTTCTCGACGGTTCTCGACGGTGACGTTCTCGACGCGGCCGCGCCGGGGGCCGTTCGCCGCGACCGACGGTCGCTGTGTGCGACGGCACAGGGCACACGAGTCACGGATAGAGGCGAACGGGTACCGGGCTTGGATATCCCGTACCCGTGCCACGTACCATGAGCGTTATGGCGAGGGAAACATCCGAGAACCCCGGGCGACTGAAGCAGATCCGCCTGGCTTACACCATGACCAAGAAGGTCGACACCAAGATCGGCCTGATCATCGCCGGCGTCGGCCTGCTGACCTTCGGCGTGTTCCTCGCCATCGGCTTCGCAATCGACCACCCGATCTACCTGGGCATCCTGGGCTTCATCGTGGCCTTCCTGGCCATGGCGATCGTCTTCGGGCGCCGGGCCGAGCGCGCGGCGTTCGGACAGATGGAGGGGCAGCCGGGCGCCGTTGCGGCGGTGCTGAACAACATCCGACGCGGCTGGAGCTCCAACTCCACCCCGGTCGCGGTCACCCGCAACCAGGACGCGGTCTACCGCGCGGTGGGCCGGGCCGGAATCGCGCTGATCGGCGAAGGCAACCCGAACCGGGTGCGCCAGCTGCTGGCCTCCGAGAAGAAGAAGATGGCCCGGGTCGTCGGCGACGTGCCGGTGCACGACATCGTGGTGGGTACCGGCGAGGGCGAGATCCCGCTCAAGAAGCTGCAGATCCACCTGATGCGACTGCCCCGCGCCATCACCGCGTCCCAGGTCACCGAGACCAACGACCGTCTGCGCGCCCTGGGCGACCTGCTCTCCAAGGCGCCGATCCCCAAGGGCCCGATGCCCAAGGGTGCCCGGATGCCCAAGGGCGGCCAGGCCCGCTGACGCTCCCCCGACCACAACACTGAACGGCCCCGCCGCGGAGATCCCGCAGCGGGGCCGTTCAGTGTTGTGCGGCAAGGCCGTCCGACCCTGGATCCGGACTGGATCCGGACCTCGACAGATCCGGAATGGATCCGGGCCTCGGCAGATCCGGACTAGATCCGGACCTCGACGGTGCCGACCGCCTTGTCGTGCAGACCGCGGGTGTCGCGGTCCCAGACCAGCGGCGGCACCACCAGGCAGAGCAGCAGGGTGCGCAGCAGCACCTGCGGGATGGTCGCGCGGCCGCCGTCCAGGCGGATCACCCGGAGGCCGAACAGCCGCTTGCCGACGGTCGTCCCGGTGGTGGCGAGCAGCACCGCCGCGACCAGGAAGTAGAGCGGGCTGGTCCACAGGTTCGCCTCGGCCGGGCTGCCCTTGCCGATCAGCCCGTAGGCGATCAGGGCGACCAGCCAGCCGTCCACGAACAGGGCGCCGATCCGGCGGCCCGGGCCCGCGATCGAGCCGGGGCCCTCCTTGGGCAGGCCGAGGCGCTCGCCGCGGAAGCCGAAGTCGGCTCCCATCTTCTCGGCGGCCGCCTTCGGGCCGTCGATCCACGATCCCAACGCTTCTCTGGTGTCCACGAATCCACACTAACCGGGCGACCCGTCCGCGCCGCCACCGGCTCCCCCGAACGCCACGGGCGGGTGAATCGTGCCGCCGGAGCTTTCCAAGTGGTCCAGACCACTTGTGGAGAGCCGGGCCTGACGGCGGTGCGTTTTGCCCCGTCCCGTACATCTTTGCCACCCGATCGGCGGGCGCGGTTAACATTTATGAAACGACCGGGTCACCGGCCGGAAACGGCCCGTTCCTAGGGTGAGCCCCATTCGCACGCCGAGGAGGATGGATGTTCAACAACGCCGCCGAAGTGAAGCAGTTCATTCAGGACAACGACGTGAAGTTCGTCGATGTCCGCTTCTGCGATCTGCCTGGCGTCATGCAGCACTTCTCCGTACCTGCGGCGACCTTCGACCCGTCCGAGATCCTGATGTTCGACGGCTCGTCGATCCGCGGCTTCCAGGCCATCCACGAGTCCGACATGGCCCTGGTCCCGGACCTCGCCACGGCTCGGCTCGACCCCTTCCGGGTCGAGAAGCACCTCAACATCAACTTCTTCATCCAGGACCCGGTCACCGGCGAGGCCTACAGCCGCGACCCGCGCAACGTCGCCAAGAAGGCCGAGGCCTACCTCGCCTCCTCCGGCATCGCCGACACCGCGTTCTTCGGGCCCGAGGCCGAGTTCTACGTCTTCGACTCGGTCCGCTTCGAGACCAGCGCCAACGCGTCCTTCTACCACATCGACTCGGAGGCCGGCGCCTGGAACTCCGGCGCCGCCGAGGGCGACGTCCGCGGCTACAAGGTCAAGTACAAGGGCGGCTACTTCCCCACCCCGCCGGTGGACCACTTCGCCGACCTGCGGGCCGAGATGTCGCTCGAACTGGCCAAGTCCGGCCTCGAAGTCGAGCGCCAGCACCACGAGGTCGGCACGGCCGGCCAGGCCGAGATCAACTACAAGTTCAACACCCTGCTGCACGCCGCCGACGACCTGATGCTGTTCAAATACATCATCAAGAACGTCGCCTGGCGCAACGGCAAGACGGCCACCTTCATGCCCAAGCCGATCTTCGGCGACAACGGCTCGGGCATGCACGTCCACCAGTCGCTGTGGACCGAGGGCTCGCCGCTCTTCTACGACGAGCAGGGCTACGCCGGCCTCTCCGACACCGCCCGCTACTACATCGGCGGCCTGCTCCGGCACGCCCCCTCGCTGCTGGCCTTCACCAACCCGTCGGTGAACTCCTACCACCGCCTGGTCCCGGGCTTCGAGGCGCCGGTCAACCTCGTCTACTCCCAGCGCAACCGCTCGGCCGCGATCCGCATCCCGATCACCGGCTCCAACGCCAAGGCCAAGCGCATCGAGTTCCGCGCGCCCGACCCCTCCTCCAACCCGTACCTGGCCTTCGCCGCCATGCTGATGGCCGGCCTCGACGGCATCCGCAACAAGATCGAGCCGCTGGAGCCGGTCGACAAGGACCTCTACGAGCTCGCCCCCGAGGAGCACGCCAACGTCCCGCAGGTGCCCGCCTCCCTCCCGGCCGTCCTCGACGCCCTGGAAGCCGACCACGAGTACCTGCTCGCCGGCAACGTCTTCACCCCGGACCTGATCGAGACCTGGATCGACTTCAAGCGCACCAACGAGATCGCCCCCATCGCCCTCCGCCCCCACCCCCACGAGTTCGAGCTGTACTACGACCTGTAGGGGCGCCTCTGACCTGCGGAAACGCAGTTCGACCTCTCATCGTTTCCGCAGGTCAGACAAGGTTCTGACCTGCGGAAACGCCTGGAGAGGGGTCGGCTGCGACACCCCTGGGGCTCGCGATGTGGAATGAGAGTGCACTGGGTTCGATCTCCGCAGGAGTTCTGTGTAGTGCCGGCGGCTCGGGCAGCGCCGCCTCGTTCTTCTGATCCTGTCCCTACCGTCTACGCGGCATGAGTCCGGACCGTCTACGCGGCATGAGTCCGGCTTCGAAGGCGACGATCGCCAGGTGGACGCGGTCCCGGGCTTCGAGCTTGGCGAACAGGCGCGCGACATGCGTCTTCGCGGTCGCCGCGCTGATCACCAGCCGCTCGGCTATCTCAGTGTTCGACAGTCCCTGTCCGACCAGTGCCAGCACCTCGCGCTCCCGGTCGGTGATCCCCGCGAGGAGACGTGGGTCCTCAGCGGGCTCGGCGTCCGGTTCGGGGGCCGCGGGGCGGGACGTCCCGGCGAAGTCCGCGATCAGCCGTCGGGTCACGCTCGGTGCGATCAGCGCGTCGCCCGCGGCCACCACGCGGATCGCTCCCAGGATCGCGTCCAGGGCCATGCTCTTGAGCAGGAATCCGCTGGCCCCGGCGCGCAGTGCGCCGTAGACGTACTCGTCGTCGTCGAAGGTCGTCAGCACCAAGACCTTGGGCGGGTCCGGTTCGGCGGTCGCCTGCCGGGTCGCCTCGATCCCGTCCATATCCGGCATCCGGATGTCCATCACCACGACGTCCGGCCGCAGTTCACGCACCAGGCGCACCGCCTCGCGGCCGTCGCCGGCCTGGCCGACCACCTCCAGGTCGTCGGTGTCGCCGATCAGGATCCCGAGCCCGACCAGCATCAGCGGCTGGTCGTCGACCAGCAGCACCCGCACGCTCATGCCGGGAGCCTCGCAGCCACCCGGAATCCGCCCTCCGAACGCCGGCCCGCGCTGAACTGGCCGGACAGCAACGTCACCCGCTCGCGCATGCCGAGCAGGCCGAAGCCGCTGCCGCCGGCCCCCGCCGTGAACCTCGGACGGCCCGGCCCGCCGAGACCGTCGTCCCCGTCGTCCACCACCTCGATCGTCACCCCTTCCGGCTCGTAACCGACCGCGACCCGGCACGTCCGCGCACCGGAATGCCGCACCACGTTCGTCACCGACTCCTGGACGATCCGGAACGCCGACAGTTCGATCTCCGGCGGCAGTGGACGCCGCTCGCCCCGCCAGGTCACATGGACCCGCACCCCGGCGCCGGCCGTGCGTTCGGCGAGCTGCGGGACGTCGGCCAGGCTGCTGGCCGGCGCCAGCGGAGCGGCCTGCGGCATGGCGTCATCCGGCTCGGCGCGGCGGAGCGCCCCGAGCATGCGCTGCAGCTCCAGCAGCGTCTCCCGGCTGGTGGTCTCGATGCCGGTCAGCGCCTGCCGCGTCTGCTCGGGCTTGGTCTCCACGACCCGCGCCGCCGCCCCCGACAGCACCGTGATGATCCCGATGCTGTGCGCGACGCTGTCGTGCAGCTCGCGGGCGATCCGCAGCCGCTCGGCCAAGACGACGCGGGCCGCGGTCTGCTCCTGCAGGGCTTCGAGGTATTCACGGCGTTTGCGATACACGCCCCCGAAGACCCACGCGACCGCGAACCACAACGCGAACCCCCCGGCCCACTGGACCGCGTCGCTGACGGACTGCTCGCGGGTGTGGATGTCGTTGACGAGCGCGGCCGCGATGCCCGCGACGGAGCCGACGGCGGCAGCCTTCGGCCGCCGGACGGCGAGGTACCCGCCCAAGCCGACGAGCAGGACGAACACGATCGAGGGCCGCGCGCCGAAGGCGTCGCCGAGGACTGTTTCGCCCAGGACCGCCGCGAAGACCGCCGCCGGCAGGCGACGCACCAGCAGAACCGGCAGGGCGAGCACGATGTACAGACCGATCATCTGGGCGGGCTCGAGGTCGGGGAACCGGAACAGGCCGTTCTCAGGGGTCGGCATCGTCAAGGGGAGCATCAGCGCGTACAAGCAGGCAGTGGCCAGTACCACGGCCTGTGACGTCAGCCAGGTCACGCGCTTCGATGTCGAGAGACGCTGGAGAAGCTGTTCCATACGGAGATCGTATTCAGTGGCATCGGCTCTGCGCGTCGCCCCGGGGATGTACGCCGGATACGCCCCCGGGCCGATGACCTGGGAAGAGGTGACATCCGCCAGCCGACGCGGTGGATCGTGGTCCGTTCCTAGGTTCATGGCCATGACGAATGCACCGATGATCGACCTCCGCGACGCGACGAAGAAGTACGACGACGGCCCGCCCGCACTGGCCGGCGTCACCTTGTCCGTGGCGGCTGGTGAGTGCGTGGCGATCCTCGGCCATTCCGGCAGTGGCAAGTCCACGCTGCTGAACCTGATCGCGGGTCTGGACAAGCCTTCCAGTGGCACCGTGACCGTCGACGGCACCCGCGTCGACCAGCTCGGCGAGGCCGGTTCGGCGAAGTACCGCCGGGCCTCCATCGGCATGATCTTCCAGTTCTTCAACCTGCTGGACGACCTGACCGTATTGGACAACGTCATGGTTCCGGCACAGCTGGCCGGGATGGGCAAGCGCGAAGCGCAGCGGCGGGCCGTCGAGCTGCTCGGCTCGCTGGACATCGACCGGCATGTCAATGCCTATCCGCAGCGGCTGTCCGGCGGGCAACGGCAGCGGGTGGCGGTGGCCAGGGCCCTGATGAACGAGCCGGCGCTGCTACTGGCCGATGAGCCGACCGGCGCCCTGGACTCGAGCTCGGCCGAGGACGTGCGCCAGCTGCTGCTGGAGCTGAACAGCGATGGCCAGACCATCCTGCTGGTCACCCACGACGTGCAGTTGGCCGCGAGCACCGCGCGCCGCACGATCGAGTTGGTGGACGGCGCGGTCGAGCGGGACGTGGTCAACACCGCCGGCGGCGCCACCGTCAACAGCTCGGCGGGAGCGGTCCGGTGAGCGCCCTGGGCAAGGTCGTACGTTCCGGCGTGGGCCGCCGTCGGGTCCAGTCCATCGTCATGGCCCTGACCACGTTCGCCGCGGTGACGTCCTCAGTACTCTCCCTCGGTCTGCTGACTGTCGTGCAGGCCCCGTTCGAGCACGCTTTCAGCGCCCGGAACGGGGCGCACCTGGCGGTCCAGTTCGACGGCTCGAAGGTCACGGCCGCACAGGCCACCGCCACCGCGCACGCCGCCGGCGTCACCGAGGCGGCCGGGCCGTACCCGGTCGCCGCCGCCCTGGACACAACCGTCGGCACGGACTGCCCCAAGAACGATTTCGCCGGTACTGACAACCATCCGATCACCGTCACCACCCGGCCCGACCTGGGCAGCACCTCCGGGATGGACCAACTGGCGCTGACCCAGGGGCGCTGGCCGACGAGCCCGGACGAGATCGCCCTGCCGTGGCAGCACTATGCCACCGACTGCTTCGGCAGTTCAGTGGTGTTCTCCTCCCTGCCGGGCAAGCCGTCGTTCAAGGTCGTCGGCTTCGGCGGCTCGGTGACCGACAGCGCGACCGCCTTCGCCACCGCCGACGGTTTCGCGCGGCTCACCGCCGCCGGTGCCAAGTCCGACGAGCAGATGCTCTACCGGTTCGCCGAGGCCGGGACCGCCACCGACATCGCCACCGACAAGCAGGCGGTGGCCGCCGCCGCGCCGGCCGGCGCGGTCGAGGGCGGACAGTCGTACCTGACCACGGAGCAGCAGGCGACCGGCAACGCCAAGGCCTACGTGCCGTTCCTGATCGGCTTCGGGATCCTCGGGCTGTTCATGTCGGTGCTGATCATCTCGATCGTGGTCAGCGGGGCTGTGGCCTCGGGAATCCGGCGCATCGGGATTCTGAAGTCGTTGGGCTTCACCCCTTCGCAGGTGGCCCGCGCCTACACCGCGCAGGCCATGATCCCGGCGACACTCGGCGTGGTGCTCGGCACGGTTTTCGGCAACCTCCTGGCTGTGCCGATCCTGGACGGGGCCACCAAGCAGCTCGGCGCGGCCCGTACCACGATTCCGTTGTGGGTCAGCGCCGTGGTGTCGCTGGGCACCCTGCTGATCGTCGGCGTCACAGCTTTGATCCCGGCACTGCGAGCCGGCCGGATGTCGACGGTGCGGGCCCTGGTGGTCGGCCGCGCCCCCAAGGCCGGGGGCGGTCAGGCGGCGCAGCGTCTGGCCTCGCGGCTGCCGCTGCCCCGGGCCATGTCGCTGGGGCTGGCCCAGCCGTTCGCCCGGCCGGCCCGGGCCGTACTGGTCGGTACGGCGGTGCTGTTCGGCGTGGTGAGTGCCACGTTCGCGGTGGGGCTGGGGACCGGGTTCACCAAGTACCTGGACGCCAGCACCTCAGGCTTCAACGTCGCGTCGGAGATCGTGATACCCACAGCCGACGTGGGCGTGCCCTGGGGTCTCTACGGCCCCAACGACCCGCGCACCCCGCACCTGGACGCCGCCAAGGTGGCCGCCGCGCTCGCCGGAATCCCGGGCACGAAGGCCGCGTTCGGCTGGGGCGAAAGCGGCGCGGCCATGGTCGGCGCTCCGCCCGGCGGCGAACCGCCGAAGGTGTTCACGGTCACCGGCGACTTCTCCTGGACGCACCTGGAGCTGGTGTCCGGCCGCTGGTACTCGGCGCCCGGCGAGGCCGTGGTCGGCGACAAGCTGGCCACGACGGCGGGGATCCACGTCGGTGACGACGTCACCGTGACGCAGCAGAACAAGCAACTGCCGCTGAAGGTCGTCGGCATCAACTTCGACACCAACCAGGGCGACTACACCGTCATGACGGATGCGGCCACCTTCACCGCCGCCGGTCTGCCCCCGCACATCGACCAGTTCAACGTCGAGCTGACCGACAACGTCAACGGATCGGACTGGTCCACCTCGGCCGCCGCCGCGCTGACCCCGCTGAACGCCTCGGTCCAGTCGAACTCGAGCTCGGGCAAGAACATCGTGGTGCTCACCATGAGCGCCCTGGTGGCCACGCTCACGCTGATGATGATCGCGGTCGCCGCGCTCGGGGTGCTGAGCATGGTGGTGCAGGACACCCGGGAGCGGGTCCATGATCTGGGGATCCTCAAGGCCCTCGGGATGACACCCAAGCAGACCATCGCGATGGTCCTGACCTCGGTGACACTCACCGGCCTGATCGCCGGGCTGATCGGGGTCCCGCTCGGGGTCGCGGTGGAGAAGGCGACGCTGAACCCGATGGGGAACGCGATCGGCCGGCACCTGCCGCCGAGCGTGACCCACACCTACACCGCCGGGCTGCTCATCCCCCTGCTGGCCGGCGGGATCGTGATCGCCCTGCTCGGGGCACTGCTGCCGGCCGGCTGGGCGGCCCGGTCGCGGACCGCCACCGCGCTGCGGACCGAGTAGGACCGAGCAGGACCGAGCAGAGCCGCTGGTCGCCGCGGCAAAAGCAGTGCTGGGCACTGCACGGCGCGGCAAGAACGCCAATGCCGACCTCCCCGGTCGATACCCTCGGGAGGTCGGCATTCCGGCGTTTACCCTCAACACAGAGGCACTGGATGACGCGGCGCATACGAGCCGGTTCGAAGTTCGGTAGCACTGCGTAGCGCCCTGCAGCGACCAGCCAACGCGATCCCTCGTCACTGCTCCGCACTTCTCGACTCATCTCATCCGTTGAAGCCCCCGCGTGTGCACTGGTTGTGAAATGATCTTCCATGCGACCATCATTTGCGCAGGTCAGAGGCATGTTCGATCAGAACTACGACCTGTAGGGGCGCCTCTGACCTGCGGAAACGCCGCGCCCTCGACAGCCAGTCGCACCTCAACTGGTTGTCGATGTGAAATGAGTGTGCACGCAGATCGAACTCTCGCCAGGCCCTACAGCAGCCATCACTAGCGACGGCCTCCGCCACATGGCGACAGGAACCAGTGACGGGCCCACTTGCTGCCGCCGGGCCACGGCGGCTAGAACGGCCAGGGATCGGCGATCGAACCGTCAACCTCCAGGCCGTAGCAACGCACCTGCTCGGCCTCCTCCGTTCTACCCTCGGCCTCCCAGAGAGCAGCGAGCGGGCCGACGCCGCAGCCGGCATCGACCGCGGCCCGGTGCGTGCGCTCGGCACCGACTGCGTGACGGTGACGTTCCATCATGGCCAGCCGCTCCAGCGCGTAGAGGTTCCCCCACTCTGCCGCACGTCGGTGCAGAGCCTCAGCCCAGCCCGGGTGATGCCTCTCCAGGTGCCAGGCCGCCACCGCCCAGGTCTGCGGGTTCCGAAACCCTGCCAGGCGATGCAGAACGGCCTCCGCGCCGACCTCGTCGTCCGAGTGCAGTCCCATCAGTGTCATGACGGCCGCGAACGTCCCACCCTGCCAACGCTGTGCCACCGCGCCGAGGACGTTCCGGTCGGCCAGCTCGACGACCGCCCAAGCCAGCCGTTCGGCCTCGGTCCGGTCATCGATCTGCTGCATCGCCATCATGGCCAGTTCGAATCCGTCGCCGCCTTCTGCGAATGATCGGGCCAGGCGTTCGGCCTCGTCCCACTCGCCGACCTGGCACTTGAGCAATACCAGTTCGCCTCTGGCATCGCGGTCGCCTGCCGACGCTCCCAACCACAGGAGCCGTTCGTGCTCCTCGAGGTCACCCGCGTTCCGCCACAACCTAGCCAGCAGAAAGGGCGCTTCGGGACTTCCGAGTGCCACGGCCTTTGTCAACGCCTCTTCTGCCTCCGGGCCGTCACACAGCACCGTGGCCAGGGAGGTCAGCGCGGAGGCATGCCCAGTTGTCACCGCCTCGCGGACCAGCCGTTCGGTCTCATCGGGTTGACCGAATTCATTGAGCGTCCAGGCCAGGTCTAGCATCGGCTCCGGGTCTCCCTTCTGCAGGACGGATCGCGCCAGAATTTCGGCTTCCTCGGTCAGGTCCCGGTACGCCATCATCGAGACGATCGCGGTCCAGGCTGGACCGTGCCCACCATTAGCCGCGCGGCGCAGCAATGTGGCAGCCAGACGCAAGCGGCCCCTGCGCTCTGCGGAGCAGGCCAGTTCGTACAGATCAGCGGCGGTCGCCGCGTGGCGCTCAACGGCGTGCCAAAACGAGGCGGGTGGGAAGGACGCATGCCGAGCCGTCCGGGCGTAATGGTCGAGGTAATCCGCAAGTCGGCACACTCCTGGTCGGGCCCCCATCCCGTGGTCCTGGGCGACATCGCCAAGTGCCGCCACCACGTCCTTGATCCTGGTCCGGGCGAAGACCAGCGCGGTCTCGAACCAGTCTGCTGGCGCTGCCGCGCGCTGGGCGTCCGTCAGGTAGCCGGGCGCTGCCGCCTCCAGCAGCGCGAGCGGGAGCGGGGAGGTGTGGCCGAGTCGGCGCGCGTCCATCGCGGCCGTAACAACAGCCTTGCCGTAGCAGTCCGGCACCCCGTCCGCCTGCTCGTACCACTGAACCAGAGCTGGACCGCCCGCTAGGGTCTGGGTGACGAAGCCATCCGGAGCGGTTCGCGCGGCCACGGCCAGTGACCCGTCGTCCGTCTCGTGCAAGCGCGCCAGCGCCTCATTGTCGAAGACTGCTGGGACGGTGATCACCCGCGCCGCCGTGAGCAAGGCTCTGGCCTGGGGGTGGCGGTCCTGATTGCCGTCCGGACAATAGGTCAGTTCGTGGCGGTGGCCCGGCCAAAGGGTAGCGATGATCACCAAGGGCCCTGACTGCTCCAACCGTCGGCGCAGTGCTGCAGCGGAGGCCTCCCCGCCGGGGCCACCAAGCAGTTCCTGAGCCTCGTTAAGCCACAGCACGGTGCGGGGACCGAGAGCATCGGTAGCGAGAAGCTGGCACAGACTGTCGGCGTCCTTCGGATAGGCCAGCGCCCAGTCGGCGAGGCAGGCCGCGACCGCCTCGTACGCGGTGCGGGTCTTACCGGTGCAACTGACCCCGCTCAGCACGCACAGCACAGCGTCTTCTCCGGAAGCGGCATCCGTCAACAAATCCCGCAGCTCATGGTCGTGGCGGCGGGCAATGTACGCCGGGAGCACGAAGCCAGCCGCGGCCGTCCGCAGCGGATCGGCGATCGCCGCGTGCACACCGAGCCGCTCTGGCTGCCAGGCGGCCAGCGGGCGCGGCAGGTCGAACGAGGCGACGACGCTGAGCTCTCCGTCCGAGTGAGCCAGCTGTCGCGCGGTCCCAAAGTTCTGCCCGCCAGTCCGTTCAGCCGCGGCGTCCCGATGACGACGGCGCCAGTGGTCAAGGTCGAAGAGGTGCCGCTCGCCGGGCAGCGGCTCCACTCCTTGACGCTTCGCCTCGGCATCGATCGCGCGCACCAGCCCGATCAGGCGCTCCGCGGACACCGGCAGGTTCCGGCCAAGGAGCCAACCTCTGACCGTCGAAGGCGAATCGACCCGAGCGCTGCTTGCGAGACCGCGCAGAGCCGGCGCAGGCCTGAGCCTGCTGAGGCGCCACTCCCCCAAGGTCCGCAGTTCCAATCGGAATCGTTCCTCAGCACTTACCGGACTTACCGACACGCCATCCCACCTGTCCCATCTGTCGCGCCCTGTCGTTGGACGGCCCCTTGGCATATGGCGGTGGCCTCCCGTTCTTGGCTTCGACTGTACAAACGGAGAATCCGGCTTCCGCACAGACCCGTCGGACAGCGAGAGTCCCGATCGACCAGTTCTTCGCGAAAGGGATCCTCTCGTGCCGTCCACGGATGCTGTCCGAGCCAGTGCCGCCGCGCTCTCCTCTCCGGGCGTCGTTGTCCTGATCGTCTTCCTGCTGCTCTATCTGGGCGTTGTCCTGCCTGCGGTCTGGTCTCGCCGGAGCCACCGCCGGCGCGCGGCCGCACAGATTCTTGATCTGATGACCAGTCAACTTTTGCTTGCTCTACGCGCTTTGGCCGATCTCCTCCGGCGCTAAGCGACCCGATCTAAACTGCGGCGGCCCCGCGCCAAGCCGTTCCACTCCCAACAGTGGGGCGACGAAGCGACCGCGAGACCGTTCTGGTGCACAGCCTCGTGGGCGGCGGCGAAGCCGCCGCCGCCCGGGCAGGTGCGGGTCGGGATTACTCCGCAAAAGGTTCGGGGATGCGCCAGAGGATGGGGAAGCGATCCGCGTCCGGCAGGCTGAGCGGGCCGGGTGGGCCTATCTGCTTGATCAGGTAGCCGAAGACCATGTGGTGGGCCTCCTCGGACACGTCGTCCCAAGTGTCCGGGGTCACGATCATGACTTCCCTCATCAGGCCCAGGTCCGACTCGTTCTCAAGCATCTCCGCCCGGTCGTCCCGGTCCATCGTCTCGTCGGCCCGCATCGCGCGAATCGATTCAGCGAGAAGATTGGGCTCCGCCCGCAAGCGGCGGCGCACTTCCCGGCAGCCGTACTGGAAGGCCGCGTACGCGTCCATCGCCTCCCGGTCCATGTCCTGGTAGCCGAACGGCGTGCCTTCGACGGCTCCGATGTAGTCGCCCTTCAGTGTGTGCAGCAGGACCCTCAGTGCGTGCTCGGCCCCGCCCTCCTCGATGAACTTCTCCATCGCCCGGATCCACACGTCCTCGGAGATGATCGGTTCGTGCGGGGCGGCGAGCCCGGGGGCGATCTGGATGGCGCTGAACGGGTTGACCAGGATGCCCATGACCATCTCGGGTGTCCACTTGCCGTCCTCACCGCCCCAGCCGCTGTTGGCCAGTTCCTGGAACGATTTCCGGGCGCCCTTCTCTCCTTCGCGGGCTGCCCGCCATAGCAGCAGGAATCTCCCGACCTCGGCTTTCTCGTCCCGAGGGGAGTTGCACAGGCCCGCCAGCACCATGACGATGTCGTGCACCGTCTCCCAGCGCGGCATCTGCTTTCCGTTGATCGCGGACCGCACAGTCTCGTGGCTGGGGCCGGACAGCGGGTCGTCACGCTCGCGGATCAGCGTGCTCACCTTTCGAAAACTCAGCTTCCCTGCTGACCGGTGCAGTTCCTGCAACGCGTCGACCAGTTCCTGGTGCCAGCCCTCCGGCCGGGACTCGTCCGGGGTGTCTACCACGTGGATCCTCCTGTTTCCCGGCCGGTGAACAGGCTCCTGCCGGGGGTGTCAAGTTTCGCTGCCGCGACGTACGACGCAGTCAGCTTCCGTCAAGTTCGACGCCCAATCTTCCGCTTGGTGACTAATGACTGAATGCCCAGGTGAGCATGGTGAGGACACCAGCGGAGCACGACACCCGAGGAGTTCGCCCCGTGCACATCCCTGCCTACGCACACGGCACGATCCGTGCCGCCCTACCCGCCATACCGACGGGCCAGCAGATGGCGAGCCTGGACTGCTGCGTGTGCGGCGCCCCGTTCGGCCGGGATCTCGGGCCGGTGCCGCTCGGCCCCGCTCCGGACGCCGGCCTGTCCGGGTGCCGCCCGTGTCTGAGCCGACTGGTCACCCGGGCGCGGGAGACCCGGGACGCCGGCCTGGCGCGGAACGCCGAACAAGTCCGCAAGGATTCCGAGGCCTGGGAATCGGTCCGTGACCACTACTTGGCCCGGCTCGACGCGGTCCGGCAGGCCGCGGAGAAAGTCGCCGAGCTGGCCGGGAACGAGGAGGTCCCGCCATTGCGGATCGCCTGGCTGTCGATATCGCTGGAGTCGGCCCACACCTGGGTCCCCGACGCCCCGGAGCCTCCGGCCTCGGTCGGCCGGGAGGACCACCTGCTGACGAACGCGAAGATGCTGATGGGCAGCGCCGTGATCACGGCCCGCGGGACCGTGGCCGACAGGCTCGTCTACCACCTGGTCAATGAGGCGCAGCCCGAGGAACCGGAGATGTGCGAGGAGTTGGAGTGCCCCGAGGACTGCTCGGGGCGGCATGACACGTCGCACATCGACTGTGGACCGGACGCCATTTTCGAAGACCTCCTGGAGCACGGCGTCTCCATCGAGGAGCCCGGCCCGGCTCCCCTGTCCCCGCAGCTCGCCGCACTCTTCGCGCCACGGCCCGAGGAGCCGCCCCCGTTGTTCCCGGGGTTGGAGGAGCAGGCCTCGGCCGCGCTCGCTCGTCTCGGAATCGATCCCGGCGACCCGGAGGTTCTGCTGAGCGCGGCGGCTGCCGGGCTGGCCGCCGAAGCCCTGCTGAACGAACCGCTCGACGCTATCCGCGCAGCACCCGGCGGGCCGGACGCCGGCGATGTCTTCGCGCAGGGCGTCGATTTGTACCGTCGGGCCCGCAAGGCGCTCCTTGCCGCCCGTGACGGCGGGCCTGAACGACTGGGTGCGTTCACGGCCGTCGCCTCGGACCTGGACCTCCCGTGGGCAGGCGGCTCCCGTTTCACGCTGCGCGCCGCGTCCGGGCCCGTCGCCGAGTTCGTCCGAAACATCGAGGAACAGATCTGGATCACCGAGGAGTTGATGCGTCGGCAGGGCTGGCGCGACGCCGTTCTGCACCGGGCGTTCACAGCTGCCTTCAAGGCCACGCACCACTTCGGCATGCCCGGCTGGCCCGCCATCGTCGACGCTGCGATGAAGCGTCTCACCTCGCTGGACCGGCTATCCGCACCCCCGGAGCTCGCTGATCTCCGTGCCGTGGAGACCGCGCTGCTCCAGGAGCCGGACCGGTTGGGAGTGAACGCCCTCGGGTGGCTCGTCCGTCATGCCCTGCTCGGTTAGCGGCCGACGGCCTCGCCAGCCGCGGAACCAGTCGTACCGGCGAGAGGTGCGGAGTGTCGACATGTCCAGAGCCATTGCCGGAGTCCTCGGCCTCATCTGTCCGAGCCCTTGTAGCGGGGAGCCGGCCGCATTCCTGATCACGTCACGCCGAGCTGGGCCGGGTACCTGGGGAGCGGGGGTCACACGGTGAGCTGGGATCGGGTGACCCTTCTCGTTCTCGCGTCGTTCGGCTGCCTCACCTTGCTGCTGACACAAATCGGCGAAGTGCTGTCGAAAGTGCCTCCGATCATCCGTGCTTGGCGGCGAGTCCAAGATGAGTTACGCCGCAGCAGCCACGACCGTTCAGCTGCCGCCCGGCCCGATCCGGAGGAATCCGCAGATGAAGGGGAAGAAGAGAGGGAAGCAGCGGTACGACGGGACGGAGGCTGAGGCGAGCTGGGGCCGGGGCTCCGCTCGGCACTTCCCAGCGCATCTCATCGTCATGGCCGCCGCGTGTGCACCGATCGTGAAACGACCTTCCACAGGACCCCCATTTCCGCAGGTCAGAGGCATTTTCGAGCTGCACTACGACCTCTAAGTCGCGGTTGCCGGTGCGGGCATGAAGCCTGTTCAGGGCCCCGTCGCGCTCTTCTCGGGCGCGACGGGGCCCTGTCGGCAGGTGCGGCCGATCGGGTGGAAGTGGGGGGTTGTGCGTTGCGTCGGGGGAAGGACGGTCGGACGGTCGGATGAACTTCCCAGATGCGCATTCACTTCCGGACCGGGCGGATCGCCTCGGTGCTGGCTCTGCTGGCCGGTTCGCTGCTCGGCAGCAGCGTGCTGGCGCCGCCGGCCCAGGCCGCGATCTCTTTCACCAAAACCGTCGACAAGGCGACCGCCTCCCCGGGGGAGAACGTCACCTACACCCTCCGGTACACCTGCTCCATCACCGAGTGCACCAACGGGCGGATCACCGACACCCTGCCGTCGAACATGCAGTTCGTCGGCTGGACGCCCGACCCCTCCTCGGTGGACCAGGCCGCCTCCACCGTGCCCGCCGCGGGGGCGATGGGCGGTGCCATGGACATCAGGCTCAAGGACCTCAGTCCGGGCACCACCGCCACCATCACGGTGACGATGAAGTACCCGAACTTCACCACCCCCGACGGGGCGGCCTCCACCAACTCGGCCACCATGACGGCCACCGGTGAGCCCAGCCAGACCGCCACCGCCGACACCAAGGCCCAGGTGCAGCCGCAGTACACGGTGACCAAGGGCATCCAGACCTCCAGCAGCGACGGGCGCACCGTCACCTACCAGTTCAGCGCCTGCGCCACCGACCTGGTGCCCAACGTCGACCTGGACACCAGCCGGCTGCTGGACACCCTGCCGCCCGGCGCCGTGGTGGACACCGGCCGCTCGCCCGGCTGGAGCCAGGTCGCGCCCGGCCCCAACACCTGGGGCTACGACATCGGGGAGTTCCGCTCCGGCAACGGCCGCGGCGGCTGCCGGCTGCCGGGCGTGCTGGTCGTCAACTACCCGGAGGCCGAATTCCCGGACGGGACGACCTCCGACAACACCGTGGACCTGTACGGCGACCCGATCGGGCCGGACGCCGAGCGCAAGCTCGACACCGCCGGCACCACCACCGGCCAGTTCCGGCCCCCGGCCACCGGTGTGATGGTGACCGCCAGCAAGGTGTGGCGCGACAGCGTCACCTCCGGTGACATCAACTCCTTCAGCCTGTCGGCCACCAACACCTCCGGCCCGGCCACCAGCCTGACCATGACCGACCCCGGCGCCGGCACCACCGACGGCCTGTACAACTGGCTCTTCCCGCAGTCCCTCCAGCTGGAGCCGTGGAACCCGACCAGCATCGGGCTCACCCTGCAGTACCGCCTCGACGGCGACCCGACCTGGCTGACCTTCAGCCCGTCCAGCCCGCTGGACGGCTCCAGCACCCGCCGGATCACCTTCGTCCAGGGCGCCGGTGACCCGGCCCGCGACGAGCTGGGCATCCCGGCCGGCCGCTGGCTCGACGGCCTCAGGTTCACCTGGGACGGCCCCATCCCGACCGGTTGGAGCCCGGGCAACTCGGTGCAGGTGATCGCCCAGGTCGTCACCCCCGGCCACGACGGGCGCCCGGCCCCCAGCCCGCTGACCAACTGTCTGGACACCACCGCCGGCGACGGCACCAGCACCTCCGCCGCCAACGCCTGCGCCTCGACCACCGTCACCGCCGCGACCAACCTCGGCGCGGCCAAGACCACCGTCGCCGGCGAGCTGTCCGCACCCGGCGGCATGGCGACCTTCCAGGTGATCCCGTACAACCGCAGCGGTCGCGACCTGACCCGCCCGCTCGTGCTGTACGACGTGCTCCCGGCCGGTGTCGTCTACGTCGAGGGCTCGGCCCGGCCCGACCCGGCCTACCCGGATGCCAAGGCCCCCCAGTCGATCACCGTCACCCCCGGCCCGGACGGCCGCCAGATCGTCCGGATGGAATGGCCGCCCGGCGCGCCCGACATGATGTACCTGCACGACGCGCTGGCCTACCGGATGCTCTTCGACGTCCAGGTCGCCAGCAGCATCCGCTCCGGCGAGCTGACCAACGACATCTACGTGACCGTCGACCGGCCGACCGCGCCGGTCGCCTGCATGTTCTCCGGCTCCGACAGCGGCGTCCCGGACCTGCTGGACCTCAACGGCAACGGCGACACCTCCGAGCTCATGTGCCACGACTCCTCCCGGATCCAGGTGGACGTGCCGAGCGTGCTGCGCTCGTACAAGGAGGTCATGGGCGACCTGGACGCCGACTACGTCAGCATCGGCAGCGCCACCCCCGGCGGCCGGATCTCCTACCGGATGACCGTCCGCAACGACTCGCCCGACCCGGTCACCGACTTCATCGCCTACGACAAGCTCCCCACCCCGGGCGACAACTACGTCCTCACCCAGGACGCTCCGCGCGGCAGCGCTTGGACGCCGTCGCTGAGCCAGCCGATCACCACCAGCGACCCGACCGTGGTGATCGAGTACACCACCGACCCCAACCCGTGCGTCGACGCCGCCCTGGTCAACCGGACCGGCTGCAACAGCAGCGCCACCTGGAGCAGTACCTTCCCCGGCCCGGGAACGGCCACCTGGTTCCGGGTCCGCCGCCCCGGCAGCCTGCCCTCCGGCGAGGCCTTCACCCTGACCTGGCCCATGGTCGCCTCGGTGGACGCCCCCGACGGGGAGTACGCCTGGAACAGCTTCGCCTTCACCGCCACCGACGCCGGCGGCCGCCAGCTGCTGCCCGCCGAGCCGGCCAAGGTCGGCGTCGCCGTCAAGCAGACCAAGCCCTCCGACAACGCGCTCGGCGACTTCGTCTGGCAGGACGTGGACGGCTCCGGCATCCAGAAGCCCGGCGACCCGGGCATCGCCGGCGTCACGGTGAAGCTGCTCGACGGCAACGGCCAGCCCGTCCGCGACAAGAACGGCAAGCCGGTCACCACGGTGACCGACCAGAACGGCCACTACCTCTTCGACCACCTGCCCGACGGCAGCTACGCGGTGCAGTTCGACCTGTCCACCCTGCCCGCCGGCGCCACCGTCACCAAGCGGGGCGTCGGCACCGATCCGGCCAAGGACTCGGACGCCGACCCGGCCACCGGCATCACCCAGACCGTCACGCTCAGCGGAGGGCAGCGCGACCTCGACCTCGACATGGGCGTGATCCTGCCGACCACCCCCACCGGGTCACCGTCGCCGTCCCCTTCCCCGACCTCCTCCCCGTCGCCGACGTCCTCGCCGTCCCCGACGCCGTCGCCGACCGCGTCGACGTCTCCCTCGCCGACCGCAACCCCGTCCGGCAGTACGACCCCGACCGCCGGCCCGACCCACAGCGCGAGTCCGTCGGCGAGCGGCGGGACGCTGCCCAACACCGGCAGCTCGGCGCCCGACGCGTTGATCGCAGCCCTCGGCGCCCTCGCCGTCCTGGGCGGTGTGGCGCTGTGCGCGATGGTCTACCGCCGACCCGGACGACACAGCTGACACCGACGACGGACAACTGAACACCCGACCGACACCAGTGGCGCCGCCCCCAGCGGCGCCACTGGCGCGTTGTCGGAGGCAGGCGGGCAGGCGGGCGGGCAGGCAGGCAGGCAGGCAGGCGGGCAGGGCTGGAACCGGGGGCTCGGGCTGCGGGAGTTCACCCGGGGAAGGCCTACGGGCGCTCCGGGGTGAGCGCCAGGACGGCGAGGTCGTCGGCGAGCAGGCCGGCGTACTCGTGGACGTCCTGGGCCAGGAAGGAGACCAGCCGGTCGGGCGAGGTGGTGCCGAGGGCGGCCAGCCGGGGGGCCAGCGGGTAGAAGGCGCCGGTGGCGTCGCGGGCCTCGCTCACGCCGTCGGTGTAGAGCAGGACGGTGTGGCCCGGGGGCAGGGCGACGGCGGTCGGCTTGCCGCGCTCGTCGGGGGGCCCGAGGTGGGCGAGGCCGAGCGGGAGCTCGTCCGCGCAGGACACCGGGGTGATGGTGTGCTCGGTGAGCAGCAGCGGGGTGGTGTGGCCCCGGTTGACGATCTCCACGCAGTCGGAGCCCGGCCGGTACTGCAGCAGGACGGCGGTGACGAACAGCTCGTCGTCGCCCCGGTCGGCGGCGTCGCGCAGGACGGCACGGTCCAGCTGGTCGGCGAGGTCGACCAGGTCGGGGGTGTCGTGCGCGGTCGCCCGGAAGGCGCCGAGCACGTCGGCCACCGTACGGACGGCGCCGAGGCCCTTGCCGCGGACGTCGCCGAGCAGCACCCGGACGCCGAAGCGGGTGTCGCACACCTCGTACAGGTCCCCGCCGACCAGGACCTCGGCCTGGGCCGGGCGGTAGAGGCCGGCCACCCGCAGGCCGCCCGCCCGCTCGGGCACCGGGCGCAGCACGGTGCGCTGCAGGGTCTCGGCGACGGTACGGGCGTGCAGCAGGGTGCGGTTCTGCCGGGTCCGCTGCCAGGACAGGGCGGTGCCCATCACCCCGGAGAGCAGCGTGGCGATGTAGACCCAGACGTGGTGCTGCTCGTTGATGTGGCCCGCCCGCACGGCCAGCACCAGTTGCAGCGCCAGGGCGCCGACCGTGGTGGTGGCGGTCAGCGCCGGGCCGTAGCTGAACGCCGCCACCACGGGCAGCGCGGTCAGCAGGAAGCCGGCCGCGACCGCGTCCGGGACGATCGCCTCGGCGGCCAGGTCGAGCAGCAGCAGGAGCACCGGCAGCCAGGGCACCCAGCGCGGTGCCCGGGGTTCCACGGCCGCCGGATGCTGCGGGCGGGGTGCTACGGGCACGGTGGGTCCTCCTGGCCGACCGGTCCGGTATGACCGGTTCGTCCCTCCATGCTCTCCTACGGAGGACCCGGCCACGAATGGCCGAACGTCCCGGTTTCCGGGGCCGACCGGGCCCGGAAGCGGGGCGTCAGGGCCGGCCGGCGGACGGTGACGACCCCCGTCCCGGCTGGCAGCCGGGTCGGTGGGCGGTCAGCGGCGAGACGGTCGTCAGCGGACGATCACCGGCAGGGTCTCGAAGCCCCGCAGGACCAGGCGGTCCCGCCGGGCCGGCACGCCGCCCGGGGCGAGCCGGGGGAAGCGGTCGAGCAGGGCGGGCACCGCGACCTCGGCCTCCAGCCGGGCCAGCTGGGCGCCCAGGCAGTAGTGCGGGCCGCCGCCGAAGCTCAGCGGCTGGCTGTCCCGGCGGGTCGGGTCGAACACCTCCGGGCGGTCGTACCGGGCCGGGTCGTGGTTGGCCGCGCCGAGCAGCAGGAGCGCCACGTTGCCGACCGGCACGGGCAGCCCGTCGACGGCCAGCCCCTCGGCCAGCGCCACCCGGGAGGTGAGCTGGACCGGGGAGTCGAAGCGCAGCACCTCGTCGGTGAAGCCCGCCGGGGTGATCGCGCCGCTGCGCAGCCCGGCGGCCGCCTCCGGGTGGCGGAACAGCAGGGCCAGGCCGTTGCCGAGCAGGTTGGTGGTGGTCTCGAAGCCGGCCACCAGCAGCAGCACCAGGTTGGCCAGCAGCTCCCGGGCGGGCAGCCGCTCCGGGTCGTCGGCGGCGATCCGGGCCAGGTCGGTGACCAGGTCGTCCTGCGGGCGGGCGAGGCGCTCGGCGGCCAGCTCGGTGAAGTAGCCGGCCAGTTCGTCGGCGGCCTGGTCAGCCTTGGTGAGCTCGGAGCGGTCGTCGATGAACTCCAGGGCGACGGTCAGGTCGGAGGCGAGGTCGCGGAAGCGGTAGCGGTCCCGCTCGGGGACGCCGAGCAGTTCGCAGATCACCCCGACCGGCAGCCGGAAGGCGAAGGCGTCCATGAAGTCCACCGGCGAGCCGTCGGCGCCCTGCTCGGCCATCTCGTCCAGCAGCCCGGCGACCGCCGCCTCCACCGCCGGGCGCAGCGCGGCCACCCGACGGGCGGTGAAGACCGAGGCGATCAGTGAGCGGACCCGGGGGTGGTCGGGCGCGTTGCGCTGCAGGATCGAGCGGCCGAACAGCGCCATCGACGGGTGCTCGGCGAATTCCGGGGTCAGCTCCGCCATCATGTCGGCGGTCGCGACGGCGAAGGCGGGGGTGCGCAGCACCTTGTCGGCCGCGGCATGGCCGGCCACCAGGACGGTGTCCGGCCCGGCGGGCACCGCCGCGCCCAGCGCGTGTGCCCGCGCGTACAGCGGGTACGGGTCGGCCCGGCCCTCGCTGGTCAGCAGTTCCTCGATGATCGCCGCGCCGTCCATCCGGTGCTCCCCTCCCAGAGGCCACGTTCCTGCTGCGTGAACCACCGGAGGGTACAGCGGAGTTCCCGTCCGGCGGGGGTACCGGGCCGGGCCGGGGGCTCGCCCGGCGTCGGCCCGGGTGCGCGTCCGGCGGGGGCGCCGGGCCGGGCGGGTTGGCGCCCGGCCGTCGGGCGGCTCGGTAGGGTTGCCGGTATGGAGATCTGGATCAACCCGCGCTGCGGCAAGTGTCGGTCGGCGCTCGGCGCGCTGGAGGCCGTCGGGGCCGAGTACACCGTGCGGCGCTACCTGGAGGATCCGCCGACCGCGGCCGAGCTGGAGCAGGTACTGGAGCGGCTGGGCCTGGAGCCGTGGGACATCACCCGCATCGACGAGCAGGTCGCCAAGGACCTGGGGATGCGGAAGTGGACCCGGGAGCCGGCGGACCGGGATCGCTGGATCGCGGCGATGGCCGAGCACCCGATCCTGATCCAGCGCCCGATCATCACCGCGGACGACGGCCACGCCGTCGTGGCCCGGACCCCCGAGGCGGTCAAGTCCGTCCTGCCGTAGCAGCGCCGCATCCGGAGCCTCCGACGTGTCCGAGGCGTCCGGGGCCGGTCAGTGCAGTTGGATCCGCTGCACCGGCCGGCCCGGGTGCCAGTTGAGGACCCACAGGTGGCCCTCCCCCACGGCGGTGTGCACCACCTGCTCCAGGTCCAGCCGGAAGGCGTGGAAGGCGGTCGGCGGCGGCTCGGGCAGATCGGCCGCGTAGGCGGACAGTTCAGCCTCGTCGGTGATCTCGACCGCACGGCCGGAGACCTTGGAGTCCCCGCCGGCCATCGTCTCGTCCCCCGGGTGGGCGTGCAGCGCGAAGCGGGCGTCCCGCTGGAGGTCGCGCGCCTTGGACGAGCCGTACATCGACCCGAGCATCAGGTCGGCGCCGACGAAGCCGACCTCCGTACCGCTCACCCGGGGCGAACCGTCCTTGCGCAGCGTCGCCAGGACGTGGTGCTTCTCGGCTTCGAACCGGGCCCGCACGAGGGGGGCCAGCTCGGGTGCCTGCTGCTCGAAATCCTGCCAGGTGACCATGGCGCCAGTCTGGCACCGGGCACCGACAACCGCCGGGCGCCAGGGGCAACCTCCGGGTGTCAGGGGCCGATGCCAGACTGGCGGGGTGACCACCACGACCACGTACATCGCGTTCCTGCGGGCGATCAACGTCGGCGGCCGGACGGTGCGGATGGAGCGACTGCGGGCGCTCTTCGCCGAGTTGGGGCTCGGGGGCGTGCGCTCCTACATCCAGAGCGGCAACGTCTTCTTCACCACCGACGAGCCGGACCGCGCCGCCCTCACCCGGCGCATCGAGGAGCACCTGGAGCGGTCCCTCGGCTACCCGGTGCCCGCGCTGCTGCGGACGGTCGACGAGGTGGCCGCGCTGCTGGCCGCCGAGCCGTTCAAGGGCGTCGAGGTGACGCCCGACGTCCGGCTGGTCGTGGCCTTCCTCTCCGAGCCGCTGCCCGCCGACCTCGCCGTCCCCCGCCTCTCACCGAAGGGCGACCACGAGGTGGTCGGCGCCGACCCGGGCGCCGCGTACGTGGTGGTCCACCTGCGGGACGGCAAGTGGGTCACCGGGGAACTGTTCGGCAAGGCCTACCGGGGTGCGGTCACCTCCCGGTTCCTGCACACCACCGAGAAGATCCTGGCGGCCGCCCGGAAGGGCTGACCCCCTGCCCCTCCCAAGCACCCGGAACCGCGGTGGCGCACCGGGCGTCTGGAGTGCAGTGACGTACTCACCGTGCGCCGGCACCCGGCGTGATCTGGACAGTCCGAGCCGGCCGAGCCGACAATCGGGCCATGACGTCTCCTGAGTTCCGCACCGGCGCCGTCCGGCCCTCCGGCGCGGTCCGCCCCTCGGACGCCGAACGGGACCAGGCGCTCGGGGTGCTCAAGGACGGAGCGGGCAGCGGACGGCTGTCGCACGACACCTTCCTCGGCCGGATGGAGATCGTCCTGCACGCCACCAGCCGGGGCGAGTTGGACGAGGCGATGACCGGGCTGCCGACCGGGAACCCGGTCGAGCGCTTCCTGCTGCGGACGGTCGGCCGGGTCTCCGCGTTCGGGGACCGGCTGCGCCGGGCCTGGCGCACCGAGCGGCTGCCCGGGCTGAGCCTGCCGGAGACCGGGGCGGGGCAGTTGACGATCGGTCGGTTTCCCGGCTCGGGGCTGCGGCTGCACGACGCCTCGGTGTCCCGACGGCACGCCGAACTGCGGCGCGAGGGCGGCGGCTGGGTGCTGTACGACCTGGGCTCGACCAACGGCACGCATGTGAACGGGCGCCGGATCGCGGGCGGGGTGCGGGTCCGGCCGGGCGACCAGGTCCGGTTCGGGAACCTGGAGTTCCGGCTCGCTTCGGGCTGAGCCGCACCCACGGCCGGTCGGTACGGCCTGAGCGGGCGCCGGGGAGGCGTCGGGCGGGCAGGCGTGCGGGCGTGCGGGCCGGCGGTGTCAGCCGTGGGTGACGTGCAGTTCGGCGTAGCGGTCGCCCTTGTCCGCCTTGCGCAGGGTGACCTTCGCCGCGCCGACGGCGGTCTCGGCGTCCTTGCCGACGGTCTTCCGTTCGTCGCCGACCGCTACCTCGACCGTGCTGTCGGTGATGTGGCCGACCGTCATCTTCACGGTGCGGTCGCCGCCGAAGACCTGGAGGGTCTTGAAGGCGTCGGCGCCGTCGGTGCGGACGACGACGTCGCAGCTGTCGTCGTCGAGGCAGAGCGCGACACCGCCGTCGCAGGCGGTCAGTCCGGCGCCGAGGGTCAGAACGGCTCCGGCGGCGAGGAGCGCCCGGCGGTGGACGGCGGGCCCGAAGCGGCGCCGGGCAGGGGTTCGGTGGGAGTTCGGGGTGCTCGCTGTGGTCATGGTGTCGACGGTAGGCGCCCGGACGCGCCCCGCCATCGGCCGTCGGCGGTACGCACCCCCTGGCCGGCCCCGGAGCGCCCGAACAGCCGCGACCCCGAGGGTGATGGGTCGAATCCCCTAGGGGGCGAGGGGAGTTGGAACTGCGGGTAGCGGATTCCGGAGAGGCTCGGCATATGCCTCGGGGGTATGCCACGCGCGTAGATCGACGGGCCGCGAAAAGGACCGGCGGTCAGTCGGCGACACCGCCCAGGTCGCTGCCCAGCGCACCGGCCGGGCCCCACAGCGGCGCCATGCAGCGCTGGTAGGTGGCCTGCCAGTGCGGCCAGTTGCGGGCCACGTCGTCGTCGCACTCGGCCAACAGCCGCTCCACCAGCGCCGGTTCCACGCCCTCCAGCAGCCAGGCCAGCGCGTCCGCCGTCCCCGGGCCGTCCGCCGAGCGCAGCAGGTCCATCAGCTCGCCCAGGCCGCCGAGCCGGGAGCCCTCCGGGACCACCCGCTCCATCCGGGGCAGCAACTGGCGCTCCTCGATCCGCAGGTGCGTCTCCAGCCGGGCCGCCAGGTCCTCCATCGCGTACGCCACCGGCCAGGCGCTGCCGGTGTCCCGGCTGGCGATCCGCACCAGCGTGGTGACCCGGGTGAACGAGTGGTCGAGGTTGTGGTGGTCCGCCTCCAGCCAGTTGAGCAGCAGCCGCAGCTCGGGGGCGAAGCGGCGCACGATCGGCCAGATCCGGCTGTCCTGCTGCTCGTGGTGGCAGGTCAGCATCGCGGTCACGAAGCTCCAGTGCCGCAGCAGCGCCTCGCCGGCGTCGTCCTCGCCGGGCTGGAGCAGCCGCAGGGCGTTGGGCAGCCGGGCGAGGTCCCGGCGCAGCGCGGCGTGCACCAGCCGCAGTCCGGCGAAGCGGGCCGTCACCGGCTCCTCGCCGACGGCCCGCACGGGCACGGCCGCGCCCCGGGTGTCGACCCCGGACCCCGCCTGCTCGGGCACGGAGGGGGACGGCTGGGGCAGTAGATGGATCGGCATGGGACTCTCTTCACGACGTCGTGGGGCGGGCGGGGCCAGCCGGTGGAGCGGCCCCATCCAAGGTGCTCACAGTCGATCAAAAGCGAATCAATGTCCGATTGACGCGCAGGTCACAGGCATGCGCGCGGGGGAAACGGCGCTGCGCGGGAGCCGCCCCGCGCTCGCCCGCCCCGGCCTCCGGACGCTGCCGGAACGCCGTGGGCCCGGGGCACCTGGGTGCCCCGGGCCCACGGCCTGCGGGTCGTCGTGCGGGTGGCTGTACAGACGGCCGTACGGCTTGTCGTGCCGCTGGGATCAGTCGGCCTCCGGGCCCGCCAGGTTCTTGGTGAGCCACTGCAGCGTGTCCGGGATCATCTTCTTGAAGTCCGAGGTCAGGTGCTTGCCGCCGGGCTGCTCGTAGTACTCCAGCGACACCGGCGGGGCGGCCTTGGCGACCCAGCCCTTGACCAGCTTGGTCTCGTACGGGTTGGCGCCGCCCGCGGTGACCAGCATCTTCACGTCGGCCTTGCCCTGGGCGACCAGTACGTCGGGGTTGTTGGCCTGCCGCTCGGCGTCGTGGCCCTTCCACAGCCCCGAGTCGGGAACGTAGTAGCCGTCGATCGGGACGGCGGCCTTGTAGACGTCCGGGTGCTGGAGGGCGAGCTTGGCGCTGCAGAAGCCGCCGGTGGAGGCGCCCATCACGCCCCAGCCGTCGCGGCCCTTCACGGTGCGGAAGTTGGCGCGGACGAAGTCCGGGAGGTCCTGGGACATCCAGGTGCCCATCTTGGGCTGGCCCGGGATGTCGGAGCAGTCCAGCGCGTTGTGCTCGTCGCTGTTGAAGTTCTGCACCGGCATGATCATGATGAACGGGTGGGACTTGCCCGCCTTGACCAGCTGCTCGTTCTCCTCCTGGATCGGCAGCTGGTTGTCGGTCCAGGTGTTGTAGCCGTTGCTCTGGCCGCCCGCGAAGAGGGTGAGCACCGGGAAGCCGGTCTTGGCGAACTTGGGGTCGTTGTACTCGGGCGGCAGCCAGACCCAGACCTTGCCGGAGACGCCGGACTTCGCGCCGGTCACCGTGGTCATCATGATCGGACCGGCGGACGTGTCCCGGGCCTTGCTCAGGTTTGCGGCCGGACCGGTGGGCATCAGCACCTTCCCGGTGGCGGCCGCGGGCTCCGCGGTGGTGGGCGCGGGCGTACCGCCGCCACCCGCGCTGGGCGAGCCGCCCGTGGCAGCGGTACCGGTCGCACCCGGGGTACCGGCCGCCTTGCCGCCGTCCCCCTTCCCGCCGCCGGAACTCCCGCAGGCCGCGAGCGAGGCGGCCAGGGCGAGCACGGCGGCGCCGGTCAGGACGGCGCGGGAACGGGACGACTGCCTAAGCACGGTGAGGACTCTCCGACCGATGACACGCCCGGTCCGTCTGACCGGGCTGTGGCCCCCCGGTGGGGCCGGACAGACCGGGGGCGCGGCGCTGGTGCGGTCCCCGGGGTGGCGGCGCGTCCTCCCTCGCGGTGGCGCGCCTTCCTGCGATCTTATGACGTGGACCGGGGTGGCCCGGTTGCGCGGTGGCCACCGGAAATCCAATGTTTGTTCGCGATCAGGTAAAGGCCTTCACCACTCCCCCCGAACGACGGGGGCCGGACGGCGGGGAGCACGGTCCGCGGCCTGTCCGGGGGTGCGAATTTTGGGGCCTTCGACCAGTGACGGCGGCCCCCGCATCCGCAACGATCGGCTCACGCCCGGAGCGAGCGGACCCCACCCCGGGGAACCCGAGCCCAGCCGAAACCGAGCAGACCCAGGAGAACGCCATGCCCCAGCAGATCGCCGTCGTCACCGGAGCCGGGAGCGGAGTCGGCCGGGCCGTGGCGGTCGAACTGGCCGCGGCCGGCTGGCGGCTGGCGCTGGCCGGCCGGCGGGCCGAGCCGCTGCGGGAGACCGCCCGGCTGGGCGGCACGCCGACCGCGGTGGTGCCGACCGACGTCACCGACCCGGCGGCGGTGGACGCGCTGTTCGCCGCAGCCGTCGAGCGCTTCGGCCGGGTGGACCTGCTGTTCAACAACGCCGGCACCTTCGGCGCGGCCGTACCGGTGGAGGACCTGGAGGTCGAGGCCTGGCGGGCGGTGGTCGACCTCAACCTGACCGGGGCGTTCCTCTGCGCCCGGGCCGCGTTCCGGCAGATGAAGGCGCAGGACCCGCAGGGCGGCCGGATCGTCAACAACGGCTCGATCTCGGCGCACGTCCCGCGCCCGCACTCGATCGCCTACACCGCGACCAAGCACGCCGTCACCGGGCTGACCAAGTCGCTGTCGCTGGACGGCCGCCCGTACCGGATCGCCTGCGGGCAGATCGACATCGGCAACGCGGCGACCGACATGACCGCCGCGATGAGCACCGGGGTGCGGCAGGCGGACGGGCGGCTCGCGGTCGAGCCGACCATGGACGTGGCCGACGTGGCCCGCACCGTCCGGCACATGGCCGAACTGCCGCTGGAGGCCAACGTGCAGTTCGCCACCGTGATGGCGACCGCCATGCCGTACGTCGGGCGGGGTTAGAGCCTGCCGTCGGCCTCCCGCCGTCAGCCCGCCACGGACTCGCGCAGCCGCTTCTTGTCCGGCTTGCCGACCGACGTCAGCGGGATCGCGGCCACGACGTGCAGGGCCTCCGGCGCGTAGATCCGCCCCTTGTGGGCCGTGACGAACGCGCGGACCTCCTCCAGGTCCGGCCGCTGCCCCGACGCGGCGACGACGGCGACGTGGACGTGCTCCGCCTCCTGCGCGTCGCGCACCCCGAAGACCGCGCACTGCGCGATCGCCGGGTGGGTGAGCAGCAGGTCCTCGACCTCGGACGGGTAGACGTGCCCGCCGACCACGATGATCTTGTCCTTGAGCCGGTCGGCCAGGTAGAGGTAGCCGTCCGCGTCGAAGTAGCCGATGTCGCCGGTGTTCAGCCAGCCGTCGCGCAGCACCTCGGCGGTCAGGTCGGGCCGCTTCCAGTACCCGGCCATGACGGTGTCCGAGCGGACGTGGATCTCGCCCTGCTCCCCCGTCGGCAGCTCGGTGCCGTCGGCGGACCGGATCGCCACCTCGATGCCCGGGAGGGGTCGGCCGACCGCGATCTGGCCGCCGTGCCCGACCCGGTCGTGCTCGTGCGGGGCGAGCATGCAGATGTTCTGCGCCTCCGACTGCCCGTAGCCGCTCCACAGGACCGGCCCGAACACCTTGAGCGCCTCCCGTACCCGGGTGGGCGAGGCCGCGCAGCCGCCGTACGAGACCCGGCGCAGGCTGGACAGGTCGGTGCGGCCGATCGCCGGGTGGTCGAGCAGCTGGTAGAGCAGCGGCGGCAGCACCCACAGGTCGGTGATGCGTTCGCGCTCGATCGCGGCCAGCACCGCGCCGGGGTCGAAGGAGCGCTGGAGGATCACCGTGCCGCCGTGGTGGAGCGTCAGGTCGGAGAAGAGCCCGGCGAGGTGGGCGAGCGAGGTGGCGGCGAGGAAGCGGGGTGCCTCGCTCTCCATGCGGCCGGGGGTGTCGAAGACCTTCCGGTAGGCGCCGTGCAGGCTGCGGATGCCCTTCGGGATTCCGGTGGTCCCGCCGGTGTGCCGGATGCCCCAGTCGTCGTCCGGGCCGACCCGGACGGCCGGCGGTTCGGCGGGCCGGTGGGCGGCGGCGGCGATCACGTCCTCGCCGATGGCCGCCGGTCCTGGGCCGAGACGGAGGACGGTCGGCACGTCGATCAGGGGCAGCAACTCGGCGGCCACCGGGTACCGTTCGGCGTCGACGAGCAGGACGGCGGTGTCGACGCTCGTCGCGATCTCGGCCAGGGTCGAGGCGCTCATGCCGTCGTAGAGGTTCACCACCCGCGCGCCCGCGAGGCCTGCCGCGTAACGGCCGCTCAGCGCCTCGGCGGTGTTGCCCGCGAGCAGGGTCACGGTGTCGCCGCGCACCACGCCCCGGGCGATGAGCTCGTGGGCGAGGCGGTAGGTGGCGGCGGCGAAGTCACCCGCGGTGAGTTCGATGCCGTCGGCGGTGGTGATGGCCCGCCGGTCGGGGTCGGCGGCGAGGGACTGAAGAATCAGGGCGGGAGCGCTGACGAACTCCGGTTCGTTCACGGCCACTTCTTCCTTGCAGTTTGCAACCATGTCCCCACCCTAGCCCAACCCCACGTCCAGGGCCGGGAGTTAGTTCCCGTGGTGATCACTCGTCGTGCGAGTAGCGGTAGCGGAGAGGACGAGGGGGGTGGTTCTCATCCCGCGATCGTGTCAGCGCCGCCTCGCCGGCCGAGGTTTGAACCGGAACGGCCACCCGCACGAGGGACCCCCGTCAGTCCAGGCTGACGGGGGTCCAGGGGCGGCCCGAGGGTGGCCGGACAGGGCCTACGGCCGCCAGGTGTCGTTCAGGGTGGCCAGGCCCGAGGCCGGCGCGGTCGCCGTCCGGTTGGCCCCGGACTCCCAGGTCACCGCGCCGCTCGCGTCCTTGCGGACGTACTTGTACTGGAAGGCCGTGCCGGCCGGCAGCGCGAGCGACAGCGACCAGACCGGGTAGCCGGCCGAGGAGAGCGGCAGCGCCTTGGCCGGGTCCCAGCCGCCGAGCGCGGCGACGTCGCCGACCACGTAGACGTTCTGGCCGTTGACGGTGGTCGCGTTGACGTTGAACGAGGCACCGGAGGTGCTGGCCGCCCCGCCCGGGACGTACAGCGCGATCGCGTCGCCCGCGCCGACCGTCGCGGTGAACTGCCCGTTGGCGCCCACCTGGTAGGTCGGGCCGGTGCAGCCGCCGCCCGGCTGCGGGTCGCCGTGCTGGACGTCGCAGTAGGTGCCGGCCGCGAGCCCGGTCTGGAAGGTCCGGGTGATCGGGCCGCTCTCGTGGTTGAGCGCGACGTAGCCCTTGTTGCCGCGGCCGAAGGCGATCGCGTTGTTGCCGTTGGACCACCAGTTGGTCACGCCGGTGCCCGCGACGGCGTTGCGGAAGCCGACCATGTTGGCGATCTGCCGCCAGGCGTGGGTGCAGTTCCAGCCGTCCTGGTAGCAGGCGTTGACGGTGCCGCCGTTGGGCGGGCCGTCGTCGTTGCTGGTGAAGGCGTAACCGGAGTAGACGTTGGGCGCGCCGTACGGCGAGGCGAGCAGGAAGACGTTGGCCAGCGTGTAGGTGTTGCCGTAGGTGTAGTTGAGGGTGGAGCCGTTGCGCTCGGTGTCCCAGTTGTCGATGAAGGAGCGCGCCTGGCCGCTCGGCAGGTACCCCCAGGAGGCGCCCCAGCCGGACAGGTTGGCGAGCTTGTCGCTGGTGAACATCCGCTTGAGGTCGGTGCCGACGCGGAACTCGTCGACGTCGCCGGTGCCGGTGTACTCGGTGGGCTGGACCGGCTCGCCGGCGCCGTAGATGACCTCCTGCACCCAGTAGGCCTTGGGGTTGGCCGTCTTCGCCTTGATCGCGGCGAGGTCGCCGGCGGCGATGTGCTTGGCGGCGTCGATCCGGTAGCCGTCGACGCCGAGGGAGCCCAGGTCGTCCAGGTAGCGGGCGATGGTCTGCTGGACGTACGCGCTGCCGGTGTCGAGGTCCGCGAGGTTGACCAGCTCGCAGTTCTGCACGTTGGAGCGGTCCTGGTAGTTGGTGATCGGCTGGCGGCAGGAGTGGAAGTCCTGGTCCTGGTAGGTGCCGGGGTAGGTGTACTTGGTGTACGCGGTGCCGCCGGTGCCGGTGCCGGAGCCGGCCGTCATGTGGTTGACGACGGCGTCGGCGATGACCTTGACCCCGGCGGCGTGGCAGGTGTCGACCATGTTCTTGAAGGACGTCCGGTCGCCGAGCCGCCCGGCGATCCGGTAGCTGACGGGCTGGTAGGAGGTCCACCACTGCGGGCCCTGGATGTGCTCCTGGGGCGGCGAGACCTCGACGAAGCCGTAGCCCTTCGGGCCGAGCGTCGAGGTGCAGGCCTGGGCGACGGAGTCGAAGCGCCACTCGAAGAGGGTGGCGGTGACGTCCTTGCCGTTGTTGGCGGGTGGGGCGGCCTGGGCGGCGGGGGCGCCGAGGGAGGTGGCGAGCGAGAGCGCCAGGGCCGCCGAGGCGGCGAGGGCGCCGGCCGCGCGGGCGGTCCGGCGGGTGGGGGCGGTGGTGACCACGTCGTCTCCTGGGGGTGGCTGGGGTGGGGGCAGCCGGGGGTGAGCTGTGCAGGAAGAGCTATGCAGGAAGTTTCTGTAACTTGCCGGAAACTTGCAGCGCTGAACCTAGGGCCGCCGGGAGAGAGCGTCAAGGGCCTGGGAGGAACGTTTCTGCACCACCTGGGCCCGGACGCACGACAAGGGCCCGGCAGCCGTAGCCGCCGGGCCCCTCACCTGTCCTGGTTCACCGGGCCCGCGGGGGCCCGGTCCGGACTCAGCCGGTCTGGATGGAGGTGTCGTCGATCACGAAGCTCGTCTGCAGCGAGGCGTCCTCGGTGCCGGTGAACTTCAGGGTGACCGTCTGGCCCGCGTAGGACGAGAGGTCGAAGGTCCGCTGCTGGTAGCCCGCCGCGGCGTCCGCGTTGGAGTACGTCTTCAGCGTGGTGCCGTTCACCGACACGGCCAGCTTGTCGTACGCGGTGCTGCCCGACTCAGCGGTGTCGATGTGCAGCCAGAAGCTCAGCGTCGCCTTGCAGCCCGCCGGGATCGTCACCGTCTGCGCCAGCGTGTCGGTGTGCGAGGAGCCGTAGCCGTTCAGCCACGACTTCCACGAACCACCGTGCGCCGCCTGCGAGGAGCTGTTGTCCACCACGCCGGAGCTGGTCGTCCACGGCGCCGCCGAGCCCGTCTCGAAGCCCGCGTTGCCCAGCAGCTGCGCCGGCGTGCAGGTGCCGCCACCGCCACCGGTCACCGTCCAGGTGAAGCTGGCGGTACCGGACTTGCCCGCCGAGTCCTTCACCGTCACCGTCACGTTCGACGAGCCCGCCGTGGTGGCGGTACCGGTGATCGCACCGGTCGAGGCGTTGATCGCCAGCCCGGCCGGCAGGCCCGTCGCGCTGTACGACAGCGGCGCGGTACCACCGGAGGCCTTGATCTGGAGGTTCACCGCACCGCCGACCGCGGTGGACTGGTTGCCCGGGCTGGTGACGGTGATGCCGCCGGGGTTGGGCAGCGAGCCGACGTTGACGGCGGCCCAGGCCGTGGCGACCGCGTTGTACTCGGCGCTGTTCGCGCCGTACAGGTCGGTGGCCGCGTTCAGGGTCGCGGTGCGGGCGGCGGCGTAGTTGGTGGTGGAGGTCATGTACGCGGTCAGCGCCTTGTACCAGACCTGCTGGGCCTTGTCCCGGCCGATGCCGCCGACGGTGATGTTGTTGACCGTCGGGCTGTTGTAGCTGACACCGTTGATCACCTTGGCGCCGCTGCCCTCGGCCAGCAGGTAGAAGAAGTGGTTGGCGACACCGGACGAGTAGTGCACGTCCAGGTTGCCGACGCCCGAGTACCAGGAGTCGGCGGAGGTGCCGTCCTTGGAGGGCTTGTCCATGTAGCGCAGCGGCGTGCCGTTGCCGTTGATGTCGATCAGCTCGCCGATCAGGTAGTCCGGGTTGTCGGCGGGCAGGTTGGCGTAGAACTCGACCATCGAGCCGAAGATGTCCGAGGTGGCCTCGTTGAGGCCGCCGGACTCGCCCGAGTAGTTCAGGTTGGCGGTGGCCGAGGTGACGCCGTGGCTCATCTCGTGGCCGGAGACGTCGAGTTCGGTCAGCGGGTGGGTGTCGCCCGAGCCGTCGCCGTACGTCATGCAGAAGCAGCTGTCGTCCCAGAACGCGTTGACGTAGCCGGTGTCGTAGTGGGCCCGGCTCATGGCGCCGACGCCGTCGTTGCGGATGCCGTTGCGGCCGAAGGTGTTCTTGTAGAAGTCCCAGGTGGCGGCCGCGCCGAACTGGGCGTCCACGGCGGCGGACTCGCGGTTGCTGGCCTGGCCGTTGCCCCAGGTGTCGCTCGACTTGCTGAACAGCGTGCCGTTGCCGGAGGTGCCGTTCTTCATGTCGGTGGTGTACTGGCCGCCGCGGGTGGCGTCCTTCAGCGAGTACGTCGAGCCGCTCTGGGTGGTGGTCAGCGGCACGTTGCCGACGAACACGCCGTTGCCGGAGCCGCGCTTGATGCCGTCGGCCTTGCTGAGCACGTCGCCGGTCGCGGCGTCGGTGACCACGTGCAGCTTGCTCGGGGTGCCGTCGGACTCGCGGCCGGAGACGACGGTCTCCCAGGCGAGCTTCGGGGTGCCGTCGGCGGCCCAGACGACCAGGCGCGGCGCGGTGTCGACGGCGGCGCCCTGCTCGGCGGCGAGCGCGGCGGCCTGGGCCTTCGGCGCGGCCTGGGCCGGCGTGGTGCTGACACCGGCGAGGTTGGCCTCGCTGGCCTTGGTCACGCTCTTGGTGGCGCCCGCGGCGTCCTGGTGGACGATCAGGTCGCCGCCGAGCACCGGGAGTCCGGCATAGGTGCGCTCGTAGCGCAGGTGGCGGCCGCCGTTGGTGTCCAGGACGACGTCCTTGGTGACCAGCTTCTCCTGGCTGCTCAGGCCCAGGGCCTGGACGAAGGACGCGGACTGCTGGTTCGCGGAGGCGATCAGCGCGGCCCGGTCCGACTGCTGGGCGGCGACGGCGGACGGGGCGTCGGGCGTCGCGGCCTGCGCGATGACCGGTATGCCGGTCACCAGCAGCGCGGTGGTTGCGGCCATGACAACCGCGGCCTTCCGGGCGTGAGCGTAACGGGACATGCGGACTCCTTTTCCGACCGGCACGGGTTCGCACCGGTGGAGAGAAACCTGGGCCGCAGGGTTGCGGCGCAGTGGGGGCCCCCGCCCGGGGTGTGCGACGGGGGTGCGGTTGCGGTGCTCACAAGTCGTGGCAGGTTTGGGACGCGCTGCACCTGATCTGGTCGGCTGCACCGGGGGGTGGGGCCCCCTCGTCTGCAGCCGCAGGAATCGTGGCAGCAAACGAGCCGTCAATGACAGATGCATGCCACGGAATGGCCGATTCATTACCGAAACCGTATGCATGACTGTTCATCAGTTGTGTTACCCCTTTGAGAACTCATGAACACGGTTTTCATGATCCGGGGAATGTTCGATCACTTCCGGAAGTCACTGACCAGCGCTCAGGGCCCCCGCCCGCACCACCCGGTGGCCGACGGCACCGGGCGGGCGCGGCACATCACGCTTCCGGCCGTGCCATCGGTGCTTTCCGGCCACCGGGCGGCCAAAACGAAACGGGTCCCGCACCGCCACAACGGCGGTGCGGGACCCGGGGGTTCCGGAGTTCGTCGATCAGCCCTGGACGAACACCGCCACGGTGCGGCCCGGCACGGTGAAGGTGCCGGTCGCGGCGTCGAAGCCGGACTGCTTCACCACCGCGTCCGCGCCGCCCGCCTGGAGCGGGTGCAGGGCCTGGCCCGTCCCCTTCAGGGCCGCCACGGTCTGCGCCTGGGCGGTGGGCGTGGCGTTGAACACCACGGTGACGCCCTTCTCGGCGCCCTTCAGCCCGGTGCCGTCCAGGTGCAGGGTGATCACCCCGGGCGTCTCACCGGGCGTGCCGGAGAGCGGGTAGGACAGCCGCTGCTGGACGGCGGCCAGGGTGGGCAGCGAGAACAGCGGCGAGGACTGCTTGATCCGCAGGAACTCCTGGTACTGCGCGGAGGTCGCGCGGATCTCGGCCGCCCCCACGGTCAGCCGTGGGTTCGCCAGCAGGGACTGCGCGGTCGGCCACATCTCCTTGTTGTCGGCCGCCGGCGGCAGGCCCCGGCCCCAGCCGTTGCCCTGCGCCGCGTCCCAGTGGATGGCGTTGAACCAGTCGCCCGAGTCGTAGGAGTTGGCGTCCAGCGACTTGGAGCGCAGCAGGTCGCTGCCGGCCTGGGCGAAGCCCGCGCCCTGGGTGAGCGCGGTGAGCGAGAGCCCGAGCGCCTGCATCCGGGCCCGGTCGGCGGGCGCGGTGCCGGTCGGCAGCTTGTACGCGAGCGCGTCGAACAGGTCGGTGTTGTCGTGGGCGTCCACGTACTCCACCGCCTCGCCCGGCTTGGCCGCGTACCCGGTCGGGGCGCCGTTGTAGTCGACCTGCGCGCCGGTGACGGCCCGGCCCGAGCTGTCGGTGAAGGAGTAGCCGGCCAGGTTGCCGGCCAGTCCGACCTTCAGCTGGTCCATCTGGTGCAGCAGCCGGTCCTTCTGCTCCTGCGGGGTGCCGTTGGCGGGCGAGCCGTTGGGGTCGGTGTACAGGCCCGAGGCGAAGCCCTGCTGCGGGGCGGAGTTCAGCATGAAGTTGCCGCCGCGGGCGGCGTCGCGGAGCCGGTCGTCGAAGGTGGCGATGCCGGTGCCGGCCAGGTTGAGCTGGGTGGCCTGTTCGAACCGGGCGTTGTTCGCGACGACGCCGAAGTTCCAGCCCTCGCCGTAGAGGAAGACGTTCTTCCCGTCGATGCCGTCCGAGGCGGGCGTCATCTTCCGCAGCGCGGCCTGCACGTCCAGCATGGTGGACTTCGGGTCCAGGCCCATCAGGTCGAAGCGGAAGCCGTCGACCTTGTACTCGCGGGCCCAGGTGGTCACCGAGTCGACCACGAGCCGGTTCATCATGGCGTGCTCGGGCGCGGTGTCGGCGCAGCAACTGTCCGCGGTGACCTTGCCGTTGTCGTCCAGCCGCTGGTAGTAGCCGGGGACGACCCTGTCCAGCACCGAGTGCTCGGCCTGGCCGCTGGCGGCGGTGTGGTTGTAGACCACGTCCAGCACCACCCGCAGCCCGGCCTCGTGCATCGCCTGCACCATCCGCCGGAATTCGACGGTGCGCGCCGTCCCGTTCGGCTCCGTGGCGTACGACCCCTCCGGCACGGTGTAGTGCAGCGGGTCGTAGCCCCAGTTGTACGCGTCGTCGGCCGCGACGGCCGCCACGCATTCCTGCTGCTTCGGACCGTCCGGGGGCAGGGACTTGAGGTCGCAGGCCGGCAGCTTCTGGTCGGCCCGGTTCTCCCGGATGGTGGCGATGTCGAAGGTCGGCAGCAGGTGGACGGTGGTCACCCCGGCCTGGGCGAGCTCCCGCAGGTGCCGCATGCCGGCCGACTGCGACTCGGTGAACGCCAGGTAGGTGCCGCGCTCGGCGGCCGGGACGGTGGTGTCCTCCACCGAGAAGTCCCGGACGTGCAGTTCCTGGATCTGCTGCTGCGCCGGCGGGACGGGCTTGGGGACGTTCTGCTCCTCCCAGCCCGCGGGCTTGAGCTCCTTGGCGGCGAGGTCGGCGACCAGGCTGCGCCTGGAGTCGGTGGACAGCGCGACCGAGTACGGGTCGGTGACGGTGTTGACCACCACCTGCTGGACGGAGGGCGCCCAGACCTTCACCTGGTACAGGTAGTACTTGCCGTCCAACTCGCCCTTGTCACGGACGACTTCCCAGACGCCGGTCTCGTCGTCCAGCTTCAGCGGCAGCGTCTTCGGGGTGCCGCCGGTCGCGCCGTCGAAGACCTGGACGGACACCTCCTGCGCGGTCGGCGCCCACAGCGACAGCGCCACCTTGCCGTTGTAGTAGGCCGGACCGAAGTCCACCCGGCCGGTGCGGCGCGCGTAGAGGTCGTCCAGCACGCCGGGGGTCTGCACGCCGGTGGCGGCCAGCACGGCGCCGCTGGGCAGGTGTTCGGTGAACAGCAGTTGGCTGCGCAGCGCGGCCGGGACGCGGGCGGTGTCCCGGGCGTCCACGGTGAACGCCCGGTAGCCCGCCAGGTGCGGGAACGCGGCCTTCTGCGCGGCGGTCAGGCCGCCCTGGGCGGCGTTGAGCCGGATCCACCGGCCGGGCTTGGTCAGCACGCCCTTGTCGGCGCGGATCCCGCCCTCGGGGTCGTACACCAGCTGGGCGCTGGTGCCGCCGGCCAGGGCCGCGTCGCCCGCGCCGTAGGCCGCCGGGACGACGACGGTCCTGGCGTCGATCCACTGGGCCTTGGCGGTGCCGAGGTCCACCTGCGCGGAGGCGGCGGCGTTCTGCGGCAGCAGGTGGCCCTCGCGGCCGCCGAGCAGCCACACCTCGCGGCCGTCGACGGCGAGGTCCAGGGACTGGTCGGTGGGCAGGTCCTTGTCGTTGCCCTTGTGCAGGATGTAGCTGAGGCTGGTCGCGCCGGGGGCGAGCGGCACCTCGAAGACGGCGCCGAAGGCGTCGCGGCGCACCGGCATCAGCGGCTTGCCCCAGTCGGTGGGGGTGGCGGCGCCGGTCCAGTCGTGCAGGCCCCAGCCGTCGTAGTCGCCGTCCGGCCGGTTGTAGTGGAGGACGGCGGTGTTGGCGGGCTGGGTGTTCGCCGGGCCAGGGTTGGCGGTGCGCACGGCCGGGTCGCCCTGCCGGATCCAGACCTCGCCGGTGGCGCCGACGTCGAGGTGGCGGTCGGCGTCGACGTCCTTGACGCCGTTCTTCTCGACGACGAACCCGACGTCCGAGGCGCCGGGCTTGAGCTTCACGTAGGCGAAGGCGCCGTACGCGTCCCGGCCGGTGAAGGCGTGCCCGGCGGGCCACGGGGTGGCCTCGCCGTCGGCGAGGTCGCCCCAGGCGTAGAGGTTCCAGCCGTCGTAGTCGCCGTCCGGCCGGTTGTAGTGCACGACGGCGTACGGGCGGGCACCGGCGGTGGGCACCGGCTTAGGTGCGGGGGCGCCGGTGGTGAAGCTCGCGGTGGCGGAGCGCAGTCGGCCGCTGGAGTCCTGGACGACGGCCTTGTAGCGGACGACCGTGCCGGGGGCGGTGGCGCCCAGGTCCTGGGTGACCAGGTTCCTCCCGGTGTCGGCGGTGCCCAGGGTCTGCCAGGGCCCGGTGCCGATCTGGGCGGCGAAGGTGACGCGGTTGAAGCCGCCACCGGTCGTGGCGCCGACGGTGACGGTGCCGCTCGAACCGTCGGCCGGCGGCTGCACGGAGAGCTGCGGCGCCGCCGTGGTGGGGGCGAGCCCGGCGTCGGCCTTGAACACCACCGAGGAGAGCGCCGGCACGGTCACGGTGACCTTGCGGTCGGCGCCGGAGGTCGCCTTCCCGCCCGGTGCCGGGTAGATCCGGTCGAAGCCCATCCCGGCGGAGAAGGTGTCCAGGGTGACGGTCTTCGCCTCGGCGGCGTTGTTGACCGCCACCAGGTACTCGGTCCGCTGCCCGGCGTCGATCCGGGAGAAGGCGTACACGCCCGCGCCGTCGGCGGCGTAGCGCTCGATCTGGGCGCCGTCGGCGAGCGCCGGGTTGTCGCGGCGCAGCTTGGCCAGCGCGGCGACGTCCTGGTAGAGCGCGCCGCCCTGGCCGTACCGGTCGGCCGGGCCGGAGGGGCCGCCGAGTACCCGGTCGCTGTTGTAGGAGGGCGTCTTGGAGGCGAACATGTCCTGCCGGGCGTCCTGGTCGCCGCCCGCGCCGGTGAAGCCCTGTTCGTCGCCGTAGTAGACGACGGGCTGGCCGCGGGTGAGGAACTGGAGCTCGGTGCCGAGCCGGTCCTTCTTCAGCAGGGTGGCCTCGTCGGCGCCCGGGTTGTCGGCGAGCAGGAAGGAGCCGAACCGGCCCATGTCGTGGTTGCCGAGGAAGGTCGGCAGCTCGTACGCGTCGGTGTCGGCGGTGGTGTAGCGGTAGTCCTGGCCGTAGACGTCGGCGAGGTTCTTCGCCGAGCCGCCCTGGGAGACGTAGCCGCGGGCGGCGCCCTGGAACGGGAAGTCCAGGGTGGCCTGGAGCTTGCCCTTGGTGACGTACGGCGAGGTGATCGCCGGGTCGCCGGAGTAGACCTCGCCGAACATGAAGAACTTCTTGTTGCCCTGCTTGGCGGCGAAGTCCTTGAGCGCGGGCGCCCACTGCTGCCAGAACGCCATGTTGACGTGCTTGACGGTGTCGATCCGGAAGCCGTCCACGCCGGCGTCCTTGACCCACTGCTGGTAGACCTTCTCGAAGCCCTTCACCACCCGGGGGTTCTGGGTGTCGAGGTCGTCCAGGCCGCTGAAGTCGCCCTCGGTGGCGGACTCGCCGACGAAGGTCGAGTCACCGCGGTTGTGGTAGAGCGCGGGGTCGTTGAGCCAGGACGGGGTCTTGGCCGTGGCGTCGGCGGGCTTGCGGAAGACCGGGGTGTAGGGGAAGGAGTCCTTGGTGAGCCGCGGCCAGGGCGCGCCCGCGTCGGCGATCGCGGTCTCGTCGACGGGGTTGCCGTCGGTGTCGAGGGTCGGGTAGGCGCCGACGGAGCGGTAGCCGTGCTGCTGCTCGGCGTCGTCGATGACGTCGGCGGTGTGGTTGGTGATGACGTCGAAGAAGACCTTGATGCCGCGGGCGTGGGCCTTGGCTATCAGGTCCTTGAGCTGGTCGTTGGTGCCGAAGTGCGGGTCGACCTGGGTGAAGTCGGTGATCCAGTAGCCGTGGTAGCCGGCCGAGGCCTGGTCGCCGCTGCCCTGGACCGGCTTGTTCTTGAAGATCGGGGCCATCCAGATCGCGGTGGTGCCGAGGTTCTGGATGTAGTCGAGCCGCTGGATCAGGCCGGCCAGGTCGCCGCCGTGGTAGAAGCCCTTGTCGGCCGGGTCGAAGCCGTGGTCCAGCCGGCCGCCGGTGAGGCCCCCCGTGTCGTTGGCGGGGTCGCCGTTGGCGAAGCGGTCGGGCAGGACGAAGTAGAACTGCTCGCGGCTGAGGTCGTGTCGCCCGGCGGTGGCCGCCAGGGCGGCGTCCGAGGGCGGGGGCGGCGGGGCGGCGGCGAGGGCCGCGGGGGCGCTGCCGAGGGTGGCGGCGGTCAGCGCGGCGGCCAGCAGGACGGCCGTGCGGCCGGGTCTGCGTCGGGGGGTGCTCCGCCGGGGGCGGAGCCGGACATCGGCCACTGAGGGTCTCCCTTAGGGGAAGGGGTGAGCGAGTTCCCTGGAAGCTAGCGGCCTGCAATATGTTTCAGCAAGATGCAGAAACGGTTTCTTTCCGGGAAACTCCAGGCCAGGACCGTTGCCGCCACCCCGATTACGCCCTTGGAGCGGTCGGCGTAACAATGGGACGCATGCCTGTCCCACCGGTAAGCACCAGACCCGACCTCACCCCCTACCCCGGTGGGAGCCTCCCCCTAGCCCTCAAGGGGGACAGCCGGTGAAGAATCCACTGCCAGGGGATGATCGGACGGCGACGGGACGTCTGGCAGACTTCTCGTCCATGGGGGAACCGACCAAGATCCAACACGGCCGCGCACAACGGGCCGAAGCGGCGCTCGGTGACGGTTCCGGAGCACGGCCGGCCTCCTCGGGACGCCTGCCCGACGGAGCCGCCCGCGCCACCCAGTCCCGTATCGCCGCACTGCGCGGCCGCATCCGCGACCAACGGCGCTCACCGGCCCGGCCGAAGATCTGGTTCGAACTGGCCCTGATCGGGATCAGCTACTGGATCTACTCGATCATCCGCAACGCCGTCCCGGAACAGGCCTCGATAGCCCAGAAGCACACGCGCTGGATCTGGGACCTGGAGCAGTCGCTGGGCATCGCCGTCGAGCGTTCGATCAACCACGCCGCGGACAGCGTCGGGTGGCTCATCACCGGGATGAACTACTACTACGCGACCCTGCACTTCATCGTGACCATCGGCGTGCTGGTCTGGCTCTACCGCCGCCACCCCGGCCGCTACGTCGCCGCCCGCACCGTGCTGTTCGCCACCACCGCGATCGCCCTGATCGGCTTCTACTTCTTCCCGCTGGCCCCGCCCCGGCTGATGACCGACGGCGGCTTCATCGACACCGTGAAGGTCCACGGCACCTGGGGATCGATGGCCTCCGGGCCCGCCGCGCACGTGTCCAACCAGTACGCGGCGATGCCCTCGATGCACATCGGCTGGTCGATGTGGTGCGGGCTGGCCATCTTCTACCTGGCCCGCCGGACGTGGGTCCGGGTGCTCGGCCTGCTCTACCCGCTGGCCACCCTGACGGTGATCGTCTCGACCGCCAACCACTTCTGGATGGACGCCGTCGGCGGCGAGCTCTGCCTCGCCCTGGGCTTCCTCACCGCCCGCTGGATGTACCACTCCTGGGTCTACAAACTGCCCCAGGTGCCCGCCCGGGAGACGGCGGACGAGCCGATCACCGTCCCCGAGCAGTGGAGCGAACCCGCGGTGAGCAGCGCCCGCCGGTAGAGCCGCTGGACCTGGACGAACCCGAAGGGGCCCCACCCGGGGCCCCTTTCGCGTGCCCGGGCCTCGGCCGCCGGCCTCGACGCCGGCCTCAGCCCCCGGTCTCAGCCGCCGTAGAACAGCCGCTCCACCACCGCCCGGGCCCGCCGGGTGGTCCGCCGGTAGTCGTCCACCAGCTCGCCGCTGTGCCCGGCGCCGTACCCGAGGTAGCGGGCCACCCCGGCCAGCTCCCGGGCCTCCCCGGGGAAGCTGTCGCCGGGCCGGCCGCGCACCAGCATCACCGCCGAGCGCACCCGGGAGGCCAGCACCCAGGCCGCGTCCAGCACCTGCGCGTCCGACCGCCCGACCAGCCCGGCTTCGGCGGCGGCCGCCAGCGCGGCCCTGGTCCGGGTGGTGCGCAGGGCCGGCAGCTCGTGCCCGTGCTGGAGCTGGAACAGTTGCACCGTCCACTCCACGTCGGCCAGCCCACCGCGGCCGATCTTGGTGTGCGTGGTCGGGTCGGCGCCGCGCGGCAGCCGCTCGGCCTCGATCCGCGCCTTGATCCGGCGGATCTCCACCAGGTCCCGCTCCGGCACCCCGACGCCCGGGTAGCGCAGCGGGTCGATCAGCTGCCGGAACCGCGCGCCCAGCTCCTCGTCCCCGGCCACCGGCTCGGCGCGCAGCAGCGCCTGGCTCTCCCAGGCGTGCGACCAGCGCCGGTAGTACGCCGCGTACGAGGCGAGGGTGCGCACCAGCGGGCCGCTGCGCCCCTCCGGCCGCAGGTCGGCGTCGACCAGCAGCGGCGGCTCGGTGGACGGCGCGCCGAGCAGCGTCCGCAGCTCGTTGCAGACCGCCTGGGCGGCCCGGGCGGCGTCCTGCTCCAGCGAGCCGAGCAGCGGCTCGTGGACGAAGAGCACGTCGGCGTCCGAGCCGTAGCCCAGCTCGTGGCCGCCGAACCGGCCCATCGCGATCACCGCGATCCGGGTCGGCAGGTCGCCGTGCTCGGCCTCCCAGCCGGCCGTGCAGGCGCGCAGCGCGCCCTGGAGGGTGGCGGCGTTCAGCGCGGTCAGCGCCTCCCCCGCGGTGTCCAGCGCCTCGGCCGGGTCCTCGCCGAGCCGGCCCAGGACGTCCGCGGCGGCGGTGCGGAACAGCTCCCGGCGGCGCACCGAGCGGGCGGCGGCGACGGCCGCCGCGGTGGATCCGGCCCGGCCGACGGCGGCCAGTATCTCCTGCTCCAGGGCGGCCCGGCCGCGCGGCGCCAGGCCCTGCGGGTCGCCCAGCATGGCGACCGCCTCGGGGGCGCGCAGCAGCAGGTCGGGGGCGAGCCGGCCGGCCGACAGCACCCGGGCCAGCTGCTCGGCGGCGGCGCTCTCGTCGCGCAGCAGCCGCAGGTACCAGGGGGTGCGGCCGAGCGCGTCGGAGACCTGGCGGAAGTTGAGCAGCCCGGCGTCCGGGTCGGCCGAGTCGGCGAACCAGCCGAGCAGCACCGGCAGCAGGGTGCGCTGGATCGCGGCCTTGCGGCTCACCCCGGAGGCGAGCGCGCTGAGGTGACGCAGCGCGGCGGCCGGGTCCGCGTAGCCCAGCGCCTCCAGCCGGGCCCGGGCCGCATCCGGGGTCAACCCGGCCGCGCCCGGCGGCAGTTCGGCGACGGCGTCGAGCAGCGGCCGGTAGAACAGCTTCTCGTGCAGCCGCCGGACCTCCACCGCGTGCCGCTTCCACTCGCGCTGCAGCGCGGCCACCGGGTCGGAGCGGGTGTCGTCGTTGATCAGCGCGGCCAGCGAGCGGGCCAGCCGGCGCAGGTCCTCCGCGCCGGTGGGCATCAGGTGGGTGCGGCGCAGCCGGTAGAGCTGGATCCGGTGCTCCAGGGAGCGCAGGAAGCGGTAGGCGGTGTCCAGCGAGACGGCGTCCGCCCGGCCGACGTACCCGCCGCGGGAGAGCGCGGCCAGCGCCTCCAGGGTGTTGCCGCTGCGCAGAGCAGGGTCGGTGCGGCCGTGCACCAGTTGGAGCAGTTGGACGGAGAACTCGACGTCGCGCAGCCCGCCGGGGCCGAGCTTGAGCTGGCGGTCCAGTTCGGTGGCGGGGATCGAGTCGATGACCCGGCGGCGCATCTGCTGCACGTCGGTGACGAAGTTGTCCCGGGCGGCGGCCTGCCAGACCATCGGGGCCAGCGCCTCCAGGTAGGCGGCGCCGAGTTCGGCGTCCCCGGCGACCGGGCGGGCCTTGAGCAGCGCCTGGAACTCCCAGGTCTTGGCCCAGCGCTGGTAGTAGGCGAGGTGGCTGGCCAGGGTGCGCACCAGCGGGCCGTTGCGGCCCTCGGGGCGCAGGTTGGCGTCCACCGGCCAGATGGTGCCCTCGCCGGTGGTGTCCGCGCAGAGCCGGGTGAGGGCGGCGGCGAGCCGGGTGGCGGCCTTGACGGCCTCGTGCTCGTCCACGCCCTCGCGCGGCTCGGCGACGAAGATGACGTCCACGTCGGAGACGTAGTTGAGTTCGCGGCCGCCGCACTTGCCCATGCCGATCACGGCGAGCCGGCAGGCCCGGGCGGCGTCCTGGTCCTGCTCGGCGGCGAGGTCCAGGGCGGTCTGCAGGGTGGCGCCGGCCAGGTCGGCGAGTTCGGCGGCGGTCTGCGCGAGGTCGGTGGTGCCGGTGAGGTCGCGGGCGGCGATGGCAAGCAGGCAGCGGCGGTAGGCGACGCGCAGCGCGTCCGCCGGGCTGCGGCCGCCCTCCCGGCCGCGCCGGACGCCCTCGGCGAGCGCGCGGCGGAAGTCCTCCGGGCCGGGGTGCATGTCGCGCAGCTCGAAGGTGACCAGCATGTGCCAGTCGTGCGGGTGCCGGGCCAGGTGGTCGGCGAGCGCGGTGGAGACGCCGAGCACGCCGAGCAGCCGGTCGCGCAGCGGCTTGGAGGTGGTGAGGGTGTCGCGCAGGGTGTGCCGTTCGGCCTGGTCGGCGGCCTCCAGCAGCCGGGCCAGGCCGAGCAGGGCGAGGTCGGGGTCGGCGGTGGCGCCGAGCGCGTCCAGCAGCACGGGGTCGTCGGCCAGGCCTTCCAGGCCGGGGCCCGCCAGCAGCCGCACCGCCTGCGCCGGGTCGGTGAACCCGCGCCTGACCAGTCTGATCTCCGGCCGGCTGACCCGGCTCCCGGCCCGCTGTTCGTCCACCGCCATGGCCCCTCCATCCGTCCGCCCCAGCAGGTTACGCGCCCTGACGGCCCGGCGCCGGACACGACCGCCGGACGGCCCGCCGCCGCGCGCCGCGCCGTCCGTCCGTGACCTCGGGCCCGCCGCGCTCGTTCTCCCGGCGCCGACCGTGCCACCCCGTCCTATCCCGTCCCATCCCGTTCCATCCCGTCCCCGTTCCGGAGCGCCGATGCCCAGCCGCCTGCCCTCGCTCACCGGGCTGCGCTTCTGGGCGGCCCTGCTGGTGGTGCTCTACCACCTGTCCCGCAAGGTCGGCGGGCTGCCGGTGCTCGACCCGCTCGCCTGGTACGGGCGTTCGGGGGTGACGTTCTTCTTCGTCCTGTCCGGTTTCGTCCTGGCCTGGACGTACGGCGGCTCGCCCGTCCCCGCCGGGGCGTTCGCCCGCCGCCGGTTCGCCCGGATCTGGCCGTTGCACGTGCTGAGCACCGTGCTGTCGCTGGGCGCGGACGCCGCGATCGGCACGGCGCTGCCGGTGGCGGCCGCGCTCTGGTCGCTGCTGCTGGTGCATCCGTGGGCGCAGGCGACGGTGTACGGCGGCAATCCGGCGTCCTGGTCGCTGGGCGCCGAGGCCTGGTTCTACCTGCTGTTCCCGCTGCTGCTGCGGTTGCTGGCGCCGCGCCGCCGGGCCTGGCTGCCGGTGGCGGCGGTGTGCGCGGCGCTCGGCCCGGCGCTGTGGGCGGCGGGCCCGCTGCTGCCGGCCGATCCGACGGTGCGCGGCTGGTTGCTGGACTACCTGCCGCTGGCCCGTACCCCGCAGTTCGTGCTCGGGGTGGCGGTCGGGCTGGCGGTGCGGCACGGGATGGTCCCCCGGGTGCGGCTCGGCGCGGCGGCCGCGGCGGTGGCGGGCTGGCACCTGCTGCTGGCGCCCTGGCACGCGGCCGTCCCGGACGCGCTGTGGTGGGGCCCGTACAGCGCCTCCCAGCTGGTGCCGGCGGCGCTGTTCGCGGCGCTGCTGGTGGCGGCGGCCCAGCGGGACGCGGCCGGTGCGGCGCCCCGGCTGCCAAACGGACGGGGGCCGGCCGGGCGGGGGCTGGCCGGACGGACGGCGGTGCGGCTCGGCGAGTGGTCCTACGCCTGGTACCTGGTGCACGAGATCGGCATCCGCTGCTGGCTCGCCGAGTTGGGCCGCCCGGCGCCCGGGGCGGCGGCGCTCGGGGTCTGGCTGCTGCTGGCCGGGGGGTCGCTGGCGGCGGCGGCGGGCCTGTACCGCTGGGTGGAGCGGCCGTGCGAGCGGCTGCTGCGCGGCTCGCCGCGCCGGCCCGGCGGGAACGCGGCGGCGCCGCTGCCGGCCCGCGTGGTGCGGGTGGGGCGGCAGCGGCGCCGGGCGGCGGCCGGTCAGGCGTCGGTGGAGCCGTCCAGGTTGACGTAGGCGTAGAAGACGCCGATGTCGTAGCCGTCCTTCTGGGTGTTGAAGGTGGCGGTGAGGTCGGTGTCCCCGTTGCGCAGGTACGGCGAGATGTCCCAGCGGTTGGAGTCGTAGCCGAAGTTGTTGCGGTTGTACGGGTTGCGGACGAACTGGTCCTCCGGGGTCAACTCCTCGATGGTGGAGTTGAAGGCGTCGTTCGGCGCGTGGTTGATGTCGGAGAACAGCGTCTCGGGCCCGTTGGTGGACTTGACCGACAGGGTGTCGCCGGTCCACTTGAGGTCGCCGTCGTAGACCACCCAGCCGAGCTTGCCGTGGAGCTGACCGCTCTGCGGCGTCTGCAGCCCCGCGAGCTTGATCTGCCGCGTCGGGCTGTCCGGCAGCTCGACCTGGAAGCCGTCCCACAGGTGGATGTGCCGCATCGGCTTGCAGTCGTTCTCGTACGCGACGACGATCGTCCAGCCGCCCCAGCTGTGCGGCTTCACCACCGAGTCCATGTTGGCGACGGTGTAGGTGCCGTTGCCGGCGTTCCTGACCAGGTCGGTGATGTCGGCGGAGGCCTGGTAGCTGCTCTCCACGTCGGTGGTGATGTAGCCGATGGACGGCTGGTCGTTGGCGATGTCCCGGTACTGCTTCTCGCCCGGGACCTTGAGGTACACCTCGTCGATCTGGTTCTCCGGCAGCACGGTGTCGCCGATGCCGCGGGTGCCGCCCCAGTACAGCCGGGCGTACTTGACCTTGGAGCCGTCGATCAGGCCGAGGTCGGCGGAGCTGGCGGAGTAGATCGGGTCACCGAGCGGGCCGATGGAGCCCGGGTCGATGTTGATGTACTTCATCTCGTACTTGTTGTTGATCGGCATGCTGCCGAGGCCCTTGCGGGCGTCCTCGCAGGGCGGCTGCTCCGGGTCGAGGGGTGCCTTGGTCTCGTCACAGGTCATCAGCGAGTTGCTGATCCTGGTGACGGAGCCGTGGAAGTCGCCCTGGAAGCGGGTGGTGAACGGCAGCGGGTTCTCGGCGATGGTCTCGGCGCGCGGGTGCGGGTTCGACGAGCCGGAGCCGGAGCCACGGGCGTCGGCGATCGGGGTGGCCAGCAGCTGGCTCGCGACGGCGGCGAGGGCGGCGCCCGCGACGACGGTCCGGCGGGCGAGCAGGCGGGCCGCGGCGGCGCGGCTGACAGCGGAGGAGGGCATGGGATCCTCTCGGGACGGAACGGACGAGCACGCCCATCGGACCACAACTGTCCGTCACAGGATCTTCACATACCGCCATTGGGGAAACGATCCACCCGAGCGGACGGCCCGCTGTCATCCGATCGAACGACAGCGGGCCCGAAGGTGTTTGAGCCGCTCAGGCGCTCAGAGCACCTGGAGGTTCTTGCGCAGCTCGAACGGTGTCACCTCGGAGCGGTACTCCTCCCACTCCTGCCGCTTGTTGCGCAGGAAGAAGTCGAAGACGTGCTCGCCGAGGGTCTCGGCGACGAGCTCGCTGCGCTGCATCAGGTCGATCGCCTCGCCGAGGTTCTGCGGCATCGGCTGGATGCCGAGGGCGCGGCGCTCGGAGTCGGTCAGCGCCCAGACGTCGTCGTCGGCGCCCGGCGGGAGCTCGTAGCCCTCCTCGATGCCCTTGAGGCCGGCCGCGAGGGTGACGGCGTAGGCGAGGTACGGGTTGCAGCCGGTGTCCAGGGAGCGGACCTCGATCCGGGTGGAGCCCTGCTTGCCGGGCTTGTACATCGGCACCCGGATCAGCGCCGAGCGGTTGTTGTGGCCCCAGCAGATGTAGGACGGGGCCTCGCCGCCGGCCCCGGCGGTGCGCTGGGAGCCGCCCCAGATCCGCTTGTAGGAGTTCACCCACTGGTTGGTGACGGCGGCGGTCTCGGCGGCGTGCTTGAGCAGGCCGGCGATGAAGGAGCGGCCGACCTTGGAGAGCTGGTACTCGGCGCCGGTCTCGTGGAAGGCGTTGCGGTCGCCCTCGAACAGCGACAGGTGGGTGTGCATGCCCGAACCGGGGTGGTCGGAGAACGGCTTGGGCATGAAGCTGGCGTGCACGCCCTGCTCCAGCGCGACCTCCTTCATGACCAGACGGAAGGTCATGATGTTGTCGGCGGTGGACAGCGCGTCGGCGTAGCGCAGGTCGATCTCCTGCTGGCCGGGGGCGCCCTCGTGGTGGGAGAACTCCACCGAGATGCCCATCGACTCCAGCATGGTGATGGCCTGTCGGCGGAAGTCGTGGCCGACCCCGCGCGGGGTGTGGTCGAAGTAGCCGGATTGGTCGGCGGGGATCGGCGGGGTGCCGTCGCCGGGCAGGTTCTTCAGCAGGAAGAACTCGATCTCGGGGTGGGTGTAGAAGGTGAAGCCCTGGGCGGAGGCCTTCTCCAGGGTGCGCTTGAGCACGAACCGGGGGTCGGCGTAGGACGGCGAGCCGTCGGGCATCAGGATGTCGCAGAACATCCGGGCGGTGCCGGGGGTCTCCGAGCGCCACGGCAGGATCTGGAAGGTGGTCGGGTCCGGCTTGGCGATCATGTCGGACTCGTAGACCCGGGCGAAGCCCTCGATCGCCGAGCCGTCGAAGCCGATGCCCTCCTCGAAGGCCTGCTCCAGTTCGGCCGGAGCCACCGCGACCGACTTCAGGAACCCGAGCACGTCGGTGAACCACAGCCGGACGAACCGGATGTCACGCTCCTCAAGCGTCCGAAGCACGAACTGCTGCTGCTTGCCCATGGGGACAGTCTCACCTCTGCTCTTTACGCTCGTGTTACGCCCGGAAGACCCCCGGACGCGGCTGCCCCCATCATGGCCGATCACCGCGCGGGACGGCAGTCCGGACCCCGGTCCGACCCCCCGGACAGCACATTGCGTCAGATCGACGATTACACTCGGGGGCATGCCCAATCTCCGTCTCGCCCTGAGCCAGATCGACCCCTGGGTCGGTGACATCGCCCGCAACAGCGATGAGGTGGTGCGCTGGACCAGGCAGGCCGTGGAGGCCGGCGCCCAGTTGGTCGCCTTCCCCGAGATGGCCCTGACCGGCTACCCCGTCGAGGACCTCGCCCTGCGCAGTTCCTTCGTCGAGGCGTCCCGGGGCGCGCTGGTCGAGCTGGCCGGGCGGCTGGCCGCCGACGGGCTGGGCGAGGTGCCGGTGGTGGTCGGCTACCTCGGACGCTCCGAGCACGCCTCGCCGAGGTTCGGCCGCCCGGCCGGCTCCCCGCAGAACTGCGCCGCCGTGCTGCACCGGGGCGAGGTGGTGACCCGCTTCGCCAAGCACCACCTGCCCAACTACGGCGTGTTCGACGAGTACCGCTGGTTCGTCCCGGGCGAGCAGCTGCCGGTGCTGCGGCTGCACGGAGTGGACGTCGCGCTGGCCATCTGCGAGGACATCTGGCAGGACGGCGGCCGGGTCACCGCGGCCCGCGAGGCCGGGGCCGGGCTGCTGCTGGTGGTCAACGGCTCGCCGTACGAGCGGAACAAGGACGACCAGCGGCTGGAGCTGGTCCGGCGCCGGGCCGCCGAGGCGGGCTGCCCGCTGGCCTACGTCAACATGGTCGGCGGCCAGGACGAGCTGGTCTTCGACGGCGACTCGATCGTGGTCGGCGCGGACGGCGAGGTGCTGGCCCGCTCCCCGCAGTTCGAGGAGCACCTGCTGGTGCTGGACCTCGACCTGCCGGCCGCCGGCGACGACCACACCGACGGCCTGCTGCTGAGCGACGGGCTGCACCTCGTCCGCACCGACCTGGGCGGCGAGCCGCAGGCCGCGCCCGCGCACGCCCCGGCCCCCGAGGTGGCGCCGCGGCTGTCCGACGAGGCGGAGATCTGGGCCGCGCTGGTCTCCGGCACCCGGGCGTACGTCACCAAGAACGGCTTCCGTTCGGTGCTGATCGGCCTCTCCGGCGGCATCGACTCGGCACTGGTGGCCGCCATCGCGGTGGACGCGATCGGCGCCGAGAACGTGCACTGCGTCTCCATGCCCAGCCGCTACTCCTCGCAGCACTCCCGGGACGACGCAGCCGAGCTGGCCCGCCGGACCGGGCTGCACTACCGCACCGTCTCCATCGCCCCGATGTTCGACGCCTACCTGGGCGCGACCGAGCTGACCGGCCTGGCCGAGGAGAACCTGCAGTCCCGGCTGCGCGGCACCCTGCTGATGGCGATCTCCAACCAGGAGGGGCACATCGTGCTCGCGCCCGGCAACAAGAGCGAGCTGGCCGTCGGCTACTCGACCCTGTACGGCGACTCGGTGGGCGCGTTCGGGCCGATCAAGGACGTCTACAAGTCGCTGGTCTTCCGGCTGGCCCACTGGCGCAACGAGGAGGCCGGACGGCGCGGCGAGGTGCCGCCGATCCCGGAGAACACCATCTCCAAGCCGCCGTCCGCCGAGCTGCGGCCGGACCAGAAGGACAGCGACTCACTGCCCGACTACGACCTGCTGGACAGCGTGCTGGCCCGCTACATCGAGGGCGACGAGGGGCGGGACGCGATCGTCGCGGCCGGCTTCGACCCGGCCGTGGTGGACCGGGTGGTCCGGCTGGTCGACACCGCCGAGTACAAGCGGCGGCAGTACCCGCCGGGCCCCAAGATCTCGGTCAAGAACTTCGGCCGGGACCGCCGCCTGCCGATCACCAACCGCTGGCGGCGGGGCTGACCAGGACAGGGCCCAGGGGCTAGCCGAACCGGTAGGTGGCGGCCACCGCGAGGTGGTCGCTGCCGTCCCGGGGCAGGGTGCGGGAGTCGACCGGCGCGAGGCCGCCCTTGCTCATGATCTGGTCGATCCGGGCCATCGGGAAGGACGCCGGCCAGCTGAAGCCGAAGCCGTCCCCGGCGGCGCCCTGGGCCGAGCGCATCTGCGAGGTGACCGGCGCCAGGCTGCGGTCGTTCATGGTGCCGTTGAGGTCGCCGAGCAGCAGGACCTTCTTCACCGGCTCAGCCTGGATCGCGTCGCCGAGCGCCTGCGCGCTGACGTCCCGCTGGTCGACGGTGAAGCCGCCCTCGGCCTTCAGCCGCACCGACGGCAGGTGCGCGACGTACACCGCGACCGGGCCCTGCGGGGTGGCGACCTGGGCCCGGAACGCCCTGGTCCAGCCCATCTTGAGGTCCACCGGCGAGACTCCGCTGATCGGGTACTTCGACCAGAGGCCGACCGTCCCCTCCACCTCGTGGTACGGGTACGCCTCGGCGAGCCCGCTCTCGTAGTCGCGCAGCGGCTTGCCGGCCAGTTCCTGGAGGGCGACGATCTGGGCGCCGGAGGCCACCAGGCCGCGGACGGTGCCCGGCACGTCGGGGTTGGCGGCGGCGACGTTGTGGCTGACCACCGTCCAGTCGCCGGTGCCGCCGCTCTTGTCGCTGAGCAGGCCGCCGAACAGGTTGAGCCAGATCGCGACGGGCAGCAGCAGCGCGATCAGCGCGGTGGCGGAGCGGCGCAGCAGCGCGGGGACCAGCAGCACCGGGACGGCCAGGCCGATCCAGGGCAGGAAGGTCTCCAGCAGGCTGCCGAGGTTGCCGGCGCTGTTGGGGACGTCGGCGTGGAGGGCCATCAGCAGGGCGGCGAGCACGGCCAGCACCGCGACGACCAGGCCGCGCCGCCAGGTGGTGGCGCCGCGGCCGTCCCGGCCCCAGTGCCGCAGGCCCAGGAATCCTCCGGGACGGCCCGCGGGGGCCGGGGCGCCCGTCTCGCCCCAGGGGCCGGCCGTGCTCCGGTCGGTCCTGTCCGCCTGCGTCATCCGTGGCTCCCGTTGTTCGTGCCGTCGCCGGTCCGGTGTCCGGCCCGTGCGGTACGGGCGGGTGCCGGACTGGTGCCGGTTTGATCGGATACCCGGCTCAGCCTATGCCGGGACAGACGCGGGGCCGTCGGAGCGGGTTCCGGCGTGGCCCGGTTTGGTGAGCCAGGCCACGCCGGGCGCGGGTCGGACACAGGTCGGTGCAGGTCGCTGCGGGTACGGGACCGGGGCGGGACCGGGGCGCGGGGTCCGGGGCGCGGGAGCGCGTTCAGCCGCGGGAGCCGGAGGCCGCGTGCGGCGCCAGGCCTTCGAGCAGCGAGTCGACCATCCGGCGGGCCAGGTCCGGGTCCTCCAGGTCGGAGTCGTCCCAGAGGATGCTGCGGTACAGGATCGGGCCCATCAGCATGTCGCCGAGCAGCTCGACGTCGAGGTCGGTCCGCAGCACGCCCTCGTCCATGGCGCGGCGGATCAGGGCGAGCCCCGCCTCCCGGCGCGGCTTGATCACCCGGTCGCGGTACGCGCTGTACAGGTCGGGCAGGCTCTGCATCTGGCCGAGGGCGGCCTTGAGCACCCAGCGGGAGCGCTTGGCGAGGCCGCGCCGGCGCATGTAGTCGATCATCTCGATCAGGTGGTCCCGGGCGGTGCCGTCGGTCGGCGCGGGCATCGGGACTTCCAGCCTGCTGACCACGTCGACCAGCAGGGCCTCCTTGTTGGGCCAGCGCCGGTAGATGGTGGCCTTGCCGACGCCGGCCGCGGCGGCGATGCCCTCGATGGTGAGCTCGGACAGCGCGGTGCCGCCGGCCATCAGGTCCTCGACGGCGGCGAAGATGGCCTGCTCGGCGGCCTCGCTGCGCGGGCGGCCGCGGCGTACGGCGGCGCAGGGCTGTCCGGCCCCGGCGGCCGGGGTGTCCGTCTTCATCCCCGCTGTACTCCCTCGCTGTCCGCGTGGCGCACGGGCGCCGTTCCGTTTCCGATGGTGGTCCGTGGACCGGGTTCCGATGGTGGTCCGTGGACCGGGCCGGGTGGCGGCCGCCGTCCTGGACCTCGGCCCTGCCGCCCGGGGGTCCACCCGGGCGACAGGGCCATTGTCGCTCAGTGCGATCGCGGGTCAGGCGTCCGCGGCCACGGCCTTGCGGCTCTGGTCGGGCTGCTCGGCGGCCTTCCCGGCCGGGCCGCCGGGGGCGGCCGACCGGCGCGGCAGCAGGAACCAGGCGATCAGCGCGCCGACCACCGTGATGCCCGCGGAGAGCGAGGCCACCACGTGCATGGCGCTGACGAAGGCGTCGTCGGCCGGGCCGATCAGCGCGGCGCCCTTGGGGCCCATCCGCTCGGCGATGGCCAGGGTGGCCTCCAGCGACTCGCCGGCCTTGCCGCGCAGGTCGTCGGGCAGCTGGTTGAGCGTGTCGGCCATGCCGTCGCGGTAGACGGTGGAGAGCACCGCGCCGAGCACGGCGACGCCGAGCGAGCCGCCGACCTGGCGGAAGGTGTTGTTGACGGCCGAGCCCGCGCCGGCCTTCTCGCGGGGCAGCGAGGCCATGATCGCGACGGTGACCGGCGGCATGACGTGCGCCATGCCGGTGCCCATCAGCAGGCCGAGCACGATCAGCACCCAGATCGGCGTGTCGACGCCCAGCAGGGTGTAGCCGACGAAGCCGACCGCGATCAGCAGCATGCCGACGGCGGCGGTGGCGGCGACGCCGAAGCGGTCGACCACCAGCCGGGCCCGCGGCGCGAACAGCAGCTGGGCGATGGCCAGCGGCAGCATCAGCAGGCCGGCCTGGAGCGCGCTGTAGCCGCGCACGCTCTGGATGTAGAAGACGCCGAAGAAGGAGACGCCCATCAGCGCGAAGAAGACCACGCCGACGACCACGACGGAGGCGCTGAACACCTTGTTGCGGAACCAGGTGACGTCCAGCGCGGGGAAGCGGGTGCGGCGCTCGAACCAGACGAAGGCGGCCAGCGCCAGCACGCCGATCAGCGTCGGCACCCAGGCCTCGGCGGCGGTGAAGTCGGCCAGCTCGCCGCCCTTGATGATGCCGTAGATCAGCGCGACCAGGCCGATGATCGACAGCAGCACGCCTATCGGGTCGAGCTTGCCGGGGTTGGGGTCCTTGGACTCGGGCACCAGGACGACCATCGCGATCACCGCGACGATCACGATCGGGACGTTGACCAGGAAGACCGAGCCCCACCAGAAGTGCTCGATCAGCAGACCGCCGGTGATCGGGCCGATGGCGATGGCCAGGCCGACCGCGCCGGCCCAGATGCCGATCGCCTTGGGCTGCTCGGAGCGCTCGAACACGTTCATGATGATGGCCAGCGTGGCGGGCATCGCGAGCGCGGCGCCGACGCCCATCAGTGCGCGGTAGCCGACGAGTTCACCGGGCGAGGCGGCCAGCGCGGAGAGCAGCGAGGCGATGCCGAAGACCACCATGCCGCCGAGCAGCGCGCGCTTGCGGCCGAAGCGGTCGCCGAGCAGGCCGGAGGTGAAGAGCAGCCCGGCGAATACCAGGGTGTAGGAGTTGATCGACCACTCCAGGTCGCTCTGGCTGGCGCCGAGCCCGACCGGCGCGGGGGTCGCGATGGTCTTCATCGCGACGTTGAGGATCGAGTTGTCGAGGACGACGACGAGCAGGGCGAGCACCAGGGTGCAGAGGATCGCCCAGCGGCGGCGGTGGATGGCTTCCGGCACGCGGGGTGGCGCGGCTGCGGTGGTCATTGGTCTTCCCGTCCGTGGTGGTGTGGCACTGGCGGGCAATTCCGAGCCATGGTCGTCTCGTAACCCCCCGGCACCAGAGTAGCGGCCATTTCGATACGAGACGAATCCGTTTCGTAAAAACGCGGCAAAGCCCGCCCGGCCGGCCGGCGGCCGGCGGTGTGCCGCAGATCGCACCCGCGCGCCTGCACGCCCCTTTGCGCGCACGCCGGGGCGTGCAAGCATGGAGGTGATCCGGGGACGCCGTACGGCGCCACGAGACGACAACCCTTCAGGAGTCCGTTCGATGAACGCTTCTTCGCCTTCGCCTGCCCAGAACCAGGCGGCGACCGCCACCCTCTACGGCGGGGTCACCAACCGCCGCATCACCGTCCGCGACCTCGCCACCGCCAAGCAGCGCGGCGAGAAGTGGTCGATGCTCACCGCCTACGACGCCCTCACCGCCGGGGTGTTCGACGAGGCCGGCATCCCCGTCCTGCTGGTCGGCGACTCCGCCGGCAACTGCCACCTCGGCTACGAGACCACCGTGCCGGTGACCATGGATCAGATGGTGATGCTCTCCGCCGCCGTCGTCCGCGGCACCAAGCGCGCGATGATCGTCGCCGACCTGCCGTTCGGCTCCTACCAGGAGTCCCCCGCGCAGGCCATGCGCAACGCGGCCCGGCTGATGAAGGAGGCCGGGGTCGGCGCGGTCAAGCTGGAGGGCGGGGAGCGCAGCGCCCGCTCGATCGAGCTGCTGGTCGAGGCCGGCGTCCCGGTGATGGCGCACATCGGCCTCACCCCGCAGTCCGTGCACGCCTTCGGCGGCTACCCCGTCCAGGGCCGCGGCGACGAGGCGGCGCACCAGCTGCTGCGCGACGCCAAGGCCGTCCAGCAGTCGGGCGCCTTCGCGGTCGTGCTGGAGGCGGTGCCGGCCGAGCTGGCCGCCCAGGTCACCGAGCAGCTGACCATCCCGACCGTCGGCATCGGCGGCGGGCCCGACACCGACGCCCAGGTCCTGGTCTGGACCGACATGGCCGGCATGACGGCGGGCCGGGTGCCCAAGTTCGTCAAGCAGTACGCCGACCTGCGGACCGTCCTCGGCGACGCCGCCCGCGCGTTCGCCGAGGACGTCCGCGGCGGCGCCTTCCCGGCGGCGGAGCACAGCTTCCACTGACGGCCCCCCGACGGCCCCGCTCCCCCGCCCGGGGAGCGGGGCCGCTGCCGTGCCCGCTCCCCCGGTGACAGCGGTCTGACAGCGCAGCGCCGAACCCGTCCCCCTCATGACAGCCCGCTGACAGCCGGGCCGGACAGCCTGGGGGCATGACACGAATCGCCACCGCCCCGAACGACCGGGGGACCGCCGCGGGCAACGCCGTCGAAGTCCGCGGCATCGTCAAGCACTACGGCACCACCAAGGCCCTCGACGGGGTCGACCTCACCGTCCGCGAGGGCACCGTGCTCGGCGTGCTCGGCCCCAACGGCGCCGGCAAGACCACCCTGGTCCGGGTCCTCTCCACCCTGATCAAGCCCGACGCCGGCACCGCGTTCGTCGGCGGCTACGACGTCCTGCGCCAGCCCAAGCAGCTGCGCCGCACCATCGGCCTCACCGGGCAGTACGCCTCCGTCGACGAACTCCTCTCCGGGTACGAGAACCTCTACCTGATCGGCCGGCTGCTCGACCTCCCCCGCCGCGAGGCCAAGGCCCGGGCCACCGAACTGCTGGAGCGCTTCTCGCTCACCGAGGCCGCCAAGCGGACCGCCAAGACCTACTCCGGCGGCATGCGCCGCCGCCTCGACCTGGCCGCCAGCATGATCGGCCGCCCCAAGGTGCTCTACCTGGACGAACCCACCACCGGCCTCGACCCGCGCACCCGCAACGAGGTCTGGGACGAGGTCCAGCGGATGGTCGCCGAGGGCAGCACCGTGCTGCTCACCACCCAGTACATGGAGGAGGCGGAGCAGCTCGCCGACGAGCTGACCGTCATCGACCGCGGCCGGGTGATCGCCAACGGCGGCGTGGCCGAGCTCAAGGCCAAGGTCGGCGGCCAGACCCTCCAGATCCGCGCCGCCCACCCGGCCGAGCTGCCCGAGATGGCCCGCTGCCTGCACGACCGCGGCATCACCAGCGCCACCGTCTCCACCGACACCGGCCTGCTCGCCGTGCCGATCACCGACGACGAGCAGCTGACCGCCGTCATCGGGGTGCTCGGCGGCCGCGGCTTCGCGATAGCCGGCATCGACACCAAGGTGCCCAGCCTCGACGAGGTCTTCCTCACCATCACCGGCAAGCCCGCCGACACCGCGGACGCCGCCCCCAGCCTCGCCAAGGAGCCCGTCGCATGACCACCGCCACCATCGCCCCCGCCCGGGTGGAGGACTCCCGGGTCGGCCTGTCCGGCACCTTCCGCCACGTCGGCGCACTGACCCGGCGCAACCTGATGCGGATCAAGGCCGACCCGGAGTCGATGTTCGACGCCGTGCTGATGCCGGTCATCTTCACGGTGCTGTTCGTCTACGTCTTCGGCGGCGCCGTCTCCGGCAACCAGGACTCCTACAAGCAGTACATGATCCCCGGCCTGCTCGGGCAGACCGGCCTCACCCTCGCGATGGCCGTCGGCACCGGCCTGAACAGCGACTTCCAGACCGGCGTGATGGACCGCTTCCGGACCCTGCCGATCGGCCGGGCCTCCGTCCTGCTCTCCAAGATGGCCGCCGAGACCTGCCGGGCGCTGCTCTCCTTCGTGATCCTGATCGGCTTCGCGATGTGCATCGGCTTCGAGGTGAAGACCGGTCCGCTGGAGGTCGTGGCCGCGGTCGGCCTGTCGCTGGTGTTCGGCATGTCGATCGTCTGGGTCTCGATGCTGCTGGGCATGGCGCTGCGCAGCGCCCAGGCCGTCCAGGGCGTGGCCATGCTGGTCCTGATGCCGATGCAGTTCGGCAGCTCGATCTTCGCGCCGACCGACACCATGCCGGGCTGGCTCCAGGCCTTCACCAAGGTCAACCCGCTGTCGGCGCTCGCCGACGCCTCCCGCTCCCTGCTCAACGGCCAGGGGCCGCTGGCCCACCCGGTGATGGTCGTGCTGATCTGGTCGGTGGCCACCACCGCGATCTTCGCGCCGCTCGCCGTCGCCCGCTTCCGCAAGCGGACCTGAGAACGGCCGCCGGCCCTCCGCGGGGGAGGGCCGGGGGGCGACCGGTCGGCACCAGGGGACGGGGCCGGCCGGCGGGACGGCTGACCGACGACCAGGGACGGGCGTCGGTCAGCCGATCCACTCGTGTCGGCTGACCGGTGACCAGGGACGGACGCCGGTCAGCTGATCCACTCGTACATCCGCTCCCGGATCTGTTCCGGGGTCAGGCCCTGGCCGGCGGTGTGGGCGGCCTCGAACGCGGCGTCGCCCAGCAGGGCCCGCAGGGAGGCCGCCGCCCGGTCGCGCTCGACGCGGTCCAGGTAGCCGCCCTTCGGGCCGTTCAGCATGTGGTGCGCCCCGTGCAGCACGGTGGCCTGCCGGGCCCGCTCCAGGTCGCCGTCGCGCTCGGCGAAGGAACGCAGCACCCCCACCACCGCGGGCACCACCATGACCGTCATCTGCTCGCCGAAGCCGCTGGTGCTCGCCGTCTGACGGAGCAGCGTCCGCCCCTCGCGCAGTATCGCGAGCCCCTCGTCCGGCCGGCCCGCCCGGGCGGTGATCCAGCCCCGGGTGGTGGTCAGCATCCCGGTCACGATCCCCGGGGCGAAGCTGCCGACGCTGGTCGCCTCCATCCGGTCGAGCTCGGCCAGCGCCTGCTCGTGCTCGCCGCGCAGCATGTGGACGCCGCAGAGTGTGAGGCCGCCGAACAGCAGCGCGCCGGTGGAGGAGTGGTCCGGGCTGTGGGAGTCCAGCCCGGCCAGCGCCTCCCGGATGATCCGCTCTCCGTGCTCCATGTCCTGCTCCAGCAGGGCGGAGCCGAGGTTCACCCGCAGCATCGGCACCTCCTGCGGTGTCCCCAGCTCCTCGGCCAGCTCGATCGCCCGCTCGTACGCTGCGGCGGCGGCCGCCGGATCGCCCCGGTTGGCCAGCGACTCGCCCTGGGCCGACAGGGCCTGGGAGACCCCCCAGAGGTTGCCGGCCCGCTCGTACAGCTCCAGGGAGCGCGCGCCGTCCAGGATTCCCTGGTCGGCCCCGCCCGGCCAGTCGTTCAGCATCTTGGCCCGGAGCTGCAGGATGAACGCGAGGTCGTTCAACCCGCCGTGCTCCTCGCAGCCGCGGACGGCGTCGTCCAGCAGGCTCTTCATCAGCTCCAGCCGGCCGGCCAGGAACGCCCCGAACACCCGCATCAGGCCCGGGAACCGGTAGGCCTGCGGCAGCTCCGGGGTGTAGACGTCCAGCAGCTGCTCCGCGACGGCGATCGCCACCGGGTTGCCGAGCACGTCCAGGTTCCCCTCGAACATGCCCATCAGCCGGTACATCGCGAGCAGTCGGCGGGACTCCTCGACGACCCCTTCGGGCATCGGCAGGCCGTACGAGAGCACGTCCCGCTCCAGCGGTACGGGCGGCTGCGGGCCGAACGGATCCGGCCCGAGCGCCGCGACGGCGTCGTACCAGCCGCGGGCCTCCATGCTGTAGCCGCGCAGCGACCAGTACCAGCTCATGCCGAGGGTGAGGACCAGCGACTGCTCCTCGTCCCCGAGGTCGATGGCGCGCCTCAGCGCGGCCCGGACGTTGTCCAGCTCGCGCTCCAGCACCGTCAGCCAGTGCAGCTGCTGGGGGCCGTGCATGTTCAGGAAGGCGGTGGCGACGACGCTCCGGAAGTGCGCCAGGTGGCGGGCCCCGGTCGCGTCGCGCTCCTCCTCGGACTCGGCGAGGCGCTCGGTCGCGTACTCGTGGATGGTCTCCAGCATCCGGTAGCGCGGCAGGCTGCCGTCGTCCAGGTCGGCGACCAGCAGGGACTTGTCGACCAGCGACAGCAGCAGGTCGGCGACCTCCCCGCCGACCACCTCGGTGCCGTCGGCGCAGATCGCCTCGGCGTCCTCCAGCTGCCAGCCGCCGGCGAACACCGAGAGCCGGCGCAGCACCGCCCGTTCGCGCTTGCCCAGCAGGTCCCAGCTCCAGTCGACCACCGCGCGCAGGGTCTGCTGGCGCGGCAGCAGGGTGCGGCTGCCCGCGGTGAGCAGGGCGAACCGGCCGTCCAGGCGGTCGGCGATCTGGCGCGCCGTCATCACCCGCAGCCGGGCGGCGGCGAGTTCGATGGCCAGCGGCAGGCCGTCCAGGCGGCGGCAGATCTCGGCGCAGGCCGCCGGGTCGGTGTCCGGGTCGAAGCCGGGGCGGGCGGCGGCGGCGCGCTCGGTGAGCAGGCGCAGCGCCACCGGGTCGGGCAGCGGCTCGACCGGCAGCACGGTCTCGCCGGGCACGCCGAGCGGCTCCCGGCTGGTGGCGAGCACGGTCAGTTCGGGGCACTCGGCGAGCAGGACGTCGGCGAGGTCGGCGGCGGCCTGGATCAGGTGCTCGCAGTTGTCCAGGACGAGCAGCATCCGGCGGTGGCCGCAGTGCTCGACCAGCCGGCGCACCGGGTCCTCGGCGCGCTTCTCGATCACCTCGGCGACCATGCCGCCGCTGTGCAGCACGATCTCGCGCAGGCCGAGTGCGGAGACCACGGCGGCGGGCACCGCGTCCGGGCTCTCCAGCGGGGCGAGTTCGGCCACCCAGACGCCGTCCGGCCAGTGCCCGGCGGACTGCTCGGCGCGGCCGGCCTCGATCGAGAGCCTGGTCTTGCCGGAGCCGCCGGGGCCGGTCAGGGTGACCAGCCGACTGTTCGTCAACGTCCCTCGCAGCGCGGCGAGATCGCTCTCGCGGCCGACGAAGCTGGTCAGCCGGCCGCGCAGGTTGCCGCCGACGCGCGGGGGCTGGAGCGCCCCGGACCGTTCGGCGGCCGGCGGGGCCGGTATGAGCTCCGGCGCGGGGGCGGTCGACGCGGGGGCGGGCGCCGGTTCGACCTCGGCCGGGGTCAGCAACGTGGCGTACAGGGCCTGGAGTTGGCGCCCCGGGTCGACGCCGAGCTCGTCGGCGAGGGCGCGCCTGGTCCGCTCGTAGTGGCGCAGCGCCTCGGCGGTGCGGCCGCTCTCGTGCAGCGCCCGGATCATCAGCTGCTGCAACGGCTCGTCCAGCGGCTGCCGTTCGCAGAGCTCGGTGAGCTCGGCGACCAGTTCGGCGGCCCGGCCGAGCCCGAGCTCGGCGGTGATCCGGTGGCGGCGGGCCTCCTCGCGCTGGGTCTCCAGCCGGGCGGCCGGGCCGCTGCGGTCCGGCAGGTCGGCCAGGGCGGGGCCGCGCCACAGCGCCAGGGCGGCGCGCAGCCGGTCGGCGGCGAGCGCGTGGTCCCCGGTGTCGAGGGCGCGGCGGCCTTCGGCGCCGAGCCGCTGGAACTCGGCGAGGTCGGTGGCCGGGTCGGTCAGCCAGTACCCGGCCGGGCCGGAGCCGATCTCGTCCCGGCCGACCGTCCGGCGCAGCCGGCCGACCAGGGTCTGGAGCGCGGCGGAGGAGTCCTGGGGCGGCTCGGCCTCCCACACCTCGTCCACCAGCAGGTCGGCGGGCACCGGGCGGCCCTGCCGGAGGGCGAGCGCGGTGAGCAGTGCCCGCAGCCGGGCGCCGCCTAGCGGCACCGGGGTGCCGTCGTCGTGGTGGGCCGTCGTGGTCCCGAGGATGCCGTAGTACACCGGTCCATTCTGGTCGATGGGCGGCGCTCGGGGCGCACAATTGTCCAGGGGCCCCTCACTCGCGGCGGAACCCGGACGGGGCCCTCGGACGTTCACCCGGGACGGCTTGTCCGGTCACCGGCCCGCCCGGCATGATCGATCCCCTGCCCGCTTTTCCTCGGACACCCGGAGCACCCACACCATGACCTTCGCCGCCACGCAGCGCTCACGCAGCGAGGACCGCCGGATCAGCCCGGTGTTCTGGGTGCTCCTCGCCGTCCTCGCCACCTCCGGCTGGGCGGTGTACTCGGGCTACGGGAATGCCTCGTTCGGGGTGTTCCTGTTCGTGGTGGCGGGCTGGCTGGTCTCGCTGTGCCTGCACGAGTACGCGCACGCCCGCACCGCGCTGCACGGCGGCGACATCACCGTCGGCGCCAAGGGCTACCTCACGCTCAACCCGCTGAAGTACACCAATGTGCTGCTCAGCCTCGTGCTGCCGATCGTCTTCGTGATCATGGGCGGCATCGGCCTGCCCGGCGGCTCGGTCTGGATCGAGCGGGACCGGATCCAGGGCCGGCTCAAGCACAGCCTGATCTCGGCGGCCGGGCCGCTGGTGAACCTGGCGTGCGCGGCCCTGCTGCTGATCCCGATCGGCGCCGGCTGGCTGGACGACCCGACGGTGCACGCGGTCTGGAACGGCTACGAGCTGCCCTACTCGCCGTTCGCGGCCGCGCTCGGCTTCCTGGGCCTGCTCCAGCTCAGCGCCGCCCTGCTGAACCTGCTGCCGGTGCCCGGGCTGGACGGCTACGGGATCGTCGAGCCCTGGCTGTCGTACAAGACCCGGCGCGCGGTCGAGCCGTTCGCGCCGTACGGGCTGCTGGCCGTGTTCGCGCTGCTGTGGCAGCCCTCGGTGAACTCGTTCTTCTTCGGGACCCTCCACGACCTGATGAACCTGTTCGGCGTGGACCAGAACTACGCGACGCTCGGCCGGTACCTGTTCAGCTTCTGGAAGAACTAGCCGACTAGCCCTGCTCGGCTGCCGCGGCGGCGGCCGTGGCCTCGGCGATCTTCGCGCGGCGGCGGTTCATCCAGAGCACGTTGCTCGCCACGCCGGCCATCGGGAGCCAGATCAGGCCCAGCCAGAAGCCCTGGGTCAGCGAGACCACGGCGGCCGCCAGCGCGAGGACGACGACGATCAGGGCGAAGAGGGACGTGCGGGGCATGGCGGGAGGCTCCTAGGGCCGGGTGCGGTCGGCCGGGTTGCGGCCGCACCCATTGTCGCCGACCTCACCTCCGGAACTGGTCCAGGGGTGAGGCCGACACGGCTCGACCGGATCTCGGAGCGGCCGGTCCCGAACGGTCCGCTCCCAGACCGTTCGCTCCCAGACCGTCCGATCTCAGACGGTCCGGTCTCAGACGTCCGTCACCCGCAGGCCCGCGTGGGCCTTGTAGCGGCGGTTGACCGAGATCAGGTTGGCCACCAGCGACTCCACCTGGTGCGCGTTGCGCAGCCGGCCCGCGAAGATCCCCCGCATGCCGGGGATCCGGCCGGCCAGCGCCTGCACGATGTCGGTGGCGGCCCGCTCCTCGCCGAGCACCATGACGTCGGTGTCGATCTGCTCCACCGACTCGTCCTGGAGCAGCACCGCCGAGAGGTGGTGGAAGGCGGCGGTGACCCGGGAGTCCGGCAGCAGCGCGGCGGCCTGCTGGGCGGCGCTGCCCTCCTCCGGCTTCAGCGCGTACGCGCCCTGCTTGTCGAAGCCGAGCGGGTTGACGCAGTCGACCACGATCTTGCCGGCCAGTTCCTCGCGCAGCGCGGTCAGGGTCGCGGCGTGCCCGTCCCAGGGCACCGCGACGATCACCACGTCGCTCTCCCGGGCGGCGGTGGCGTTGTCGGCGCCACGCACGCCGAGGCCCAGTTCGGCGGCGGAGGCCTCGGCCCGGGCCGCGTCGCGCGAGCCGATGATCACCTGCTGGCCGGACTTGGCCAGTCGCAGGGCCAGGCCGCGCCCCTGGTCGCCGGTGCCGCCGAGGACACCGACCACCAGCTGTGAGACGTCCGGCAGTTCGTGGGCCGGGTTTGTCGCTGAATCGAGGGAAGTCATGGGCCGATCCTGTCAAACCCCCGGCCGGACGCGACATTCTGGGCCGCATGGACGCGGTGAGAGTTTCGGCACTCCGGCAGCACCTGGCGGGCACCAGCTGGCTGGAGGCGGTCGGCGGCTTCGCCGGATCGCTGCGGCGCTCGGTGTCGCGGCGCGGGGGCGGCGAGCTGCTGCTGGTCGGCACCGAGGCGTACGAGCCCTGGCATCTGGCCGCGCACCTGGCGGACGAGGCCGCCTGGTCGGCCGTCCCCCGACTGGTGCCCACCCTGCTGCGGCACGCTCCGCCGGCCGGCGCCCCGGCGCACCTCGCGCACGGCCTGCGCCGGCTCACCGGGGCCGGGCGCGGCGCCACCGTCCTGGTGGTGGCGCCGGAGGCGGCCGGCCCGACACTGCTGGAACGGGTGCAGGACGCCCGTCGGCACGGCGCGACCGTGCTCGCGCTGGACGGCACCGCCCCCGCCGAGCCGGGCGACCTCGGCGGGCTCGCGCACGAGCGGCTCGCCGTCGGCACCGCCGACGAGGAGCCCTTCGACCTCGCCCAGCACCTGGTCAGCGCCGCCGCCGGGCGGCCCCCGGGCCGCCGCACCGCGCTGGACCGGCTCGCCGAACTCGCCGGCCGGCTGACCGTACCGCCCGCGATCAGCCGCTGGTAGCCCGGGCCGGGCCCGGCCCACCCCGGCCCACCCCGGCCCGACCGTGACGGCCGGACGCCGACCGTGACGGCCGTGTGCCGGGCTGAAAAACCCTTTGCGAACCCGGCAACCCGCGTTCGAGGATGCTGGTTCGTGAACGACGACGAACCCCCGCATCCCCCCGGCACCTCCGGACGGTTGCGCACGCTGCTGCGCTCGCTCGCGCCCGACCTCTCACCCTGGCACGCCTCCCGCGACTTCCGCTTCCTCTGGCTCTCCGGCTGCGTCACCAGCTTCGGCAGCTACCTGACCTACGTCGCCGTGCCGATGCAGATCAAGGAGCTGACCGGTTCCTCCTTCGCGGTCGGCCTGATCGGCGCCTTCGAGCTCGTCCCGCTGATCGTCTTCGGCCTGTGGGGCGGCGCCCTCGCCGACGCCCTGGACCGCCGGAAGCTGGTGCTGCGCGCCGAGGCCGGGCTGGGCCTGCTCGCCGGCCTGCTGCTGCTCAACGCGCTGCTGCCGTCCCCGCTGCTCTGGCCGATCTACCTGGTCGCCGCGCTGGTCGCGGCCTGCGACGGGTTGCAGCGCCCGGCCCTGGACTCGCTCACCCCGCGGATCGTCCCGCACCAGCACCTGACCGCCGCGTTCGCGCTCAACTCCCTGTACCGCAACGCCGCTTCGGTGGCCGGGCCGGCGCTGGCCGGCGTCGTGGTGGCGTTCTCCGGGGTGGGGACGGCGTACGCGCTGGACGTGCTCACCTTCGCCGCCTCGCTGCTGCTGCTCGTCCGGATCCGGGCGGTGCCGCCGGCCACCGGCGCCGAGCGGCCGTCGGTGCGGGCGGTGCTCACCGGCATCCGGTACGCGTGGAGCCGCAAGGACCTGCTCGGCACCTACACGATCGACCTCTGCGCGATGCTGTTCGCCTTCCCGGTGGCCGTCTTCCCCTTCCTGGCCTCCGAGTTGGGCGCGGACTGGGCGCTCGGCCCGATGTACGCGGCCTCCGCGGCCGGCGCCCTGCTGGTCGGGGCGACCAGCGGCTGGACGTCCCGGATCCACCGGCACGGCCGGCTGCTGGTGGTCGCCGCCGTCGGCTGGGGCGCGGCCATGGCCCTGGCCGGCCTGTCCGGGAGCATCTGGCTGGTGCTGCTCGGCCTGGCGCTGGCCGGCGGCGCCGACGAGATCAGCGGGCTGGCCCGCTCGACCATGTGGAACCAGTCCATCCCGGACGAGGTGCGCGGCCGGATGGCCGGCGTCGAACTGCTCAGCTACTCCGTCGGCCCCCAACTCGGCCAGGTCCGGGCCGGCACCATGGCCGGGCTGATCGGCGTCCGCGCCGCCGTCTGGAGCGGCGGTCTGATCTGCGTCGTCGCCGTCCTCGCGGTGGCCGCCGCGCTGCCCAAGCTGCTCGCCTACGACGACCGCACCGACCCGCACACCGCCGCCGTCCGCGCCGGGCACGAGCGCGCGGAGCGCGAGCGGGAACAGCAGCGCGAGCGGGAGCAGCAAGGCGAGCGGGAGGCCGCCGCGGCGACGGACTGACGCCGACTTGCTGACGGCGCCGGCTTGACGGCAGAAAGCCGGCCGCCGCCCCGGCCGCTACTCGCCGCCGCCGTCCTTCGGCGTGTCGTTCCAGCGCTCGTCCCCCTGCCGCCACTCCCGGTTGCGCTCGTCGGCGAGTTGCAGGGCGTGCGCGGCCTCCTCCGGGCTGTCGTACGGGCCGAGGCGGTCCTTGGCGGGGCACTCCGGCCCCTCCTCGACCTTGCCGTGCTTGATGCAGTAGAACCACTCGCCGGGCTTTCCGGTCGGCTTGCGGTGGAATCCCAGGGGCATGGTGCCCTCCCGTCGACGCGATGGGGTCGTACCGATCATTCCCCGGCCGGGGCCTCCGCGCACACCGCCCGGGCGCGCCGGGGGCGGCCGTTAGACTCGCGGCCATGGCTCTCGTACCCGGCATCCAGTCCCCCACCCGCAAGGTCCCGGCGCACATCGCGCGCCCCGAGTACGTCGGGCGGCCCGCCCCGACGCCGTACACCGGGCCCGAGGTGCAGACCGCCGAGACGATCGAGAAGATGCGGATCGCGAGCCGGATCGCCGCCCAGGCGATGGCGGAGGCCGCCAAGCTGATCGCCCCCGGCGTCACCACCGACGCGCTGGACGCCGTCGCCCACACCTACATGTGCGACCACGACGCGTACCCGTCCGACCTCGGCTACCGCGGCTTCCCCAAGTCGGTCTGCACCTCGATCAACGAGGTGATCTGCCACGGCATCCCGGACTCGACCGTGCTCCAGGACGGCGACATCGTCAACATCGACGCCACCGCGTACATCCACGGGGTGCACGGCGACCTCAACGCCACCTACCTGGTCGGCGATGTCGACGAGGAGTCCCGGCTGCTGGTCGAGCGGACCCGCGAATCCCTCAACCGGGCGATCAAGGCCGTCAAGCCCGGCCGTCAGATCAACGTGATCGGGCGGGTCATCGAGTCCTACGCCAAGCGCTTCGACTACGGCGTGGTGCGGGACTTCACCGGGCACGGCATCAACACGTCGTTCCACTCCGGCCTGATCATCCCGCACTACGACAGCGAGCGGGCCACCGAGGTGATCAAGCCGGGGATGACCTTCACCATCGAGCCGATGCTCACCCTGGGCACCTACGACTACGAGATCTGGCCGGACGGCTGGACGGTCGTCACCAAGGACCGCAAGCGCACCGCCCAGTTCGAGCACACCCTGGTGGTCACGGCGGACGGCGCGGAGGTCCTCACCCTGCCGTGACCCCCGGCCGGGCGCCGGGCGGCCCCTGGAAACCGCCGAGCCGCCGAGCTGCCGAGCTGCGGGGGCGCCGGTTCAGCCGATGAGCCACTGCTCCTCGGCGACGGCGCCCACCTCGGTGCAGGCGTCGGTGAGCACGTCCAGGACGCGCAGCGGGTCCGGCAGCGGCTGCTCGGGCCCGCGCAGCCACCGCACCTGCGAGCCGTCCGGCAGCGCGGCCGGCGGCAGCAGGGTGTACGAGCCGCGGCAGTGCCAGCGCAGGCCGGGGTGCTCGGACATGCTGTCCGGGGTGGAGTCGAGGATGCTCGGCCACCACTCGTCCTCGTCCTGCGGGGTGCCCCGGGTGGCGGTGAAGAACAGGTAGCGGTCCTCGCCGACGGCGGCGACCGGGCCCTCGACGCCCCGCTCGGTCAGCCGCTCCAGGGCCAGCCGGCCGGCCTCGACCGGGACGTCCAGCACGTCGTGGGCGCGCCCGGTGGCGGTGATGAAGTTGGTCTGCGGATCGCGGGCGAGCCAGCGGGCGAGCTGCTCGGGATCGGTGGTGGCCTGGGTCTGCCAGGCGAAGGAGACCGGGTGCTGGGCGGGGGCCGGACAGGCCACCCGGTCGCAGGAACAGCGGTAGCCGGCCGGATGCGCGGCCGGCGCGAGCGGGAATCCGGCGCGCACCGCGCCGAGCAGCTGATCGAGTCGGGCGGCGGGGCCGTCCACGTCACCCGACCGGGCCCGCTGACGCTCACGCTTCTGCCACCAGGTCGTCCACCTGCCGCCGGCTTCCATCGGGCCCCTTCCGCGCACTGCCGTACCTGGTGCGGCACAGCGTTCGACGTACCACTCCGACGCAACGCACAGCGCCCCCCGCTGCTTCCCGGGGCGGTGCTCGGCCCTGCTGTCCACGCCCTGCCGACCGGGAACCGGGGTCACCGGAGGGCCGACGCCCGGGTCACGGTACGCAGTCGCGGCAGCACGCTGTCCGCGCCAGGTCGGCCGGAGGGCGCGCGGATCCGCGCCCTGCCCGGCCCGTACGGGGCCCGCTGACCCGGGTGAACCCCGGGGGCGTAACAGGAAGGATAAGGGTGCGCGGGGCCTCCGGATGACCGGGGGCGGTGCCTCTCCGGTCACACTCCCCGCACCCGGCAGGATCCGCCGGACGGGCCCCGGGCGTGTGCGCCGGTCACCCGTGCGGAGGTGAGACCCTGGTGGGGTGAAGAGCGCGGACACCGAATTCGTCGGCGGCCCCCTGGACGGCCGCATCCTCCCCATCCCGCTGGGGCCGATGTTCGGCGTGCCGAAGACCTACAAGGTGCCGGTCCCCGCGCACGGCGACTCCCCCGCGCGCACACTGGTGTACGTCCGGTCCAAGCAGGTGCGGGGCATCAGCTGGCACTGGCGCTACGAGTTCGACGAGGCGGCCACCGCCCGCGCGTCCGGCTGACGGCCGCGCCGCCGCACCGGCCGCCGCCTCCCCGGGAGGACGGTATGGCGAGAACGGTACGGCACCCCCGCAGCCGCCCCCAGGCGGTCGCGCACCACAACCGACAGGTCGCCGGCGTCACCGGGGCGCTGCTGGTGGCGGTGTGCGTCTACACCGTGGTGATCGGCCCGAACGGCTGGCTCTGGTTCGGCTGGGCGGTGCTGCTGCTCGCCTGCGTGGCCCTGTTCACGGTCCACCCCTGAGCAGCCGCACCGCCTGTGCCCAGCCCCCCACGCCGGTCAGTCCTCCTCGGCGAGGATCAGGTAGAGCTTCTTGCGCGCCTCGGTGAGCACCGCCAGGCCCTTGGCGCGCTGCGCCTCGGTGCCCGTCGCCATCACCTGGCGGATCGCCTGGTCGACCGCGGCCAGCGCCTGGCCGACCTCCTGGACGGCCTCCCAGTCGACCTCCCGGCCGGCCTCCGCCCACGGCTCGGCGGGCCCCGCCTCGGCCTCGGCCCGGCCCGCCTCGGTGAGCGAGACCAGCCGCTTGCCGCCGACCTCCTCCGCGGTGATCAGGCCCTCCTCCTCCAGCAGTTGGAGGTTGGGGTAGATCGAGCCCGGGCTGGGCCGCCAGGCCCCACCCGTCCGCTCGGAGATCTCGGCGATCATCTCGTAGCCGTGCATCGGCCGCTCCTTGAGCAGCGCCAGCAGCGAGGCCCTGACGTCCCCGCGCCGCGCCCGGCCGCCGCGCCGCCCGTGCGGACCGCCGCGGCGCCCGCCGTGCCCGCCGAAGCCGTGCCCGAACGGACCGCCCATCGGCCGCCCGGGGCCACCGCCGCCGAACGGCGGCGGGCCGAAGCCGCCGAAGGCCTCCCGGCCCTCGAACTCCCGCCCTTCGAAGTCCGGCCCCGGCCCGCGGCGCCAGCCACCGCGCGGACCCTCGCCGCTGAACCGCATTCCCGGATTTCCTCGGTTTCCTGAGCGCATGGCGCTCACCTCCTCGTTCACCGAGCCAGTCGAGTTACTGTCTCGATAGCTCGACGATATATCGGCGACTGTCGCTCGTCAACGGATTCCGACACGAACGGCGCACCGGCGCCCCACCCCGCCGCCCAGGCCCCGTCCGGCCGCTACGGTGACGGGCATGGCCGGTGAACGAGACCTCGCGAAGCTGCTGCACGGGATGCGCCCGCTGCTCAACCCGGGGCGGTACGTGTACTGCACGCTGCCCGCCAAGGTGCCCGCGGGCATGCGGCCGGTGGTGACCGTCGCCGAACCCGAAGGGGTCACGGTCGTCGTCGCCCAGGAGGAGGCCGACGCGCTCGGGCTGCGCTACGAGTACGTGGCCGCCTGGATCACCCTGCAGATCCACTCCGCCCTGGAGGCCGTCGGCCTCACCGCGGCCGTCGCCGGGCGCCTCGCCGAGGAGGGGATCAGCTGCAACGTGGTGGCCGGCTTCCACCACGACCACCTGTTCGTCACCGCCGACGACGCCGACCGGGCCGTCCGGGCCCTGGAGGAACTGGCCGGCCGGTCCGCCTGACGACGCCGTCGAGTGGCCGCCCCCGCACGGCCCTCCGACACTGGGAACGACTGCCCGGCCACCCCGGCCGGCCGGCCCCCACCGGAAGGAGACGGCCGCCATGGCCACCTGCGTCACCTGCGGCAACGACTACTGGCTCGCCTTCGAGATCAAGACCATCACCGGCGACACCTACACCTTCGACAGCTTCGAGTGCGCGATGGAGAAGCTCGCGCCGCGCTGCGAGCAGTGCCAGGTCCGCATCGTCGGCCACGGCGTCGAAGTGGCCGGCCGCTTCTTCTGCTGCGCCAACTGCGCCCGCGTCAACGGCGGCCTCGGCGACCAGATCCGCGACGCCGTCGGCGCCCGCCCCGCGTAACGGCGGGCAAGCGGAACAGTCGGCCTGTACCCCCGGTTCTGTCTCCCGGAGCGCTCGCGCGGCCCGGGGCGGCCCCACGACAAAGGCCCCCTGACCTGCGGTTTCGCAGATCAGGGGGCCTCAGTCAAGTTAGGGCGGCGGAAGAGTCGGCCTGTACGCCGGGTTCTGTCTCCCGGGGTGCTCGCGCGGCCCGGGGAGGCGGCCATCCATCTAGGACTGCCGTTGCCGACAGCCTCGTGCGGTCTACCCGCGGACTCGGGCGAGCAGCCCTCGGTCATCCGCGCACGGCGCCCGAGGGCGCCGATCTTGACCTTGCTCCAGGTGGGGTTTACCGAGCCGGCCGAGTCACCCCGGTCGCTGGTGGTCTCTTACACCACCGTTTCACCCTTACCCGCCGCCGAAGCGGTGGGCGGTCTGTTTTCTGTGGCACTGTCCCGCGGGTCACCCCGGGTGGGCGTTACCCACCACCCTGCTCTGTGGAGCCCGGACGTTCCTCGGCGGGTCAAGGACCCGTCGCGGCCGCCCGGCCGACTCTTCCGCCGTAGTGGTCATCGTAGCCGCTCGGATGGGGCCTCCCGTACACCGGAGCGGACCACGGGCGGATCGCCGCCGAGGCGGGCGGCCACCCGGACGGCGGTCGCGGTCGCCCACGGGGTGGTGGTGGCCAGGCCGAGGAGGAGGATCGCGGCGCCCAGGCCCACCAGGATCCACCAGCCGGCGTGGCTGGCCGGGGCGAAGCCCGTCGCCACCGGGCCGACCACGGCCGAGGTGACGACCGTGCCGATCACCGCCACCCCCAGCGACTGGCCGATCTGGCGGCTCGTCGAGGCGACCGCCGCGGCCACCCCCGCCTGGGCGCGCGGCATGCCGGAGACGGCCGCGTTGGTGATCGGCGCGTTGACCATGCCGAAGCCGAAGCCGAACAGTGCGTACGCCGCCAGCAGCAGCGCCGCCGGGGAGTCGGCGGCCAGCCTGGTCAGCAGCAGCCCGCTCGCGACCAGGCCCAGCCCGGCCGCGACCAGCGGGCCGCGCGGCCCCCGGCTGCCGACGATCCGGCCGGACAGCGGCGCGCAGACCAGCATCATCGCGGCCATCGGCAGCGTCCACAGGCCCGCCTCGAACGGGTCGTAGTGCCGGACGTTCTGCAGGTAGAGCGTGTTGAGGAAGAGGAAGCCGCCCAGGGCCGAGAAGGCGCAGACCGCGGTGACGGTGGCGCCGGTGAACGGCGCGCTGGCGAAGAACCGCGGGTCCACCAGCGGCTCGGCCACCCTCCGCTCCCACAGCGGGAAGGCGACCAGCGCGGCCACGGCGGCGGCCGCCAGGGCGACGATCAGCGGGGACGTCCAGCCGCTGCCCGGGCCCTCGATGATGGCCGCGGTGCCGCAGCCCAGCAGGATGATCATCAGCAGCTGCCCGACCGGGTCCAGCCGGCGCGGCCGGGGCGAGCGCGACTCCGGGACGTAACGGGCGGTCAGGAGCATCGCGACCACGGCGACCGGAACGTTGATCAGGAAGATCGACGGCCAGCCCGCGCCCTCCACCAGGAAGCCGCCCAGCAGCGGGCCGAGCGCCATCGAGATGCCGACCACGCCGCCCCAGACGCCGATCGCCCGGGCCCGCTCCTTCGGGTCGGTGAAGGTGTTGGTGATGATCGACATCGCCACCGGGTTCAGCATCGAACCGCCGACCGCCTGCAACGCCCGGAACGCCACCAGCCACTCCAGGCTCGGCGCCAGACTGCACAGCAGCGAGCCGAGCGCGAAGCACAGCAGCCCGGTCTGGAACACCCGGCGGCGGCCGAAGCGGTCGGCCACCGAGCCGAACAGCATCAGCAGCGAGGCCAGGACCAGGGTGTAGGCGTCGATGATCCACTGCAGCCCGGACGCCGGGGCGTCCAGGTCCCGCTGGATCGCCGGCAGGGCGATGTTCACCACGGTGTTGTCCAGGCCGACGATGAACAGGCTCAGGCAGCAGATCGCCAGGACGAGCAGTCGGCGGCGGCGCCCCGGGGCGACGGAGGGCTGGGCTTCGGGCACGGGACCGATCCTCCCACCTGCGCGGCGCTCGGGGGCCGTGTGACGGACCGTCCGGGTGGCGGCGCCGGGGGGAGCGCCGGGGGCGCGTGGAAGCCCGTGGAGGTCAGACGGCGGCGAAGCGGACGGTGCGGGTGAGCGGGTCGGCCTGCGTCAGCCGGACCCGGATCAGCCCGCCGAGCGGCAGCACCGCCCCGGGATCGGCGCCGTCGCAGCGGGCCCGGACGGCGGGCCGGCGCAGCTGCACCGTGCCGGCCGCGGGCCGCCGCTCGTCCACGTCGATCACCACGGCGGTGAAGTCCTCGCCCTCCCGGCCGGCCAGCAGCTCCGCCTCCACCAGGTCCACGCAGGCCCGTTCGACCTCGGCCGCGCGGCGGTCCCCGCTCGCCATCAGGCCCGGCACGGCGGGCAGCGCCTCGCGCGCCCAGTCCGGCACCTCCTCCCCCGCCGCCACCGCCGCGCACACCTCCTGCGCGAAGCGGTCGCCGAGCCGGCGCAACGACGCGGTGCAGTGCGCGTACGGCGCGGCGAGCGCGGCATGGCCCGGGTCGGCCGGGGCGGGCAGGCCCCGGGACTCGTCGAAGGCGTGGTAGCCGGCGCCGCGCAGCAGGCCGGTGCACGCGTTGAGGAAGGCGGCGTCCATCGGCGCGTCCGGGTCCAGGGAGCGGATCAGCTCCGGGTACGGGAGCGCCTGCGGCCAGTCCACGTCCAGCGCGGCGGCGATCCGGCGCAGCCGCTCGTACGCGGCGGCGGGCGCGGCGGGCAGGGTGCGCAGCAGGCCGACGCCCGCGTCGAGCATCAGGTCGGCCGCGGCCAGGCCGGTGAGCAGCGAGATCTGCGCGTTCCAGCCGTCGGCGGGGCCGGGCGCGCGGTAGCCGAGGACGTAGCCGTGCAGGGTCTCCTCGACCTCCTGCTCGGGCACCGGGAGGCTGATCCCGCCCCGCGCGCGCTCCTGCTCCTCGCGCAGCCGGCCGACGGTGGCGAGCAGGGCGAGCTGTTCGTCGGCGCCGCCGAGGTCCACCGCGCGCTGGACGGCCGCGTAGTCGAGGCGGCGGTGCGAGCGGACCAGGGCGCGGCGCAGGTCGGCGAGCACCACGGCGCCGTCGGCGTCCAGGTCCAGCTGCCAGAGCAGGGCGGGCCGGGGCTCGCCGGGCAGCAGGCTGGCGGCGTCCTCGGAGATCCGGGTGGGGTGCAGCGGGACGCGGTGGTCCGGGAAGTACAGGGTCTCGACCCGGCGGCGGGCCTCGGCGTCGATGGCGCCGCCCGGGCGGACGAAGGCGGCGACGTCCGCGATGGCGTAGTACACCCGGTAGCCTCCGCCGGGGCGGTGGAGCAGGTGCATGGCCTGGTCGAGGTCGCGCGAGCCGGGCGGGTCGACGGTGAACAGCGGCAGGTCGGTGGCGTCGTGCTCGGGCAGCCGGGGGCGCTCGGCCGCCTCCTCCGCCTCGGCCAGCACCGGCTCCGGCCACTCGGTGTGGATCTCCAGGCGGGCGCGGAGTTCGGTCAGTTCGGTGTTGATCCGGGCGGAGTCGGCGGCCTTGACGCGCAGTTTTCGGCGAGGCATGCAGGCAGCGTAGGGCGAATCGGGTGATTCCGGACGGATCACCCCGCCGGACGCGCCGGTGCTGCCGGCGCTGTTGGGCTCAGCGCCCCATCACGGCCTCGGCGGCGGCCCGCACCGCGAACTCCAGGGCCTGCCGGGTCTCCGCCGGCAGGCCGGCGGGCAGGCGCACGGACAGGGACTCCTCCACGGCGTCGTCGTCGCCGGGCACCAGGTCCAGGGGTCGCAGGGTCATCTCGCTCACTCTCCTCGCTGCTCACCGTAGTGGCGAACGCCGGGCGGCCCCACCGGATTTCCACCCCCGGGCGGGGTGGGGTCCGGGTGTGAGCACTCGTAGGCTGGGGTCGAGTGGTCGTTCACGAAGGGGGTTCGGGCAATGGGTGCGGTGAAGGTGACCGGGGCGGCGGTGTCGGGGGTGTTGGCGGCGACGGGGGCGCTGCACGCGGTGTGGGCGGTGACGCCGTGGCCGCTGCGGACGCCGGAGGAGTTCGCGGACACCGTGGTCGGCGCGGGCGACGGACCACCGTCCCCGGCGGCCTGCGTCGCGGTGGCGGGGCTGCTCGGGACGGCCGCGTACCTGGTGGGGGCGGAGGCCGGGGTGCTGCCGGCGGTGGGGCCGCGGCGGCTGCGGCGGGCCGGGGTGCGGGCGGTGGCCGGGGTGATGCTGGCGCGCGGCGCCGGCGGCTTGGTGCTGTTCGGGAGGGCCGTCGAGCGCTCGGAGCGGTTCAAGCGGCTGGACACCCGGTACTACTCGCCGCTCTGCCTGGCGCTGGCGGCCGGAACGGCCGTGGTCGCGGGGGCCGGCGGCGCCGAGTAGCCGCAGCCGGGGCAACCGTCTCAGGCAGGACAGGCAGGACGGGCCGCCCGGGGCAGGCCGGTTTTGCGTAGGGTGGCGGGGTTCATCCGCCACAGAGTGTTGAGGAGTCCGCTGTGCTGGTGCTGTTGCCGCCTTCGGAGGGCAAGGCCGCATCCGGGGACGGGGTGCCGGTGGCGCTCGACCGGCTGTCGCTGCCCGGGCTGACGGCCGCGCGCGGCGAGGTGCTGGACGCGCTGGTCGGTCTCTGCCGGGGTGACGAGGAGACCGCCGCGGAGGTGCTGGGGCTCAGCCCCGGGCTGCGCGGCGAGATCGCCCGCAACGCCGGGCTGCCGGCGGCGGGCGCCCGTCCGGCGGGCGAGGTGTACACCGGGGTGCTGTTCGACAACCTGGGTCTGGCCACGCTGGACGCGGCCGCGTACGGCCGGGCCGAGCGGTCGCTGCTGGTCTTCTCGGGCCTGTGGGGCGCCGTGCGGATCTCCGACCGGATCCCGCCCTACCGCTGCTCGATGGGCGTGAAACTGCCCGGCCCGGGGGCGCTCGGCGCGTACTGGCGGGGCGCGATGGCGTCCGTGCTGCCGGAGGTGGCGGACGGGCTGGTGCTGGACCTGCGCAGTTCGGCGTACGCGGCGGCGTGGAAGCCGGCCGGCGAGGTGGCGTCCCGGACGACGACCGTCCGGGTGCTCCAGGAGCGCAACGGCAAGCGCACGGTCGTCAGCCACTTCAACAAGGCGACCAAGGGGCGCCTGGTGCGGGACCTGCTGGTCGCGGGGATCGAGCCGAAGACGCCGGGCGAGCTGCTGGACGCGCTGCGGGGCCTGGGGCACCGGGTGGAGCTCGCCGCCGAAGGCACGGCGCGCAAGCCGTGGCAGCTGGACGTGGTGGTCACCGAGGTGCACTGAGCCCGCTCCGAGGGGGCGGTCCCCCGCACCGCTCCCCCGGAGCCAGGCGTTCAGCCCCGGGTGTTCAGCGCAGGTGCGAGGTGTCGTTGAGCAGCCGCAGCGAGGCGTTGCCGTCCGCGTAGTACTGGATGGCGCAGAACGAGGCGGCGGACAACTCCATCCGGTACAGCGCGTCCGGCGGGGCGCCGAGCGCCAGCCGGACCAGCGTCTTGATCGGGCTGACGTGGGAGACCACCAGCACGGTCCTGCCGGGGTGCCGGGCGATGATCTTGTCCCGGGCGACGCCGGCCCGGTGGGTGAGCGTGGTGAAGCTCTCCGTGCTGCCGGTGGGCTTGGCCTTCGCCGAGCCGAGCCAGGCCGCCAGGTCCTCCGGGTGTCGCTCCTGCACCTCGGCGAAGGTCAGGCCCTCCCAGTCGCCGAAGTCGACCTCGCGCAGCCCGTCCTCGTACCGGACCTCCAGGCCGAGCCGGGCGGCGACGATCTCGGCGGTCTCCCGGGTGCGGCGCATCGGCGAGGCCACCACGGCCTGGATGCTGCCGCGGGCGGCCAGTTCCTCGGCGGCCCGCGCGGCCTGCCAGCGGCCCTTGTCGGACAGTTCCGGGTCGCTGCCGCCGCTGCCGGAGAAGCGCTTCTGCGGGGTCAGCGCGGTCTCGCCGTGGCGGAGCAGGACGAAGGTGGTCGGGGTGCCGAGGTCGGCGGGGGCGGCCCAGCCGGCCTTGGGGGCGGCGGTCTCCAGCGGCGGCTCGTCCACCACCGCGGCGGCCCGCGGCCTGGGCTCCCACTGGCGGCCGGCCTTGCCCGCGTCCATCGCCTCGTTGGCGAGCCGGTCGGCGTCCTTGTTCCGCTCGCGCGGGATCCAGGTGTACGTCACCCGGGCGCGCGGGAGGATCGTGCGGGCCTCGGCGGCGAGCGGCTGCATGTCGGGGTGCTTGATCTTCCAGCGCCCGGACATCTGCTCGACGACCAGCTTGGAGTCCATCCGGACGTCCACCGAGGCGTCCGGGTCGAGCTCCCGGGCCGCCTTGAGGCCGGCGATCAGGCCCTTGTACTCGGCCACGTTGTTGGTGGCGTGGCCGATGAACTCGGCGGCCTCGGCGATGATCTGCCCGGTGTCACCGTCCCGGACCACCGCGCCGTAGCCGGCCGGCCCCGGGTTGCCCCGGGACCCGCCGTCCGCCTCGACGATGAAGCGAGCCGCCACCGGGTCAGGCGCCCGAATCGGCGGTGCGGACCAGGATCCGCGAGCAGTTCTCGCAGCGGACCACCTTGTCGGCCGGCTCGGCCTTGATGGCGTTGAACTCGGTGATGGAGAACTCGGTGCGGCAGCCCTCGCAGCGGCGCTGGTAGAGACGGGCCGCGCCGACGCCGCCCTGCGTCTGGCGCAGCTTGGTGTAGACCTTCAGCAGGTCGGCGGGGAGGACGGCGGCGATGGTCTCGCGGTCCCGCTTGACCTTGTCGGCCTCGGTGTCGATCTCGGCGAAGGCGTCGTCCCGGCGGGTCTCGGCCTCGGTGAGGACGACGGTGGAGTGCTGCAGGCGCGCGGTCAGCTCGGTGACCCGGGTCTGGGCGCTCTCCAGCCGCTCCATGACCTCCAGCACGATCTCCTCCAGGTCGCCCTGGCGCTTGGCCAGCGAGCCGATCTCGTGCTGGAGGTTCTCCAGGTCCCTCGGCGAGGTGATCGCGCCGGAGTCCAGGCGCTGCTGGTTGCGGGCGGACCGGGCGCGGACCTGCTCCACGTCCTGCTCGGCCTTGGTCAGCTCACGCGTGGTGTCGCCCTGCTGGGCCTCGGCGGCGACCACCAGGTCCTTGAGCGCGGTGTGGTCGGCGGAGGCCTTCTCGATCTCGGCGTGCTCGGGCAGGCTCCGGCGCCGGTGGGCCAGCTGGTCGAGCTTCGAGTCGAAGGCCTGGAGGTCGAGCAGGCGGATCTGGTCGGCGGGCGCGGCGTTCAAGGGGAAGGCTCCTGTGAATCGGGTCAGGCGGTGAAGGACATGGGGGCGTGCGCGGTCCACGGGTCGGTGACCCGGTGGGAGACCTTGGTCTCCACGGCCCAGCCGCGCTGGTCGGCGGCGGCGTGCAGGGCCCGCTCGGCCAGGGTGAGCCAGGGCCACTCGGTGGCCCAGTGCGCGGCGTCGACCAGGGCGACCGGCGCCGCCTCGGCGGCCTCGGACGCGGGGTGGTGGCGCAGGTCGGCGGTGAGGTAGGCGTCCACCCCGGCCGCCCGCACCTCGGCGAGGAAGCTGTCGCCCGAGCCGCCGCACACCGCGACCCGGCTCACCAGCCGGTCCGGGTCGCCGGAGACCCGGACGCCCGTGGCGGTGGCCGGCAGGCCCTCGGCCACCTGCGCGGCGAAGGCCGACAGGGGCAGCGGGGGCTCCAGCAGGCCGATGCGGCCGGTGCCGCGGCGGCCCAGCGGGTCGGTCGGGTCCGGCACCAGCGGGCCGGTCACCCGCAGGCCCACGGCCTCGGCGAGCGCGTCCGAGACGCCGGGGTCGGCGTGGTCGGCGTTGGTGTGCGCGACGTGCAGGGCGATGCCGTTGCTGATCAGCGTGTGTACGACCCGGCCCTTGAAGGTGGTCGCGGCGACGCTGGTGGTGCCGCGCAGATAGAGGGGGTGGTGGGTGACCACCAGGTCGGCGCCCCACTCGACGGCCTCGTCGACGACCGTCTGCACGGGGTCGACGGCGAACAGCACGCGGCCGACCTCGGCCTGGGGGTCTCCGCAGACCAGGCCGACGGCGTCCCAGGCCTCCGCCCACTGCGGCGGGTAGACCTCTTCGAGCGCGGTGATGACGTCGGACAGTTTCGGCACCTGTCGAGACTACCGTGCGCACGGGGGCGGTCGGGCCTCGGCCGTTCGGCGACCTGGGCGGCGGTGCGGCGGCAGCGGGGCCGCCGATGCGGCGGGGATGCGGCGGCGGCGCGGTTCGGACACGGGTGCCGATGGCGTACGGACGCGCGTCAATCTGCGGCGGGGGCGCCCGGGAGGGGCCGGCGCCGGTCGCACGCGCCCGCGCGCCCGGCGCCCACTGCTCACACGGGAGCCCTCGCACGAATTCGAAACCGCTTCCTGATCACCCTTACGAGTGAAGTGACCGGCTCTACGTTGAGCCACTCCCGCCTCGAAAGTAACTTCAGTCCTGCGAACGGGAGTTGCCCCGACAGTTGCCCCGACCGGGGGTCGGGAAGGCGCTCCGCCGGACACGGGCCCTGGCGAGACCGGGCCCGGGGCGGGCACGGCCGGGGCTCCTGCCCCAGGCGCGGCACCGCCGTACCAGGGCGGTGCGCCGCACCGGGGCGGCACGCCACACCGAGGCGGCACTCCCGTTCAGGGGCGGCACTCCCGCTCCTTCCGAGGAAACCGATCAGGCCGGGCCGCACGCCCGGGTGCCGGAGCAGGTGGGCACCCGCGGGCGGCGGACGAGACGAAGGGATGTGGTGGCGAATGGCGGCGGGCACATCGCTGCGTACGGCCGGGGGCGGGGAATCGGCGGGCCACGGGCCGGATGCGGCCGGACCGTGGCCGGAGACGACGCGGGCGGCGCTGGCGGAGGCCGGCGGCCGGGGAGGCGGCGGCGACTGGGAGGTCACCGCCGGGGGCTTCTGGTGCACGGCCAGGCCGCCCGCGTCGGTTCCACTCCCGGAGCAGGGCTGGAAGCTCCACGTCAGCGCGGCCTCGGCGGCGGGCGAAGCCGTGCTCGCGGCCGTCGTACGGGCTCTCGCCGACGACCCGTGCCCGTTCAAGTTCGCCGCCGGGGAGCAGCGGCTGCGCGAACTCAACTCCCGTAACAGCGATCGGGGTTCGGCGGGCAAGTTCATCACCGTCTACCCGGCCGACGACGCCCAGTTCCGGCGGCTGGCCGCCGGACTCGACCGGGCCACCGCCGGACTGCCCGGGCCCGTCGTGCTCTCCGACCGCCCCTACCGGCCCGGCAGCCTGGTCCACTACCGGTACGGCGCCTTCGCGGCCCGCGCCGAGCTCGGCCACGACGGGGAGTACCGGTCCGTCCTGCACGGGCCGGACGGCGAACGGGCCGAGGACGTGCGCGGCGCCTCCTACCGGGCGCCGTCCTGGGCCAGCGACCCGCTGGAGACCGGTGCGGCCCGGCCGGGGGTTAAACGCGGCACGGGCGTGCTGCTCGCCGAGCGGTACGCGATCACCGCCGCCGTACGGCACAGCACCAAGGGCGGGGTCTTCCTCGGCCGGGAGGCCGCGAGCGGCGCCGAGGTCGTGGTCAAGCAGGCCCGCGCACACATCGAGATCGACCGGGCCGGCACCGACGCCCGCGACGCCCTACGGCACGAGGCCGCCCTGCTGACCCGGCTGGACGGGCAGGGCCTGGCACCCCGCCCGATCGAACTGATCGAACAGGACGACTCCGTCTTCCTCGTGCAGGAACGAATCGCCGGACAGCCGCTCGGCGCGTGGGTCGCCGCCCGGCTGCGGCGCGACGGCAGCCCCGACGTCGACTGGGCCGAAGCCGGACCGGTCGCGCACGCCCTCCTCGACCTCGTCGAGCAGGTGCACGCCCAAGGACTCGTCCTGCGCGACCTCTCCCCCGGCAACGTGATGGTCCGCCCCGACGGCCGCCTCCGGCTCGTCGACCTCGAACTCGCCGCCGAAACCGGCCGCCCCGCCGGCTCCGCCGGCACCCCCGGCTACCGCGCCCCCGAACAGGGGCCCGGCCGGCTCGGCCTCGTCCACGACGGCACCTGCGTCGCCGACCCGGCCGCCGACCTGTACGCCCTCGGCGGCCTGCTCTTCCTCCTCGCCACCGGCCACGACCCGCTACTCCCGGACGACCTCCCCCGGGCCCGCCCGGTCACCGAGCGCCTCGGTCGCTGGCTCGCCCTCGCCGCCCGCACCGGCACCACCGCCCGCCGCCTCGCCCCCGCCGTCCTCGGCCTCCGGGCCGAACAGCCGGGGCAGCGCTGGAGCCTCGCCCAGGTCAGGGCGGAACTCGCGGGCGGAGCCACTGCGGGCGCCCGGCGCAGCGATGACACACGCCCGGGCGGGGCTCCCGGTGCCGCGCACGGGCATGAGACCACCGCCGCCGTCACCCCCCTGTGGCAGGCCCCGAACCGGCGGACCGCGCACACCCGGCACCCCGACGGCCCCCATGCCACCGGCCCGACCGGCGACGCCGCCACCGCACCCCCGCAGCGAGCCGCCGACGACAGTGCCGCGCCCGCCAGGGCCGGTGCCATGCGGGCCGCCGCCGCTCCGCCGTGGCACGCTGCGGCCCACCGGGCCACGCCCGCCGAGCACTCCGCCGACGCCCACGACGACCGTTCCGTGACCGACCCGACCGACCCGACCGACCCGACCGCCACGACCGGCGGCCCCCGGGCTGCCGTCCGACCCGACGGCGCCGCTGCGGACGCCGCCTGCCGCGCGTCGGCCGGCCTCCTCGACCGGGTGCTGTGCGACGGCCTGCGGCAACTGGCCGTCACGGCCACGCCGCTGCGGCGGGACCGGTTGTGGCCGGTCGTGCCCGCCGGGGAGCGGACGGACCCGTGCAATGTGCAGCACGGCGCCGCCGGGGTGCTGGCGGTGCTGGCACGGGCGGTGGCGGCGGAGGGCCTGCCGGGCGGGGTGCGCGCGGAGGCCGCGCGGACGGCACGGACGGCCGCCGGGTGGATCGAACAGCGCCTGGCCGCCGAGCCGGTGGTGCTGCCCGGGCTGCACTTCGGGCGGTCGGGGACGGCCTGGGCGCTGCTGGACGCCGCCCGGGCGCTGGGCGACGAGGGGCTGGCCGTTCGGGCCGCCGCGCTCGCCCGGCGGATCCCCGTCGAGTGGCCCAACCCCGACGTCTGCCACGGCGCGGCCGGCTCCGGGTTCACCCAACTCCGCTTTGCGGCGGCAGACATCACCTCCCTCGACCCGGACTTCCTCGACCGCGCCGCCCACTGCGGCCACGCCCTGCTCGCCGCCGCCCGGCACGAGCCGTACGGGCGGGTGTGGCCGGTGCCGGCGGACTTCGACTCGGCGCTCGCCGGGATCACCCACCTCGGCTTCGCGCACGGCGTGGCCGGTGTGGGCGCCTTCCTGCTGGCCGCCGCCGAGGCGACCGGCGACCGCGACCTGCTCGCCGGCGCCGTCGAGGCCGGGCACACACTCGCCGCGACCGTCCGCTGGGACGCGCCGCGCGAGAGCGCCTGGTGGCCGCAGAGCGCGGACGATCCGGACCGCATCCGGCTGGCGCACTGGTGCAGCGGCTCGTCCGGCGTGGGCACCTTCCTGCTGCGGCTCTGGCGGGCCACCGGCGACGCCACCGCGCACGGGCTGGCGTTGGCCGCCGGGCGGGCCGTACTGGCCGGGCGCTGGCACGGCGGGGTGAGCGCCTGCCACGGCCTGGCCGGCGACGGCGAGTACCTGCTCGACCTTGCCGAGGCCGCCGCCGAGCCCGAATTCCGCTCCGGTGCCGAGGAGTTGGCGCACCTGGTCGCTTCCCGGTCGGCGCTGCGGGGCGGCCTGCTGGTGCTGCCGGACGAGACCGGGACGGGCTGCGCGGCCGGCTACGGCACCGGCGCGGCGGGCGCGTTGGCCTTCCTGCTGCGGCTGCGGCACGGCGGCCCCCGGCTCTGGGTGGATCCGGTGCCGCCCGCCGTACGCCGGTTCCAGGGCGCGGGCAGCGGGGTGAGCGGGGCATGAACGTGGCCACCCGGACCGTCGCGCAGGCGCTGCGCCGACTGAGTTTCACCTTCTCCGCCGACGGCGGTCACGCCGCCTGCCTCGCCTCGGCCGCCGACGGCGGCTGGTACGTGGAGAGTTGGCGGCTGCCGTCGGACGGCGGGCCGGCCACTCCGCTGGCCTTGCCGCTGCCCGGCAACCGGTCGGAGAGCCTGCGTTCGCAACTGGTCGCGCTGCCGGACGGCTCGGTGCTGGTCTGCCGGCACGACGGCGAGCGGCACGACCTGGTCCGCCTCTCGTACGGCGAGAACGGCGCCGTGGAACAGCAGGTGGCCACGATCCGGATGCCCGGGCTGCGGCTGCTGCCGGTCCCGGCGCCCCCCGGGGCCGGTCCGCGCACGCCGGTGGCGCTCGCCCTCGGGACGGACACCCGCCCGGCGACCACCGCCTGGCTGGTGCGGACGGACGGCAGCGAGCCCGAACGGGTCGCCGAGATCCCGGGGTTGCACGGCGGCGGCGCCTGGCTGGACCACGCCGGGGCGCTGCTGGCGCTGGACCGGGTGAACGCGGGGCTCGTCCGCACCGTGGTGCTGGACCTGCGCAGCGGCACGACCACCCCGCTGCTGGAGATCGGCGAGCGCAGCAACGACCGGCTGGTGCTGTTCGACCCGGACAGCCGGTTCGCGATGGTGCGCAGCGACGCGCCGGGCACCGACCGGCTCGGCTGGGGCGTGCTGGGCGGCGGCGAACCGCTGCGGTTCCCGGAGTGCCTGCACGTCGCGGGCATGTTCCTGCGGCCGGTCGCGCTGCGGCGGACGGCGGACGGCCCGCAGGTGGCGGTGCAGGTCGACCACGGCGCCGGCTCCGCGCTCGCCCTGTGGCGGGCCGCCGCCGGCCGGCTGGACCAGCTGCCGGTGCCGCCCGGCCGGCTCGGCGCGGTCGGGCACTGGGGCGGGGCGGCGCTGCGACTCCCCTACTCCTCGCCCGACCACCCGGCGGCGCTGGCCGCCCTGAACGTGGACGCGCTGCTGGCGCACGGCCCGGCGAAGCCCGGGTCCGGCCCGATGCCGATGCCGCTGCCACTGCAACTGGCGCCGCTGGGCTCCGGCCTGCCCGGCCCGTGGCGGGACACCGTGCTGCCCTGGCAGCCCGGCGGTCCGCGCACCCCCCGTACCCAGCCGCCGGGTTGGCGGGTGGACGGCAGCACCGCACCCGGGGACGGCGGCCGCTGGCAGCCCGCACAGAGCCTCGAACTCGCCGGTCCGGCCGGGCCGTTGGAGGCCGTGGTGTACGGCGGGGACACCTGGCTGAGCAGCCCGCACCTGGTGCTGGCGCTGCACGGGGGCCCGGCGGACGCCTGGCGGCTGGAGTTCGACCCGGCCCTTCAGCGGATGGCCGCCGAGGGCCTGGCCGTGATCGCACCGAACCAGCGCGGCTCCACCGGCTACGGGGTGGCGCACGCGATGGCCATCCGGGGCGCCTGGGGCGGGCCCGACCTGGACGACGTGCTGTACCTGCTGGACGGCATCGCCGGCCAGCGCGCGGCGCTCGGGCTGGAGCCGCCGGCCCTGTTCGGGGTCAGCTACGGCGCGTTCCTGGCGCTGCTGGCGGCCGCGCACGCGCCGGCCGAGCAGGTGTCCCGCTGCGCGGTGGTCGCGCCGTTCCTGTCCGGCGCCCGGCTGCTGGCCGAAGCGGCAGCCCCCGTAAGGGCGTTGACCACCCGGCTGGCCGGCGACGAGCCGATCACCGACGCCCGCGGCCCGCGCGACGTCCTCCAGCTGGCGCACCGGCTGAGCGCCCCGCTGCTGGTGGTGCACGGCAACCGGGACGAGGTCGTGCCGGTGAGCCAGTCCCGTTCGCTGCGGCACGAGTTGCTGCGGATCGGCCGGGTCGAGGGCTCGGACTTCCGGTACGTCGAGGCGGCCGGATCGGGCCACGAGGTGCTCGCCGAGGAGGGCGCGGCCGTGCTGCACGAGCTGCTGGCCGCGTTCCTGCGGACCGGCCGACCGGGCTGACCGGAGCCCCGGCACCTCGGTACGTCGACCCCTCGACTCCTCGACTCCTCAGGACGTCGACACGTCGGTACCTCGACATCTCAGGACGTCGGCACCTCGACACCTCGACATCTCAGAACGTCGACACCTCACCACACAGACTCCCGGGCCCGACGCGGCCCGGGGCACCACCCCGGCGCGGCGGACCGAGCCGGCCGGGGGCGACACCCGATGCCCGCAGGCAGACCGCGGCGGGCGTAGTTCCAGGGGAGGAACCCGATCATGGAGAACATGGTGGACTTCGAGACCGACCTCGCGGCGCTGCAGGACCTGCCGGAGACCGAGTCCGTCGAGCTGACCGGCCACGGCGCCGGCTGCCAGTACACCTGTCTCATCCTCACCTGCCTGATCTTCACCAACAGCTGATCCAGGCGGTGAGCCGTGGGTGCCGTCCCCGCCTGTCCGGACAGGCGGGGACGGCACCGTCCGTTTCCCTGCATGTGCCCGACCCCCCGCCCCCCGACCCGACGTTCCGACGGGAGCTCCGACTTGCCCCGCCGCCCCACCGGCTGGACCCTCGCACTCGGCATCGCCCTGCCGGTCGAGGCCGCCACCACGCTCGCCCTGCCCGCCGTCCTCGCCGCGGCCGTCGACGCCGCCCTCGGCCACCGGCCCGGGCCCGGCGCCTTCGTGCGGCTCGCCCTCGTCCTGGGCGTGGCCGCCGCGGCCAATGCCACTGCCGCCGCGGCCGGCCCGGCCTGCTCCGCCGAGGCCACCGCCGCCCTGCGCGGGCGCCTCGTCCGCCACCTGCTCGCCCTCGGACCCGGCGGCCGGCTCCGCCACGGACCACCGCCCGGCGACCTCGCCGCCCGCCTGCTGGGCTCGGCCGGCGACGCGGGCGGCCGGCTGCCCGCCGTCCTCGGCGCGGCCACGGCGCTGCTCACCTCGGCGGGCGCGATCGTCGGGCTCGGGCTGCTGTCGCCGTGGCTGGCGCTCGCCTTCTTCGCGGGCGTCGTCCCCGGCGTGGTGCTGATCCGACTCTTCCTGCGCGAGGCCGGGCCGGTGTTCGCGCGGTACCAGGAGGTCCAGGCCGACCTTGCCGCCCGGCTCAGCGGCGCCCTCACCGGACTGCGCAGCATCCACGCCGCCGGTGCCGAACAGCGCGAGGCCGCACGGGTGTTGGCGCCACTGCCGGAACTTTCCGCCGCCGGGCACGCGCTCTGGGCGGCGCAGCGGCGCACCGCCTGGCAGGCCACCCTGCTGATCGCGGTGGTCGAGGTCGCGGTGCTCGCCACCGCCGGAGCGCTCCTCGCCGACAGCACCCTGGCCCCCGGGGCGCTCGCCGCCGCGGCCGGCTGGGCGGCCCTCGGCGCCGGGCTCTTCGAGCAGGTCGAGGCGCTGGTCGCGGTGGCGCACGCCCGCGCCGGGCAGGCCCGGGCCGACGAACTGCTGGCCGTCCGCCCGGCCGAACCCGGCCGGGCGGCCCTCCCCGTCGGCGGCTACGGGGAGGTCGTCCTGCGCGGCGTGGTGGTGCGCGACGGCGACCGGGTGCTGCTCGGCCCGCTCGACCTGACGATCCCCGGCGGCCGCACGGTCGCGCTGGTGGGGCGCTCCGGCTCCGGCAAGTCGCTGCTGGCCGCGCTACCCGGGCGGCTGCGCGACCCCGACGAGGGCGCCGTACTGATCGACGGTGTCCCGGTGGACGCGCTGGCCCCGTCCGAACTGCGGCACGCGGTCGGCTACGCCTTCGCCCGCCCCGCCCTGGTCGGCCGTACGGTCCGCGACGCGCTGGCCGGCGCCGGCCCCGCCGAGGCTGCGGCCGCCCGCGCGGACGGCTTCCTCCAGCGACTGCCCCGGGGCTGGGACACCCCGCTCGACGAACTCCGGCTCTCCGGTGGCGAACTGCAACGCCTCGGCCTGGCCCGGCTCCTGGCCCGGCCCGCCCGGGTCGTCGTCTTCGACGACGCCACCTCGGGACTGGACCTCGCCACCGAGTACCAGGTCAGCGAGGCCCTCGACCGCGCCACCCTCGGCCGCACCCGGCTGGTGGTCGCCCACCGCGCCGGCGTCGCCGCCCGCGCCGACCTCGTCGCCTGGCTCGACGCCGGCCGCCTGCGCACCCTCGCCCCGCACACCACCCTCCTCGCCGACCCCGACTACCGCGCCGCCCTGTCGGACACCGCCCTCCAGACGGCCTCCGCCTGATGGCCCGCCACCGCGCCCCGTCCGACGGCGGCGCAGGAAGTCGGCCCGCTCGACTTCCTGTGCACCCAGCCGCCCCGGCGCCACCCGGCCCGAGACGTCGGCGCCGGCCCGGCGCGGGCCGACTGCCCGGCACCGGAAGTCGGCGGCGCCGACTTTCCACGTCCGCCTCCCCCGGATGGGCGCTGCTGTTCCGGCACCTGGCCGTCACGCGCGGGCCGCTGCTCCGGCTGCTCGGCTGGTCCGGGGTGGAGGCGCTGCCGCCGCTGCTGTCCGGGCTGTTCGTCTCGGCCGCCGTCGACCAGGGGTTCCTGGCCGGGCGGCCGGGGGCCGGGGTGGCCTGGCTGGCCGGGTTCGGCGCCGCGATGGCCGTCCGGGCGTACGCGGCGCGGGCCGGGTTCCCGCATCTGGCGGGGGTGGTGGAGCCGTTGCGGGACGCCCTGGTCGAGCGGGTGGTCCACAGCGCGCTCACCCGACCGTCGGCGGATCCGGCCGAGGTCGCCCGGCTCACCGAACAGGTCGAGTCCGCACGGCAGTTGACCGCCACCCTGCTGCGCACCCTGCGCGGCGTCGGGGTCACCCTGGTCGCCGCCCTGGCCGGCCTGGCGCTGCTGGCGCCCGCCGTCCTGCCGCTGGTCCTGCTGCCGCTGCTCGCCGCCGGGTTCCTCTTCTTCCGTCTGCTGCGCCCGCTGGTGGCGCGGCGGCGCGCGGTCGTGCTCGCCGAGGAGCGGCTGGCCGCCGAGGCGGGGCGGGCGCTGCACGGGTTGCGCGACGTGCAGGCCACGGGCACCCGGGATCAGGTCGCCGAGGCGCTGACCGGGGCCGCCCGGGCGAGCGCCGCCGCCGCCCGCGCCCTGGGCCGGGCTTCGGCCCTGCGCGCGCTGGTCGTGGCCCTCGGCGGTCGGCTGCCCGTCCTGGCCGTTCTCGCCGCCGCGCCGTGGCTGCTCACCCGCGAGGCCCTGACCCCCGGCGAACTGCTCGGCGTCGCGACCTATCTGCTGCAGCAACTCGACCCGGCGGTCAGGACGTTGGCGGGTACGGTCGGCGGCTGGCTGCTCAACCTCGCCGTCGTCCTGGACCGCCTGGCCGCCACCACGAGCGACCCCCCGGCGGACGCCGCCCCCAGCGCGCTGCCCGGGACAGCCCCGGGGCAGGAGCCGGAGGTGCGGGTCAGCGGGTTGGGGTTCGGGCACGGCGGGGCCGGGGCGCCGGTGCTGGAGGGGCTGGAGTTCGGGTTCGGGCCCGGGGAGCACGTGGCCGTGGTGGGGGTGAGCGGGGCGGGGAAGTCGACGCTGGCGGCCCTGCTGGCCGGGGTGCTGGCGCCGACGGGCGGGGCCGTGTCGGTGGGCGGGGTGCGGCCGGACGGGCTGGCGGGGGCGGCGCGGGCGCGGCTGGTGGCGCTGGTGCCGCAGGAGGCGTACGTGTTTCCGGGGCCGGTGCGGTCCAACCTGACCTGGCTCTCCCCGGAGGTCACGGAGGAGCAACTCGCCCGTGCCGTCCGCTTGCTGGGGGCCGATCGGCTGGTCGCGCGGCTGGGCGGCCCGGAGGCCGTCCTGCGCGATCCGGGCGTGTTGTCGGGCGGGGAGCGGCAGCTGCTCGCGCTGGTGCGGACGTATCTGTCGCCGGCGCCGGTCGTGGTGCTGGACGAGGCGACCTGCCACCTGGACCCTCGTGCGGAGGAGCGGGTCGAGCGGGCGTTCGCCTCCCGGCCCGGGACTCTCGTCGTGGTCGCACACCGGATCAGCTCGGCCCTGCGCGCGGACCGGGTGCTGCTGCTGGACGGCGGACGGGGGGTGCTCGCCCGGCACGGCGATCTTCAGGTGCTGTCCCCGCTGTACCGCGAGTTGGTCGGTCACTGGCTGGGTTCGACGGCAGGTCGCGCGTCATGATCTCGATAGGATCTCGTCCGTTCCGGCCGTTATGGTGGCCGGGGCACGGGCCGCGATCACCGGCTGTGGCGCGTACCGAGCGCCCGATCGGGGACCCGACCGCGCGCCGCCAAGCGCCGGCCGGGCGCCGATGACCTGCACCCTCCGCACGGAAAAGACGATTTCTGATGTCCGACACCCTCACCGACACCACCGGACCCACGGCCAACGGGACCGACGCCGACGAGAGCACCGCCTGGGACGCCTCGTCGCACGGCCGGCACCGGGGCCGGTCCGCCGCCGACGACAAGCCCGAGGCCGACCCGCACGGCCGGCACCGCGCCGCGGCGGACCGGGGCTGAGCACACCCGCACCGGGAGGGCCCGTCGGGGGGAGCACCCCCCCGGCGGGCCCTCGTCGCGTCCTGGGTCCTGGGTTCGGGGTCCTGGGTTCGGGGTCCTGGGTTCGGGGTCCTGGGTTCGAGGAGGGCGCGCGGCTCAGCGCCCCAGCGTCACGACCGTCCGCAGCGCCTCGCCGCTGCGCATCTGGGCGATCGCCTCGTTGACGTCCGCCAGGTCGACGCGGTGGCTGATCATGCCGTCGAGGTCGATCCGCCCGGCCCGCCACAGGTCGACGACCAGGGCGATGGTGCGGGCCACCGGCGCCCCGCCGTAGAGCGAGGGCAGCAGGCGCTTCTCGTTGAAGAACAGCTCGCCCATGGTGAACTGCGCGAGGTCGTCCTGCGCGCCGGCGCCGATCACCACGACCGCGCCGCCGCGCCGGGCCGCGTCGTAGCCGGCCCGGACGGTCGCGGACCGGCCGACGGCCTCGAAGACGTAGTCGAAGCCGCCGCCGGGCAGGCCCTTCGCCGTCGCCTTGAGGTCCTCGGGGGCGATCGCCTCGGTCGCGCCGAAGGCCAGTGCCCGCTCGCGGCGCGAGACGACCGGGTCGACGACGGTGATCCGGGCGGCGCCGCAGACCCGGGCGCCCTGCACGGCGGCGACCCCGACCCCGCCCGCGCCGATCACCGCGACGGAGGCGCCGGGTTCGACCCGGGCGGTGTTGACGGCGGCGCCGACGCCCGTGGTCACCCCGCAGCCGATCAGCGCGGCGACCTCGTACGGCAGGTCGGCGGGCACCTTGATGACGGCGTCCGCGGCGACCACGACCTCCTCGGCGAACGCCCCGGTGCCGTAGAACCCGGAGGCCTCGACCGCCGCGCCGCCGTCCTCGAAGCGGAAGCCGGGCGCGCCGAGCCGCCGCAGGCTGGCGATGCACAGGTGGCCGCGGCCTCGCTCGCAGTGCGCGCAGCGGCCGCAGGGCGCCATCCAGCAGAGCACCACGCGGTCGCCGGGGGCGAGGCCGGCCACGCCCTCACCGACCTCCACGACCTCCCCGGCCCCCTCGTGCCCGGGGACGAACGGCGCGGGCTGCGGCAGGACGCCGCTCATCGCCGAGAGGTCGGAGTGGCAGAGGCTGGCGGCGCGCATCCGGACCCGTACGGCGCCCGGCCCGAAGCCGACGGCCGTCACGTCCTCCCGGACGTCGAGGGTCTCCTGGCCGGTCTTGTGCAGGACGGCTGCGCGCATGGGGCTGCTCCCGGTGTGCCTCGTGTGCTCGGTTTCCACGGTCGGGCCCGATTCTGGCACGGGCGACCCGACCCGACTAGAACACGTTCCAGGGCCACTATGGTCCACCCCTCTACCGTCGAGTAGGGTCCGGGGCGAACGCGTTCGCGCACGTCCCGAGCCCGAGGAGCACCGTCATGTCCGACCTGCTGGAGAGTGTCCGCCCGGCGGCCGAGGTGCTGGCGGCGTTCGAGGCGGCCACCGGGTTCATGCCGGTGGACGAGGGGCTGGCGCTGTACGCGGCGGCGGTGACGGCGGCGCGGCGCACCGGGCTGCCGCTGCTGGAGATCGGCACCTACTGCGGCCGCTCGGCGGTCCTGCTGGCGGCGGCCGCCCGGGAGGCCGGGACGACCGCGCTGACGGTGGACCACCACCGCGGCTCGGAGGAGCAGCAGCCCGGCTGGGAGTACCACGACCCGACGCTGGTGGACCCGGAGGTGGGGCTGATGGACACCCTGCCGCGGTTCCGCCGGACGCTGCACGCCGCCGGGCTGGAGGAGCACGTGGTGGCCCTGGTGGGCCGCTCGCCGCGGATCGCGGCGCTGTGGGGGCGGCCGCTGGCCCTGGTGTTCATCGACGGCGGGCACACCGACGAGCACGCGACCGGCGACTACGAGGGTTGGGCCCCGCACCTGGCGCCGGACGGGCTGCTGGTGGTGCACGACGTGTTCCCGGACCCGGCGGACGGCGGCCAGGCCCCGTACCGGGTGTACCTGCGGGCGCTGGCCGAGGGCTTCGAGGAGGTCTCGGTGACGGGCTCGCTGCGCGTCCTGCGCCGGACCGCCGCGCGCTAGCCGCCCGCCCTAGCCGCCCACCGCCCGATCCGCCGGCCGATCCGCCGAGCGGCCCCACAGCCCTGCACGGATGCTCTAACGTCGTGCCGGAGCTGTCGGGCGGAGGTTCGAACGGTACGGTGTCCGCGCAGCACCAGGCAGAGCATCGGCGGACGGTGGGGGCTAACGGTGGGGGCTAGCGGCACATGACGGACCAGCACAACACCGCTCCGGCAGTCTGGGACCCCACCGCGCGCGGCGGCGCGGGCGGCTGGGTGCGCGGCCCGCAGCGACCCGCCGAGCCCACCCCGGCGCAGCCCGCCGCCGGCGCCGTCGGGGACCAGGGCCCGCCGCTGGGCGCCCGCCCCTACCTGGCCGCCCCGCAGCCGCCGTCCGTGCCGCCGCCGGCGCCGTTCCCCTCCCACGCCTCCGCGCAGACCCCGGGCCCCGGCTACGTGTCCGGCGAGGCCCCCGGCCCCGGCTACGTGTACCCGCCGCAGCCGCCCGCCGGCCCGCAGCAGCCCCCGTACGTCCCGTACCAGGGACAGCCCGACTACCCCTCCGCTTACCCCTCCGGTTACCCCGCCGACCAGCCCGCCGGCTACGAGGACCTAGACGGCGAGGACCGCCCGAGCAACCGGAAGGCGCCGCTGCTGATCGGCTTCGCGCTGCTCCTGGTGGTGGCGGTCGGCGGCGGCCTGCTGGTGGCCGCCCGGAACAGCGGCGACAAGAAGGACCAGGCCTCGCCCGCCCCGCCGTCCGCCTCCGCGACGTCCACCGGGAACCCGCCGCCGGGCCCGGCGCCCACCGGCACGGACGCCGCGCCGAACGGCGCCACCGACCCGGCCTCGTCCGCCGCGGCGCCGTCCCCGACCGCGAGCGGTGCCGGCGCCAACGCCAAGACGCAGGCGCAGGCCCTGGACGGCCTGCTCACCGAGGGCGAGAGCGCGAAGGCCCCGATCGGCAGCGCGGTCGCCAAGGTGAGCAGCTGCCCGGCGAAGGCCGACATCGAGAGCGCGGCGCAGGTGTTCGACAACGGCGCCAAGCAGCGCGACGGACTGCTGCGCAAGCTCGCCGGGCTGAGCGCCTCCGACGTGCCGGGCGGCGCGGACGCGGTGGCGTCGCTGAAGTCCGCCTGGCAGCTGTCGGCCGACATCGACCGGGCGTACGCGAACTGGGCGCGGACGGTCGCCGGCCAGGGCTGCTCGGGCTCGGCTCCGAACACCGCCGACAAGAAGCGGGCCGACGAGCTCAACCCGCAGGCCACCCAGGCGAAGAAGGACTTCGCGGGCAAGTGGAAGCCGATCGCCGACACGTACGGCCTCACCCCGCGCACCCAGGACAGGATCTGATCCACCCGTGACCGGCCCGAACTCCCGCCCGCCCCGCCGCTCCACCCTGCTGCGCGCCACCACGGCGGTGGGCGCGGCCGTTCCGCTCTGCCTGGCGGGCTGGCTGGGCTGGCAGTCCCTCGGCCACTCCGCCGCGGTGGGCGGCACCGCCGCGCCGGCCACCTCCCCGACCGGAACCACCACGCCGGGCACCACCGCACCGGAAGCCACCACCCCGGAAGCCACCGCACCGGGAACCACCACGCCGGGAACCCCCGCCCCAGCCCAGACGCCGAACACGCCCACCCCGTCGGACACCCCGGTCTCCCCCACCGCGCTCACCGGCCGCACCATCCTGCTCGACCCCGGCCACAACCCCGGCAACTCCGCGCACACCGCCGAGATCAACCGCCTGGTCGACATCGGCAACTCCCGCAAGCAGTGCGACACCACCGGCACCGAGACCAACTCCGGCTACACCGAGGCCGAGTACGCCCTGGACGTCTCCCACCGGGCCCGCGCCATCCTGGCCGCCCGCGGCGCGACGGTGGTGCTGGCGCAGGACGGCGACCGCCCGTGGGGCCCCTGCATCGACGAGCGCGCCCGGGCCGGCGCCGACGCGCACGCCGACGTGGCGCTGTCGGTGCACGGGGACGGCGGTCCGGCGGGCGGCAGCGGGTTCCACGTGATCCTCCCGGCGAAGGTGGCGGCCGGGAAGGCGGACAACGCGGCGATCGTCGAGCCCTCGCGCCGGCTCGGCCTGCTGCTGCGCGAGCACTTCCGCGCCGCGACGGGCGAGCCGTACGCGGACTACACCGCGAGCGACGGCCTGGACACCCGCTCCGACCTGGGCGGCCTGAACCTGTCCACGGTGCCGAAGGTGTTCATCGAGTGCGGTAACATGCGCAACCCGGTGGACGCCAAACGGATGACGGATCCTCAGTGGCGGCAGCGGGCGGCCCAGGGGATCGCCGACGCGCTGACGGCGTATCTGACCACCCGGTAAGGGAGTTGGGCCGGGGCGGCGGACGGCGTGCGCGCCGCCCGGGTCGCGCCTTTGGCAACGACTTCGCCCCATTCCCGGTCCCGCCGTGCACCGGCGGTGCGGTTGGGCCTAGGCTTCTGGTCCGTTCGGGAGTTTCGGCCGGTCAGCCCGACCGCACGAACCGCCGTCCACGACACGTCAACGAGGGGAACGTTAGTGAATCTGCGCGCTCTCACCAGGGGAGACGCCGCCGTCGCCGGCGCGGCCGTCCTGCTCTTCATCGCCTCCTTCCTGCCCTACTGGACGGTGGACTGCACCGGCCGGTACTGCGGCGACACGTCGCAGAACGCGTGGAGCACCCAGTTGTTCCCCATCCTGCCGTCGATCTACCTGCTCGGCATCGCCGCCGCGGTGCTGATCCTGCTGCACCGCTTCCAGGGCGAGGCCGCGGCCGGGCGCCAGGTACTCGGCCTGCGGCTGGACCAGTGGGGCATCGCCTTCGCCGTCGTCGCGCTGTGGACGGCGCTGTGGTCGCTGGCCGGTGGCCCGGCCGGCGGCAGCTTCGGGCACGGCTTCGGCGCCTGGCTCGGCCTGATCGCGCTGATCGTGCTGGCCGGTGCGGCCGCGGCCGCGCCGCTGGTGCCCGCGCTGAAGGCCCCGCTGGTCGCCGACCGTCCGGCGGCCGTCCCCTACCAGGGCGGCTACCCGGCTCCCGGCCAGCCCGGCCAGCCGGTGCAGCCCGGCCAGTACGGCTACCCGGCCCCGGGCCAGGACCCGAACCAGGCCCCGGCGTACGGCGCCCAGCCCGGTGGCTACGGCTACCCGGCGGCCGGCCAGCCGCAGCCGGTGCAGGCCGGTCAGCCGCAGGACACGGCCGCCGCACCGCAGCCGGTCCCGGCCGCGCAGCCGCAGCCGACCCCGGCCGCCCCGGCGGCCGACTTCGCACCGTTCTGGTTCGCCGTCCCGGCCCCGCGCTCGCTGGCGTCGAAGGACAACCCGGCGGGCGCCCCCGTCGGCGAGCTGGTGCCCGGCACCTGGTACCTGGCGGTCGAGCAGCGCGGCAGCGCGCTGGTCGCCCAGTTGCAGGACGGCACCGTCGGCCTGCTGGCCGACACCTCGGGCATCCAGCGCGGCTGACGCCCCCGCCAGTACGACGAAGGGGTGGGACCGGATCTCTCCGGTCCCACCCCTTCGCGTTGCCCGTACGGGCCTCAGCCGTCGTACGGGCCTCAGCCGTCCGTACCGGCATCGGCCACGGCTACGGGCCTCAGCAGCAGTCCTGGACCACCAGCCCGGCGGGCAGCTGCTCCCCGCCGAAGATCGCGACCGTCGCCGGGTCGCCGCCGAGCGCGGCGACCGCGAGCAGCAGCGCGCCGGCCGTCCAGGTGGTGCGCTCCTCCGGCCAGACGGCGTCGTCCTCGAAGACGTACCCGGTCCAGTAGGAGCCGTCCTCGTGCCGCAGGTGCTTCTGGATCCAGCGCAGGATCTCCACGGCGCGGTCGGAGCGGCCGATCGCCCAGAGCGCGAGGGCGAGTTCGGCGCTCTCGCCGCCGGTCACCCACGGGCGGTCGCTGACGCAGCGCACGCCGAGGCCGGGGACGACGAAGCGGTCCCAGTCCCGGTCGATCCGTTCCAGCGCCGCGTCGCCGCGCAACCCGGTGCCGAGCACCGGGTAGTACCAGTCCATCGAGTAGCGGCCCTTGTCGAGGAACCGCTCGGGGTGGTGGGTGATGGCGTGCCCCAGCCGGCCGGCGGCGAGCTCCCAGTCGGGCTGCGGCTCCTCCAGGTACTCGGCGATGGCCAGCCCGCAGCGCAGCGCGTGCAGCATGCTGGACGAGCCGGTGAGCAGCGCCTCGTCGGTGGCGGTGCCGTCCTCGTCGAGGCGCCAGGCGATCGGGCCGCCGGGCAGCCGCTGGCCGACGATGAAGTCCAGGGCGCGCCGGACGACGGGCCAGATCCAGTCCAGGAAGGCGTCGTCGCCGGCGCTGAGGTGGTGGTGCCAGACGCCGACGGCCACGTAGGCGCAGAAGTTGGTCTCCTTGGCCCGGTCGGTGACGGCGCCGTCGGTGTAGGCGGCGTACCAGGAGCCGTCCGGGTTCTGGGTGGCGGCGAGCCAGCGGTAGGCGGCCTCGGCGGCGGCGTGCTCGCCGGCGGTGTCGAGGGCCATGGCGGCCTCGGTGTGGTCCCACGGGTCGAGGTGGTGGCCGGCGAACCAGGGTATGGCGCCGTCGGGGAGCTGTTCGGCCAGGATGCTGCGGACGGTGCCGGCGGCCTGCTCGGCGTCGAGCACCCCGTCGAGCAGCAGTGCCTCGGGGACGGCGGCGGTCATGCGTCCACGCGCCCGGGCTCGGTCCGCCGCGGCTTGGACGCATAGGCGACGAAGCTCTTGCCGATGACCGGGTTGAGCGCCCGTTCGGCGGCCTTGGTGAGGGTGCTGATCACCGGGGTGCCGACGATGTCCCAGACCAGCAGCTGGTGGTAGGCCTTGACCGGCAGCGCCTTGTCGTTGTTCACGCCGACCGCGCACTTGATCCACCAGTACGGCGAGTGCAGCGCGTGCGCGTGGTGGGTGCCGTAGGGCTCCAGGCCGGCGTCCTTGAGCTTGCCGAGCAGTTCGTCGCCCCGGTAGATCCGGATGTGGCCGCCCTCGACCTCGTGGTACTCGTCGGACAGCGTCCAGCAGATCTTCTCGGGCAGCCAGCGCGGCACGGTGACGGCGAGCAGCCCGCCCGGCTTGAGCACGCGGAACATCTCGTTGAGCACGCCCTTGTCGTCGGGTATGTGCTCCATCACCTCGGAGATGATGATCTTGTCGAAGTAGTCGTCCTCGAACGGCAGCGCCAACGCGTTGCCCTCCATCGCGACCGCCGACGCGCCCTCCGGGGCCTCACCGGCCTGCTCCATCGCGGCGAACCACTTCTGGACCTCGGCGATCTCCTCGGCGTTCTGGTCGAGGGCGATCACGTTGGCGCCGCGGCGGTAGCACTCGAACGCGTGCCGGCCCCCGCCGCAGCCCAGGTCGAGCACCCGGTCGCCGGGGGCGAGCGGGAAGCGCGAGAAATCGACGGTCAGCACTGCAGGGCTCCCATTCCTTTTGCTACCAAGCGGACTTGACGCCGCGTCAGTTCGATCCGCTACCGCTCCACACCGGGCGGCCGGGGCCGCCGGGCGGGCGCCGCGCAGGGCGGCCGGAGCGACTCAGGGCACGTACCGCCAGCCCGGCCCGGAGCGGGCCCGGGCGCCGGCCCCGGTGGCGATCGCCGCCCGGTAGGCGTCGGCGGTCAGCTCGGCGGCCCGCGCCCAGGTGAACCGGGCCAGCACCCGCTCCCGGCCGGCCGCGCCGAGCCGGGCGCGCAGCCGCGGGTCGTCCAGCAGCCGGCCGAGCGCCGCCGCCAGCCGGTCCGGCTCCCCCGGCGGCACGGCCAGGCAGGTCTCCCCGTCCGGCCCGGCCACCTCGGGGATCGCGCCGCCGGTGGTGGCGACCAGCGGGGTGCCGGTGGCCATCGCCTCGGCGGCGGGCAGCGAGAAGCCCTCGTACAGCGACGGCACGCAGGCCACCTCGGCCGAGCGGTAGAGGTCGACCAGCTCCTGGTCGGTCAGGCCGCTGCGGAACTCGATGTGCTCCGCCAGTCCGAAGCGGCGCACCGCCTCCGCCACCGGGCCGTCCTCCTTCTGCGGCTTGCCGACCACCACCAGGTGCGCGGGGCGCTCGGTGCGCACCTTCGCCAGCGCCTCGACCAGGAACACCAGGCCCTTGAGCGGGACGTCCGCGCTGGAGGTGGTGACGATCCGTCCGGGGACGCGGGCGATCTCCTCGGAGGGCGACCAGAGCCGGGTGTCGGCGCCGATCGGCACCACCGAGATCGCGCCCGGCGCGGCGCCCAGGTGCTCGGCGATCTCGCGCTGCGAGGTGCCGGAGACGGTGATCACGTGGTCCAGCCGGGCGGCGACCCGGCGCTGCATCCGGGTGAAGGCGTACCAGCGGCGCAGCGACAGCCGCTTGACCCGGGTGGTGGCCGCGTCCAGCTCCAACTGCCGGTCCACGGTGATCGGGTGATGGATCGTGGTGACCAGCGGGAAGCCGTGCCGGGCCAGGCCGAGCAGGCCGTAGCCGAGCGTCTGGTTGTCGTGCACCACGTCGTAGCGGCCCTTGTGCCGGGCCAGGTACTGGCGGGCGCGCAGCGAGAAGGTCAGCGGCTCGGGGAAGCCGCCGGTGCGCATGGTGGCGAACTCCAGCACGTCCACCGGGCTGCGGAACTCGCCGCGGGCGGGCGTGCGGAACGGGTCCTCGGCGCGGTAGAGGTCCAGGCTGGGCAGCTCGACCAGGCGCACCGAACCGGGGCCGTCGACCTCGTCCAGCACCGGGTACGGCTGGGCACCGATCACGTCCACGTGGTGGCCGAGCCTGGCCAGCTCACGGGAGAGGTGGCGCACGTACACGCCCTGACCGCCGCAGAAGGGGTCCCCGCGGTACGACAGCAGGGCAATCCGCAGCGGCTGCGCGGTCATCCTCGGGCCCTCATCTCTAGCTGCTATTCCTGTGCTGCTGCTGTCTCTACGTTGGCGACGGCGCTGCCGCCGGTCGCTAAAGTAGATCAGGTTTCAGTGGCTGTGGAACTCGTCATCGACCATGTGAACAATGAGAGACCTCGAAGATACCGGCCCGTAGCTTTCCCTCAGGAGCCAGGGCTGGTGATTCCCGCCACGCCGACCCTGCCGACCTTGTGGAGCACGCCGCCACCCACGCGCCCCGGGAGCACTCCTTGCCGCCGCCGACCACCTCCACGAGCCCCACCACCCCTCCCCCCGCACAGCCGGGCGAGCCGCCGCTGACCGCCCGCCAGGCCGAACGCCGGCGCCGGATCCTGCGGGCCGCCACCGCCCTGGCCGCCCGCGGCGGGTACGAGGCGGTGCAGATGCGGGAGGTCGCGGAGACCGCGCAGGTCGCCCTCGGCACGCTCTACCGGTACTTCCCGTCCAAGGTGCACCTGCTGGTCGCGGTCATGCTGGAGCAGTTGCAGGGCCTCCAGGAGCACATCCGGCGCCACCCGCCGACCGACCCCGAACCGGCCCCGCGCGTCGCCGACACGCTCACCCGCGCCTTCCACGCGCTCCAGCGCGAACCGCTGCTCGCCGAGGCGATGGTCCGGGCGCTGTCCTTCGCGGACCGCTCCGTCGGCGCCGAGGTGGACCAGGTCAGCACCGCCACCGGCCAGCTCATCCTGGACGCCATCGGCCAGTCCGGGCCACCCAGTGAGAGCCAGCGCGCGGCCGTCCGGGTGATCGAGCACACCTGGCACTCCGCCCTGGTCGCCTGGCTCTCCGGCCGCGCCTCGATCGCCGAGGTCCGGGCCGACCTGCACACCGCGGCCCGGCTGCTCACCCTGCCCTGACCCTGCCCTGACTGGAACCTGTTCCTGCCCGGGCAGGAGGGGCCGGCCGCGCCCGGCGGTTAAAGTCGACGGACAGCACAACTTCATCCCGTCCCTCCCCCGGGGGAAGCCGGTGCGAATCCGGCGCTGACCCCGCAACCGTGAGCCCGGCCCCCGTGACGGCCCGGGCGAGTCGGACCGCCCGTGGAGGGGCGAGCGGCCAGCCCGGGCCCGCCACGCGCACCGCCCGGCACCGTCGAGGACTACGGAACGGCCCCGCCGGGCCACCACCGCTCACCGAAAGGCACACCTCCACCATGCTCACCGCCGCCCGCCTGGGCGCCGCCGCCCTGACCGCCGCACTCCTCGCCGGCGCCACCGCCGGACCGGCCCTCGCCGACAGCCCCGCGCCCACCCCCGCCGCCGTCCCCGACGGCCTCTACGGCAAGGGCGACCCGACGTACGACGGCGTCTGGCGGCAGTCCCTCGCGCTCACCGCGCTCGCGGCGGCCAAAACCACCCCGGCCGACTCCGCCGTCGGCTGGCTCACCGGACAGCAGTGCGAGGACGGCGGCTGGCCCTCCTTCCGGGCCGCCGGCGCCGCCTGCGACCCCAAGACCGAGGACAGCAACGCCACCGCCGTCGCCGTCCAGGCCCTCGTCGCCCTCGGCGGGCACCAGGAAGCCGTCGACAAGGGCGTCCAGTGGCTCAAGGCCACCCAGAACGCCGACGGCAGCTGGCCCTACAACCCCGGCAGCCCCGGCGACGCCAACTCCACCGGCCTCGCCGTGAACGCCCTCTTCGCCGCCAGGACCGACCCGGCCGGCGTCGCCAAGGCGGGCAAGAACGCCTTCGACGGGCTCGCCCTCTTCCAGCTCGGCTGCGCCGCCCCCGCCGACCAGCGCGGCGCCTTCGCCTACCAGCCCGACCCGTCCTCCGGTGCGCTCGCCCCCAACGCCCTCGCCAGCGCCCAGGCCTCGCTCGCCGCCGCCGGCGGCCACCTCCCGGTCGCCACCACCGCCCGCACCGACGCCGCGCCCAAGGCCCTCGGCTGCGACTCCGCCGCCTCCGCCGCGGCTGCTCCGGTCGCGCACGCCGACTCCGGCGAGGCCGCCGGGGCGTACCTCACCGCCCAGCTCGCCGCGGGCGGCAACCACCTCACCCTCACCACCCCCGGCGCCGCCCCCACCCCCGACTACAACGCCACCGCCTGGGCCGCCCTCGGCCTCATCCAGAGCGGCCACCCCCAGCAGGCCGCCGGCGCCGTCGACTGGCTCGCCAAGGAAGGCGCCGGCTGGACCAAGGGCGGCACCGACGCCGCCGCCACCGCCAGCCTCCTGCTCGTCACCCAGGCCGCCCAGCGTGACACCGCCCCGCTGACCGCCGAGCTCACCGCCCTCGGCCCGGCACCCAAGGCCACCGCCGGCCCCGCACCGACGACGGCGGCGTCCAAGAAGGACGACGGCATCGGCCAGTACTGGCCGATCATCGTCGGCCTCCTCATCGGCCTCGGCGGCGGCCTCCTCCTCAGCCTCCAGCGCAAGCGCGGCCAGAGGCTGTGACACCTCGCCCGGTCCGCCTGGGCCGCCGCGTCCTCGTCCCGCTGTTCGGTGCGGTGCTCCTGCTGGTCGCGGGGGCACCGGCGGAGGCGGCGACGGGGTACCGGTACTGGTCGTTCTGGCGCGGGGCCGACGCCGGGTGGCTGTACCAGCAGCAGGGGCCGGCCGTCGCCGTGCCGCCGAACGGGGCCGTCGACGGCTGGCGGTTCGCGGTGAGTCCGGACGGCGGGCAGCAGGCCGCGCAGCCCCGGGCGGCGGGCGACTTCGCCGCCCTCTGCGCGGACACGCCCGCGCAGGCGGGCCGCAAGCGGGTCGCCGTCGTGCTGGACTTCGGCACCGCCGCCGACTCCGGCTCGGGTTCCGGTTCGGGCTCGGGTTCCGGTTCCGGCTCCGCCGAGGCGCCGCCCGAGCAGCGGAGCGCGTGCGTCAGCGTCGTCTCGAACGCCACCTCGGCTGAGGTGCTGGCCGCCGTCGCCCCGCCGCTGCGCTACGACGCCAACGGCCTGCTCTGCGCCATCGCGGGCTTCCCGAAGGCCGGGTGCGCCGACCAGCTCGGGTCGGCGGCCAAGCCGGCCGGCCCGGCGGGCGACGGCGGCTCGGACTCCGGCCCGGACGTCGGCCTGATCGCCGGTGGCGCGCTGATCGCCGTGCTGGCCGGCGGTGCCGTCTGGCAGGCGCGCCGCCGCCGCACCTCCTGACGCCGCCTTCCCCCGTCCCATACCCCTCCGGACCCCTCCACCTGGACTGACCCATGAGCACCGCCCGCACCACCCGCCCGCCCACCGGACCCCGGCAACTGCACCCCGGGGCCTGGTGGTTGTGGGCACTCGGGCTGGGCGCGGCGGCGACCCGCACCACCAATCCGGTGATCCTGCTGCTGCTCGCCGCCGTCGCCGGGTACGTGGTCGCGGCCCGGCGCGGCGACGCGCCCTGGTCGCGTTCGTACGGCGCGTTCCTGCGGCTGGGCCTGCTGGTGCTGGGCATCCGGCTGGTGTTCGCGGTGCTGCTCGGCTCGCCCGTCCCGGGCACGCACGTGCTGTTCACGCTGCCCGAAGTGCCGCTTCCCACCTGGGCGCAGGGAGTGCGGATCGGCGGCCGGGTGACCGTGGAGGGCCTGCTCGCGGCGCTGTACGACGGGCTGCGCCTGGCCACCCTGCTGGTCTGCGTGGGCGCCGCGAACGCGCTGGCCAGCCCGGCCCGCCTGCTGCGCGCCCTGCCCGGCGCGCTGTACGAGGCGGGCGTGGCGGTGGTGGTGGCGATGACCTTCGCGCCGAACCTGGTCGCGGACGTCCGCCGGCTGCGGGCGGCCCGCCGCCTGCGCGGCCGCACCGACCGGGGGATCGCCGCCGTACTGAGCGTCGGACTCCCGGTCCTGGAGGGCGCGTTGGAGCGTTCGGTGGCGCTGGCTGCGGCGATGGACACCCGCGGCTTCGGCCGCACCGCGGACGTCCCGCGCCGGCTCGCCCGCGCGACGGCCGCGCTCACCCTGGCCGGCCTGCTCGGAATCTGCCTGGCCGCGTACGGGCTGCTGACCGCCGGCGGCGCGGGCTGGGCGCCACCGGTGCTGCTGCTGGGCCTGGCCGCCGCCTTCGCCGGACTGCTGCTCGGCAGCCGACGATCCGTCAGAACCCGCTACCGGCCCGACCCTTGGGCACTGCCCGAGTGGCTGACCGCCGGTTCGGGAGCCGCCGTCGCCGGGTTGACCATCTACCTGTCCACACGTGACCCGGCCGCCTTCGCGCCCACCGTCGTCCCGCCGACCGTCCCCGCACTGCCGCTGGCCGCCGTGCTGGCCGTACTGCTCGGCCTGGTACCGGCGTTCGCCGCCCCGACCCCGCCCCGGAGGGCTTCGTGATCACCTTCGAGCAGGTCTCCGTCCGGTACGCGGACGCCGCCGCCCCCGCCGTCGCGGACGTCGACCTGACCGTCCCCGAAGGCGAACTCTGCCTGCTGGTGGGCCCGTCGGGCTCCGGCAAGTCCACCCTGCTGGGCGCGGTCAGCGGGCTCGTCCCGCACTTCACCGGCGGCACCCTGCACGGCCGGGTCACGGTCGGCGGCCGGGACACCCGCGAACACCGGCCGCGCGAACTCGCCGACCTGGTCGGCACGGTGGGCCAGGACCCGCTGGCGCACTTCGTCACCGACACCGTCGAGGACGAACTCGCCTACGGCATGGAGTCCCTGGGCCTGCCCGCCGACGTGATGCGGCGCCGGGTCGAGGAAACCCTCGACCTGCTCGGCCTCGCCGACCTGCGCGACCGCGCCCTCACCTCCCTCTCCGGCGGCCAGCAGCAGCGCGTCGCGATCGGCTCGGTGCTCACCGTGCACCCGCGCGTCCTGGTCCTCGACGAGCCCACCTCGGCGCTGGACCCGGGCGCCGCCGAGGAGGTGCTGGCCGTCCTCCAGCGGCTCGTGCACGACCTCGGCACCACCGTGCTGATGGCCGAACACCGGCTGGAGCGCGTCGTCCAGTACGCCGACCAGGTGCTGCTGCTCACCCCGGGCGCCCCGCCCGTCCTCGGCGAGCCCGCCGAGGTGATGGCGCACTCGCCGGTGCACCCGCCGGTGGTCGGCCTCGGACGGCTCGCCGGCTGGCGGCCGCTGCCGCTGTCCGTCCGCGACGCCCGCCGCAAGGCCGCCGGGCTGCGCTCCCGGTTGGACGGTCTGCACCCGAGCGCGGCCCCTGTTCCAAGCGCTGCGACCGCCGCCCCGACCGCCGCCGCCGAGCGCCTCGCCGTCCGACGCGGCCCCGTCCAGGCCCTGCGCGGCGTCGACCTGGCGCTGCACCCCGGCGAGATCACCGCCCTGATGGGCCGCAACGGCGCCGGCAAGTCCACCCTGCTGGGCAGCCTGGTCGGCCTGCACACCCCCGCCTCCGGCCGGGTGACGGTCGGCGGCCGCACCCCGCACCGCACCCGCCCGGCCGAACTGATCCGCCAGGTCGGCCTCGTCCCGCAGGACCCGCGCGACCTCCTCTACGGCGAGAGCGTCACCGCCGAATGCACCGCCGCCGACACCGACGCGGGCGCCACCCCCGGCACCTGCCGCGCCCTGGTCGAACGGCTGCTGCCCGGCATCGCCGACACCGCCCACCCGCGCGACCTCTCCGAAGGCCAGCGGCTCACCCTCGCGCTCGCCGTCGTGCTCACCGCCCGGCCCCCGCTGCTGCTGCTCGACGAGCCGACCCGCGGCCTCGACTACGCCGCCAAGGCCCGGCTGGTGGAGATCCTGCGCGACCTCGCGACGGAAGGCCACGCCGTCCTGCTGGCCACCCACGACGTCGAACTCGCCGCCGAACTCGCCCACCGCACCGTGATCCTGGCCGAGGGCGAGATCGTCGCCGACGGCCCGACGGCCGACGTCGTCGTCTCCTCCCCCGCGTTCGCCCCGCAGGTCGCCAAGGTGCTGGCACCCGGCCCGTGGCTCACCGTCCGCCAGGTCGCGGAGGCACTGAGCGCATGAGCCGCCCTGTTCCGCTCGGCCGCCGCTCGCTGACGGCCCTGCTCCTGACCTCCCTCGTCGGGGTGGCCGCCTTCGGCTGGCCGCTGCTCGCCTCCACCAAGTCCGCCCTGGTCGGCCACGCCAACGACGCCCCCTGGCTGTTCGCCCTGCTGCTGCCGCTGCTCCTCGCCGTCGTCATCGCCCAGATCTCCGAAGGCCGCACGGCGGGCGGCGGCGCGCCCGGCCTGGACGCCAAGTCCGTGGCCCTGCTCGGGGTGCTCGCGGCGGCGGGCGCGGCACTGCGGCCGCTCGGCGCGGGCACGGCGGGGCTGGAGCCCATGTTCTTCCTCATGGTGCTGTCCGGCCGGGTACTCGGGCCGGGCTTCGGCTTCGTCCTCGGTTCGCTGTCGATGTTCGCGTCCGCGCTGCTCACCGGCGGCGTCGGGCCCTGGCTGCCGTTCCAGATGCTCGCCATGGGGTGGGTCTGCCTCGGCGCCGGTCTCCTCCCGGGCGCCGCCCGCCTGCGCGGCCGGCGCGAACTCTGGCTGCTCGCGGGCTACGGCGCGCTGGCCTCCGTCCTCTACGGCACGATCATGAACCTCCAGGGCTGGCCGTACATCGCCGGGCTCTCCGGCTCCATCTCCTTCGTCCCCGGCGACCCGCTGCCCGCCAACCTGGTCCGCTTCGCCGCCTACTGCCTCACCACATCGCTGGGCTGGGACCTCCCCCGCGCCGCCCTCACCGTCGTCCTCTGCCTCACCCTCGGCACCGCCGTCCTGCGCGCCCTGCGCCGCGCCACCCGCCGGGCCGCCTTCGACGCACCGGTGGCGTTCCGTCCGCCGGGCGGGTGAACTCCGCGTCCCCGCCCCGGGGGTCGACTACATCAAGGTCCGCAACACCCTCGGAGCCCGGCACTCCCCGCACACCTGCCCGACCCCGGCGACGGGCCGCCCGCACAAGCCGTCCCGCCCGGGACACTCATGCCGGCGCGGCCCCGACCCGCCGCCGCCGTTCGGAGTCAACGGAACGGGCGGCACCTTCGCCAACCTCCCCGCCAGCACCGCCCCCACGCTGCGCGTGACCCTCTCCGGCAAGGGCGCGGCCAGAATCCCCGCCAGCGCCTCCCCGCTCCACCCGCCCGCGAGCAACCCCTCCACCCGCGCGGCCTGATCGCACAGCGGCTTGCCCGCCAACGCCATCCTGGGCTCCCTGCGCCCGAGTTCGAGCAGCAGCGCCATGCCCGCCGTCAACTTCTCGGACGGAGGGACGGAAGGAACTTCCGCTTCCTTCACCCTCACCTTTCCGGAAGGGCTTCCCGCCTTCCCGGTGTCCGCCACCCCAGCTCCAGGCCCACCGGCGGCCGGGGACACGGGAAGCGGCGGCAGGGTATGAACCGCCTTGCCCGTCACCGGCACTTCGTGCACCGAGACGATCGTCCGCACCTGCCCCGTCACCGGATCCCGATGCGTCCACCGCACGTAATGCCCGGCCGCTTCCAGCTCACGGAGAGCCCGCGCCACCGCCGCCCGCCCCTCGACGCTCTTCGCCGCCAACGTCCGGATGTCCTCCCGCGCACCGTCCGGCAGGCTGAGCAGGTAGCTGAGCAGCCCACGCGCCGTCCAACTCAGCGAGTGCTTCCGGACGACGTGGCCGTTGTCGAGGATCGTGTACCCGGGCGAGTGCTTCGGGATACGATGAATGTGCATTCGGGAGTCCCTAACTCCTAGTGCCATTCCCCGGGGTGTTCCTGCACCGCCGGGGCTCACTTTTGCCGCGCACAGGCCGTCCCTCCGAACGCCCGCGCCGACACAATGATCACCGTAATGCGCTAACCAAGCGTCAAACTCCCCACCACATCACCCAAACGGGCGGCGCAAACGCGCACCCCCCAGCGCACCCCAACCTCACAAGCCCGGGGCGCACTTCCCAGCCCCTGCCGTCAGCCGATCACACAGCCCGGGCCATCCAGCCACACCCAGTACTCACCTGCGACGGTGTCGGCGCATTGCCCACAGTCGCCGACCGGGCCCGAAGCGGTGTCGCGCCCCGCCCCCATCAGTTCCACCGGGACACCCAATTCGCCCCACTCACACGGGCTTCCAGGTGCTCACGCCGCGCCGCCGGGTCCCAGCGGATGCCGTACCCGTGTGTCGCGGCCGGATCCAACTCCCGCACCGCCTGCCGCGACAGCCTGGCCGCCCTCGACTCGGCAATCGTCTCCGGCATGATGCCAGAGCGGCACTGCATGCTGCCCGGCCCCTGATGCGCCGACACATCCCCGTTCCCGAGCGGCGGGCCGCACTCTGGGTGGAGTCCGCGCGGGCGTACAGCCAACAAGGCAGACTGGCCGAGGGATACAAAGCGCTCAGAATCGCGGCGAGCTGTGCGCCGAAAAACATCCGTCGGCGCCCCAGCGCGCTGGAGTTGGCTGGCGACATGGCCGCCCACGACCGTCACGGCACTGTCCCGGAACTTCGCCGCTTCTGCCAGGAATTGGGAGTCCAGGGTTGACCGACCAACGCGAGCCGTTCCTCTACGTCGTCGTCTGCGCCTCGGGCATCGCGGACGACGTCGGCACCTTGATCAGCGCCGCCCACACCGAAGGCTGGAAGGTCGGCGTCATCGCCACCCCCCAGGGGCTCGGGTTCATCGACCCGGAAGCCGTCGAGCGCCAGACCGGCTACCCGATCCGCTCGGCTTGGCGCACCCCCGCAATCCCCCAACCGCTTCCCCCGGCGGACGCCATCGCCGTGGCGCCCGCCACGTTCAACACCGTCAACAAGTGGGCCGCCGGGATATCCGACACCCTCGCGCTCGGCATTCTCTGCGAGGCGTACGGGCTCGGCATCCCCACTGCCGTTCAGCCCTACGTCAACTCGGCCCAAGCAGCCCACCCTGCGTACGGCGAGAGCCTGGAACGACTCCGCTCGATGGGCGTCCTGATCGGCGACTACACCCCCCACAAGCCGAAGTCCGACGGAGGCCGCGACAAGTACAACTGGACCCACGTCCTCGACCTGCTTCGCCCCGTACTGACCTCGATCACAGACCAGAACTCACAGCGTGCACCCCGGGACCAAGGCCCGGGGCGCACAGGCCAGAGCTGCCAGAGCTGGGACAGCTGAAGCGCGCGACACCCGCCCCGGCCGGTCCCGAGCTCCCCGGAGTACGCCCGGCCTCCCTTCGAGAGCGAGCCCCGTCCTCGCGGGCCCGCGCAGCAGAGCGCCCGTAGCAAAACAACTCCGGCGAGCGCCATCGCTCATGCAGGGAACCGAAGTTGACGACGGCCGCGCGGTGACTCGTGCGTCATCGGTCAATTCCGGCAGCCCGCTATGCGGCCATCCCGATGGACTCGGCGAGTCGACGCCCGGCCTCCTGGACCGGCGAACGGCCATCAATCAACCCTCGAACCATGGCCCGCGTCTCCTCGTTCCACCGGGCCGTCTCTGGCGCGACCGCAACGGCGTCCGTGAGCAGTTCCACCACGGACGCCGATTCCCCGCGAAGGGCGTGTGCCCGCGCGACCTCGATCAGATGGCGGCCACGGCGCGGAATCGCCGTGACCTCGGCCACCGGCAACCGCCGGGCCCACCGAAGTGCGGTACCGGTCTGGCGAAGCTCGACCGCCACAGTGACCGAGTGCAGCCCAACCGCCTGACGGGAGCCCGAAGTCGGGGCGCTCCAGAAGCCTGCGGGAAGGCGCTCGGCAACGGCTGCCGCACGGTCGATCCAGCCCCAAGCCTCACCGGCCTCACCGGCGACCGCATGCGTGATGGCGGCGTGGAATGCCATGTCCGCCCATGCCGAGGCCAGTTCCGGCGAATCCCCGCGGACGGGATCCAGCAGGCGAAGAGCTTCCTCGGTCAGTGACTGGGCGCTGTCCCACTGACCGGACTTCCGGAACGCCTCCACCAGGAACCAGCACGCCTGCGCGATCGCCCGTCGGTCGTCCGATGCCCGCGCGGTCGCCAGCGCCCGTTCGGCGACCCGCCAGACCAGGTTGCCGTCCCCTTGGAAGGCCGCATACATCTGCGTCAGGTTCAGTGCGCTGGCGTACATCACCTCCGCCCGACGCCGATCAGCACAGTCCTGATGCGCAACTGCCCGGGAGGCCGCCGACACGAGCGCCGGCAGGAGCTCCGCCAAGGCGGTCCGGTGGTCGCCTCTGGTCATCCTGGTCCGCCAGGCGTTCGCCAGCTGAACCTCGATGTGGTCGAGGTTGGGTACCCGCCCACCGGCCGACCCGAGCTGCGCACCGTCAACCGCCCGCCGAACGGAGTCCAGTGCCGCGTGTTCCACGCCCGAGTACAGCGCCCTGGGCATGCTGACGTCGCCCGTCAGCAACGACAGATCATCGACCCCCAAGTGCTGGGCAATGCGCACGAGCATCGGCAGGCGCGGCGGCAGCAACGCCCCGTTCTCCACCTGCTTCAGCCAACTCGGCGACCGCCCCAGCAGCGCGGCCAACACCGGACGAGACTTCCCGGCGCGCTCCCGGTAGTACTGGATGCGCCGGCCTACGGGCAGAGCGGGATCCACAGCCATGCCATCAGCGTAGGGCCACCGGGTCGATCAAGGCAGCCGGAGAACGGAATTGGGCGCGCCTCGGATCCAGCCGCCCAGGGGAGTCCGTCACGGCGACTACAGTCTCGCCGTGACCGACTCCCCGCACGAAACCCCTGCCCGGCCGCGCACCGCCGCCGGTGTGCTGTTCTTCGACGAGGAGAACCGCATCCTCCTCGTGAGACCGACCTACAAGCCCGGTTGGGAGATCCCCGGCGGCTACCTGCATGAGGGCGAGACCCCGAGCGAGGGCGCGGCCCGGGAAGTCAGGGAAGAACTCGGCATCACACCGCCGATCGGCCGCCTGCTCGTCGCCGACTGGGCACCCCACCCCGCCGAGGGCGACAAGCTCCTCTTCATCTTCGACGGAGGGGTTCTCCCGACCACCGAACTCGACCGCATCGCCGTCGACCGGGTCGAGATCGGCGAGCACTCCTTTCACCACGTCGACCAACTCGACGCGCTCCTCATCCCCCGGCTCGCCCGCCGAGTCCACGCCGCATACGCCGCCCGGACACAGGGCGAGACTGCCTACCTTGAACACGGCGCGCCGCACGCGCAGCCAGGGATCCTCTGACGGGCACTACCTTCTCTCCCCCTGCAACCACTGGATGCGAGCGGGAGTGTCGTGCGCGCCGGTCTGAGGCACCGAGCCGTCGCAACTCGATACGGCGAGCTCGCCGTCCGCTACGAAGCGACCGTGCTGGTCATCGTTCGACGCCCGGCTCGTACAAGGGCAGGAAGTGGATGACCGGTTCCTCGTACGGATGAGCCGCGCGCACTGCTCGCAGCACAGCCGCGGCCTGCTCGGCATCGCAGACAGACTCGACCCTGTTCTCCTCGCCCTGCTGCACTTCGCCCACTTCACCGTCGTAGGGCCGAGAACCAGGCAAGGGCCTCCATGTTCCCGTGACCCGCCAGGTGCTGGCGCACCGGGCATAGTCGCCGACCCGCCCCGCGCCGGCCGCTTGGAGGGCATCGATCACCTTCTCGACATGACTCTCCGGGACAGATATCTCGATCTTCAAACGCGCCATGCCCGGACCCTAACAACCAGCGCCGGCCCACACTTTCGCCTCGGGCCCTGGATCCCGAGATCCAGCCAGGCCCGCGAGGCGGCGACTCCACGCCGCGCCGTCACGCACCGTCCGCGAGGTCGCGCAGCGCCTGCTCGGCCGTGGACGTGCGCCATGAGGGCGGCCTCACCTCCGGCCAGCCACCTCACCCCGACCGACCCGTCCAGCGACCCTCCATGTGATCCTCCGCACCGGCCGATCTTCGGCCGAACCCCACCCCCCGTCACCGCAGCGATTGCCAACGTTACGTACTGTTCTGAAAGGCGAGTTGACGATAAGTCAGCCCGTCGATCGCAGGACGCCTAGCGACATACGAGGAGAGGGCCCGACATGTCCCGACCAGCACACATCGCCATGGTGAACATCCCGGCGCACGGCCACGTCAACCCCAGCCTGGAGGTGATGCGGGAGTTGGTCGCCCGCGGCCACCGGGTCAGCTATGTCAACGACCCGTCGTTCGCCGAGCAGATCGAGTCCACCGGCGCCCAACTCGTGCCCCACGACACGACCCTGTCGATCGTCAAGGGCGGGGTCGACCCCAACATCGGGGCCGGGGTGCACACCATGATCTTCGAGGAGGCGCAGGCGATGCTGCCGCGACTGCGCGAGGCCTTCGACGACGACCGGCCCGACCTCGTCCTGTACGACTTCATGGCGTACGCGGGCCGGGCGCTGGCCGACGGCTGGGGCGTGCCGTCCATGCTGATCTCGCCGTCCATGATCATCCGGGAGGACTCCCACCTGGCGCGTTTCGAGATGGCGCGGGAGGCCTTGGAGGCGGAGAAGATCCCGGAGCGGTTCGCGCAGTGGCTCGCCGACAACGGCGTGCCGGCGGGCGAACCGTTCGGGTACATGCTGCGCCCGGATCGCGGGATCGCGCTCATCCCCCGGGTGCTCCAGCCCGAGATCGAGCTGGTCGATCCCCAGGTCTTCTCCTTCGCCGGGCCCTGCCTCGGCGCCCGCGAGCACCAGGGCGGTTGGACCCGTCCGGAGGGGGCGCAGAAGGTGCTGCTGGTCTCGCTCGGCTCCACCTTCACCCACCAGCCCGACTTCTACCGCGCGTGCCTGGAGGCCTTCGGCGACCTGCCCGGCTGGCACGTCGTGCTCCAGGTCGGCCAGGCAACCGACCCGGCCGAACTGGGTACGATCCCGGCCAACATCGAAGTGCACCAGTGGGTGCCGCAGTTCGCCGTACTCCAGCAGGCCGACGCGTTCGTGACCCACGCCGGAATGGGCGGGTGCAGCGAGGGCCTGTACTGCGGGCTGCCGATGGTCGCGGTGCCGCAGGCCGCCGACCAGTTCGACAACGCGGACCGGCTCGTCGAACTCGGCGTCGCCCGCCGGCTGGACACCGCGCAGGCCACCCCGGAGGCGCTGCGCTCCGCCGTACTGGAACTGACCGGCGACCCGGCGGTGGCGTCCCGGCTGGCCGAGCTCAGCCGCGAGGTCCGCGCGGGCGGCAGCGCGGCCAGGGCCGCCGACCTGGTCGAGGCCGCCCTCGTCTGAACCACCCGTCCGCCACCGCCCCACCACCCGGGGCGGTGGCGGACACCGCGCCGGCCATCGCGGCGCGCACCGCCGTTCCCCCCTCCCCCAGGAGACCTGTTGACCGAGATCATCCTCATGTCCGACCCGCAGGTGGCCGCCGTCCCCATCCAGGACTGCGGCGACCGCCTCCTGGACGTACGCGAGCACGAACTCCTGCTGGACAGCCGCAATCGCGACGACGCCGGAGCGTTCGCCCACCTGCGGTCCGGCGTGCTCGACCGGCTCCTCGACGCCCAGTCGCACCTCCCGGACGGCCTGCGGCTGCTCTTCGTCGAGGGCTATCGCCCGCCGGCCCTCCAGAGCCGCTACTTCGACGAGTACACCGCCGAGTTGCGCACCGCACACCCCGACTGGCCAGCCGCCCAGCTCCGATCGGCCGCGAGCCGCTACGTCTCCCCGCCCGAGATCGCACCACACAGTGCCGGCGCCGCCGTCGACCTCACCCTGACCGACGCCGACGGCCACGAACTCGACCTCGGCACCCAGGTCGACGCCACCCCGGAAGAGAGCGCCGGCGCCTGCTACACCGACGCCGCCAACCTCTCCCCCGAAGCCCGCACCAACCGGCAACTCCTCAGCCGCACCCTCACCCGCGCCGGCCTCGTCAACTACCCCACCGAGTGGTGGCACTGGTCCTACGGCGACCGCTACTGGGCCCTCACAACCGGCGCACCCGCCGCCCTCTACGGCCCCCAACACCGATAACCCCCGCGCGACTCGGCCTCCCACACCCGCCGCAAGCTCCCGCTGACGCGCCAACGACAGGACGGGCGCATCAGTCTGGGTCTTGGACTTGAGATGGCGATCTGGCAGCCACGCGTACCTCTTCATAGTTGCCTATGTTGGTGCCATCGTGGTCTGAGACGTCAATTAGAAGGCGGAAAAGCCAGATGAGGCGAGCTGTTCGCGCTGCGCCGAGCAGGAGGAGGAACTCGACCAGCCAGCCACCCCATCCAATGGTTTCGCGCGCGTCGTAAATCATTACCCCAAGGCAGCCGATCGCAACGGCTGACATTGAGGTTAGAATGCTTACCCAATTTCGGCGAAGACTTGGCCCGAACCTAGCTCGAAGGAATGTCATGCGACTTCCGGAACTAGAGGCGTACTGACTAATGGCCGCTGTGCCAAAACCGCCGATAATGGCTGCTACCGATGCAACGGTTGCATAAATGCTCATGCGCTGGTCCGCGGAATGCCCGACAAGCACGTGCTTTCCTGCCAGCCCGGCATGCGCTGCTGCGACAGCTGCCGCTAGGAGCCAATCACCCATCGGATGCTCGCTCCAGGAATTATGAATGTATCGTGCAATTCGCGTCCAACGGGCCACTGCGCTCCCCCTTCAGGCTCCTCTGAGCCTAGGGCACAGCACTGACAGCGCGGCGAAGCTCGGCCTCATGCTCGCTGGCCACACCCAAGATCGCACGCACCGCCGCCTCATGCCACGGTGCGCCACCCTGCGTCCTGCGCATGATCACCGTCTTTTGGGAGGTGATGTGATCAGAGATAAAGTTGATTTTCTCCTCCACCAGCTCGCCGTCAGAGTTCGCCAGGGTCACGTGAGCGATAGCGCGATCAATAGCACAGTCCGGCCCGAGGAGGCGGGCGTTCTGGGCGATGAACGTCTGAACGTCTTCGCGGAGTTGCATCTCTCCACGAGATCGCGGCGTTCCTCGACCAAAGAATCCTTGCTTAGGAATCTTCATACTCAAGGTGATAAGCGCGTCGCGGTTTTGCCTATGAATACGCCGAGACATATCGCCCAGTCCGCCGATCTCAGACTCCAAGACATCAGGGCCGGGGCGCATTCTCATCTCGAAAAAGTTGACCTCCTCTGCCCTCTTCAGCTTTTCGTATGCGCTCATGCTGATGAGCGGAATTACAGCGATATCCCGGTCGAGGCCAGTATCCATCGTGTTAAGCCATCGCTGGACTGCGGTAGGCCGAGGAGCGGCCATTGAGCCCTTGAGGACTCCAATTACATTTCCGAACGGGAGGAAACAGACTACAGTTGTGTCGACAATGCTGCGATCGCCATCAAGCTGAAGATGGTCAATGTGACCGTTTTGCCAGTCGACCTGCTGGATATCGCCGTCACGCAGGCGGGCGAGGCCAAGATGGTGTGCGCTCTCGGCAACCACGGGTTCCCCGAAATACACCTCGGATGTGTCGCGATAGAGGCGTTGCTGCGGAGGAATTCCCCCAAGGTTGGAGAGTACTGCCTGCCAGTCAATGTGAGACATGCGCCGCACTTCACCAGCCTCTTTAGGGCGAACAATCTCATAGAAAGCGACCGTCTTCTTGCGGTCCGAATTGACCATAGAACACCCCCTGGCGACGTGCGCTAGATCCTCTAGTCGCGCATGGGTCAGTAGTATGGCCGCATACCGATGCGCTGGCTACCGAACGTGTCAACTTGTTGCAGCGTGAGGGTCTGCCTTGGAGGGCACTGTACGGCCGGGTCGCCGGTAAGGCCCCGGGCCAGAGGCAGACCACGAGTGGCGGATCGTCATCCGGCAGCAGGTTTGAGCCGTCCCACTCAGCGGTCTGTAGATCTGCTGGCACCGATACCAAGCCCAGGCCGTGCCACAGGCCCGCAAGATCGGGCGGTAAGTGGCAGCGAATCGCGGGCATCCGCAGCGGGGGGACGGGCGGGCCGCAGGTCAGTACAGGGGTCGAACATCAATCCTTACAAAACAGGGGCCCGCAGCCACTCGTTCGATCCTACTGGCAGCTGGCCGCGATTCGCAGCGAAGAGCCAGCGCACGCGGGATACTTGCACGGCCCCATCAACTTCGCTCGTCTCGTCGCGCACGCTGGCTGCAAGGCAGAGCAGTTCTTTGAAGCTCATCCATCCTCTCGGCGGACCAAGGCCCCGCCTCGGGCGTCGATGTCAGCAATCGCCCACAGCTTGGAGCGGTCCACCCCGCATGCCGCCAGGAGCATGCTTACCTCGTCCGCCGCACGGCGGGCGGCGCGCCAGCCGACCGCGTAGTCCACGCCCGGTATCCATATCCATGAGTCCGGGGCGAGACTTGCAACCAGCTACGCACTGAGGCCGTCGTCTCCGTCCAACTGCTTCTCAACTCACCCGATAAACAACCGAACCGGCCATCTGTACACAGCCATGCCGGGGACCCGACACCATCGGCACCGGTTCCAGCCCACCGGACCACCCCTTCTCCCCGCCAAGGGTCGCAAGGTGGTCCGGCACATCTTCAGTTGTCCTTGATCACGTCAGCGGCTGTCCTCTCACGTTGACGCCTCGCAACCGAAGATCCGGTGGCGAAGTTCCGTTTCACGGAGGCCTCTCATCGGGTCCGCAGGTCTACTCCCTCCAACCAGATCCGCCGCATCAGCCGCAGTCGCGCGGCGTCGATGAACGCGGGATCCGCGACTTCATGGTGTGCGGCGGGCCGACTCGGCGAGAACGCCCGGACCGGCCAGCAGAACTGGCCGGTAGGGGGCCACCAGGTCAGCAGCCGATCAAGCCCGACCCTGAGCTGTTCGCCTGCGGTCATCACTCGGCCAGGTAGAGACGGACCAGGCGCGGGCTCAGGCCGACGAACGCCAGCGTCCGCACCTCGCCGATAGTGGCCAGCCGGTGCCCGATCCTCTGCACGGCGGACGGGCTGAACAGCTCGGTGAAGTAGTCCTGCTGATCCGTGCTGAGCGGGAGGGCGCGGAGCGATCCCAGGAGCGCGGCCAACGCGTCCGGGAGCCGGGAGCCGGGAGAAGCGTGCGGGTTCCGTCACGCCGCAGACCTCCACCACCACCGGAAACGGGCACGCCGCCGCTCCCGCCTCGCCACCAGAGGAAGCCGACTCCGCCCCGTCGTCATCCCGAAGCGCCGTCATCGTGTCGGCACCTCCCCCGCACGACGCGGATGCCACATGTGGACGCCCACCACCCGTCCGTTGACCGCGATGTTCCGCGTCACGGCCTTCCGCAGGCCTGCACCACAGTAGAAGCATCGCGTCGCCGCCGATCCGAACGCCCGACCGTTCCTCATCTGGCACTGCTTCCCGGGCCGATCAAGGCCCAGACGATCTTTCCGAAACCTTCGGGGCGGGGCGCGCAGCCCCACTCCACGGACAGGGCCTCCACCAGGAACAGTCCCCGCCCCGACAGCTCGTCGGACACGGTCGACCGCCGGATCATCGGCTTCTCGCTGCTCGCGTCATGCACCTCGATGCGAAGATGGCCGCAGGTCAGCTCGAACCGGACAGCAATCTTCCGCCCCGGCGAAACCCGCCCATGGACCACGGCGTTGGACACCAGCTCGGTGAGCACGAGCTGCCCGTCCATCGCGAGGGCCGCGCCGTCGGGAACCTTCGCGAGGAACTTCCGGAGGTGGTCCCTGGCCATGCCGGCGGACTTACGGTGCCGGGTGAGCATCACCCCGAACGTGGTTATCCCGGCGCCCGACTCATTGGACTCAGCGTCGTCCCGGGGTTCTCCCGAGCTGATCACGTGCACCACCCTCCCGATGCTCGACAGCGGCCGGAGCGGGTCTTCCGGCCCGCGACTCCAGGTTGCCGGGAGGCGATGCGGTCGACGTACCCAGGCTGAATACCCCATGTGGATAAACTCACGGTCAATCAACTTCCGCTCAGGGAGCGCTGATCGACAGCGGAGGCAATGGTGACCGAAGCTCGCCTTCCGGACCGGCTTCCATCAGGTCTGCTCGCCAATCCTGAGATGATCGCCGCGTGCCGACAGCGGGACTTCGCCGCCGTATTCCGGCTGCTCAAGCTGGCCGGCGTCTACCCATCGCTCATCGCGCGAGCCTGTGACCTGACCCCGAGCCGTGTCGGCGAGGTAATGGCTGGGAAGCGGCGGATCGAGAAGATCGATCTCGTCGAACGCATCGCGGACGGCCTCCACATCCCGGGTCACATGGTGGGCTTGGCCACCCGGGATTGGGAGCAAGCAGCTGCGCCGCCCCAGGCAAGGCGCTGTGTGGTCGAGCCCCATCTCGCCGCCGCAAGACCCAGCCCGCCCGTCAACCCCGAGTTCTTCGTCAGCCACCTCCGCGAGGTGATGCCCGGCCACTACAGGACCGCCAACCTTCTGGGCTCCCGCCACGCGCTCGACCCGGTCACCCGGCACGTCCAAGTACTCGACCGTCTCCAGCAATCCGCCGACGGGAGCCCCAGGGACGAGATCCTCGGCATCGGCGCCCGCACCGCCGAGTTCCTGGGCTGGCTGAACCAGGACCTGGGCGACTTCGACCAGGCCATGTACTGGTCGGACCGCGCCATGGAGTGGGCGCAGGAGTCCGGCGATGACGTCATGGCCGCCTATCTCCTGTTCAGGAAGAGCAACCAGGCGACGGCCCGCCGCAACGCGCAGCAGGCCGTCGGACTGGCACGGGCCGCCCAGCGTTCACCCGGGGCAACCCCGCGCATCCGAGCCCTGGCCGCGCAGCAGGAGGCCCAGGGGCACGCGCTCATGGGCAACCAGCGCTTCGCCCAGGTCAAGTTCGACGAGGCCCACGAGCTGGCCGCGTCACCTGACGACGAGCACCGCGACGATGCCCTCGACATGGCCTACTGCACGCCGACGTACATCGAGATGCAGCGCGCGAACTGCCTACTCGAACTGGGCGACCCGCTCACGGCGGTGGCCATGTTCGAGTCCGAGCTCCGGGCGCTCCCTCCGGTGTACCGCAACGACCAAGGCGTGTACCTCTCCCGGCTGGCCCGCGCCTACGCAGTCTCCGGCGAGCCGGAGCAGGCTGCCGTCGCGGCGGACCGCGCGCTGTCGATCGCCATCGACACCGAGTCCGCGCGGGCGATCGCGGAGCTGTCCGCCGCAGACAAGGCCCTCCGACGGTGGAGCACCGTGGCCGAAGTCGCCACCTTCACCGGCCGATTGAAGCTGATGAGCAGCACGGCGCCCTCTCGACCTGCGACGGGCTGATGAGAGAGGGTGGGGCCATGGACGCACTGATCACGGCCGCCACCTCCGCAGACGAACGCCGGCGCGGCGCCAAGATCGCCGTACTGCCGGTCGGCAGCTTCGAGCAGCACGGCGACCATCTGCCGCTCACCACCGACACCGTCGTCGCCGGCCTGATCGCCCAGCGGATCGCCGCCGACTACGGTCTGTTCCTCCTGCCGCCCATCACGGTGTCCTGCTCGCATGAGCACGCCCACATGCCCGGAACCGTCAGCATCAGCGCCGCCACGCTCTATGCCGTCGTCAACGACATCTGGAAGTCGCTCCAGGCGTCCGGCGTTCCCGGCCTGCTCATCGTGAACGCCCACGGGGGCAACTACGTCCTCTCGAACGTCGTTCAGGAGGCCAACACCTCCGGCCCGCGCGTCGCCCTCTTTCCGGTCCACGCGGACTGGCACCAGGCCCGCGAGGCAGCGGGCCTGGTGAGCAGCGGCGCCGAGGACATGCACGGTGGCGAGTTGGAGGTGTCGCTCCTCCTCCACGGTGCCCCGGAGCTCATCCGCGACGGCGTCAAGCAGGACGACCACTCCGCCCCCGAGCGCCCACACCTGCTCACGCTCGGCATGGCCGGGTACACGAAGAACGGCATCATCGGGCAACCCTCCCTCGGAACGGCGGCGAAGGGCCGAGCCCTCCTCGACAGCCTGTCCCGGTCTGCCGCCGCGCATCTCTCGATCCTCACGGGCGGCTGAGAGGCACTTCGGGCCCTTCCCCAAACTGGGGAAGGGCCCGAAGGAAAAGAGGGAAAAGCCGCGAAGTGACCTGGGCGTCAGGCCTTGGGGCCGGCGGACTGGACGACCTCGAAGGACCAGAGGGTTGAGCCGGAGGCGGCGGGGCGCTTGGGGGCCTCGCCCTCCGGGGCGGCGGGGCGGTGGGCGGCCTGCATGGGGCCCTCCATCCACGCCTTGAAGTCCTCCTCGCTGCGCCAGCGGGTGTAGACGAGGTACTGGTCGGTGCCCTCGACGGGGCGGAGGAGCTCGAACCACTCGAAGCCGTCCGAGTTCTCCACCGCGCCGGCGCGGGAGGCGAAGCGCTGCTCCAGGACCTCCCGCTGCTCGGCGGGAACCGTCAGTACGTTGATCTTGACGACGCTACTCACATGACACCTCTCATCACTAGGCCCTCTACCTGGGCACCTAACCTTGACCACGTGCGAGCAGTCTCCTACATGCGACAGTCAAAGAAGCGTGAGGACGGTTCTCAGGCTTCGTCGGCTGCCCAGCGAACGAGGACCGAAGCCCTGATCGTCGCGAAGGGCTGGGAGAACAACGGCCACTTCGAAGACGTCGGCAAGTCGGGTTGGGACCCCAACGTCACTCGGCCCGGGTTCGAAGAAATGATGGCAGTCGTCCGTGCTGGTCAGGTTGACGCGGTCATCGTGTACTCCCTCTCCCGCCTCACAAGGCAGGGCGCCCTGGAGCCCATGAAGATCAACGGAGAGCTGTCCCGGTACGGCGTGCGCCTGGTCTCGGTCGAGGAGCCCTACCTCGACACCTCCACACCGATGGGCGTTGCCATCTTCGGCCTGATCGCCGCAGGCTGGTCGACTTCGACCAGCGGCAGCCGCTCGCCCTCGGCGGCGAGGACACGGGCGGCACCGTGTGGCCGTTGTGCCGCGAGTGCCGCGAGTGCCACCGAAGGAAGACCGAACGAAACTTCAGCGCCTGCTGAGCAATGCGGCGAGGACGCCACTACCGGCAGTAGTGACGCTGAGCAGCCATCCGGGGATGCGCTGAATGGTCAAGTGAAAGCCACCGACCCGAAGTTCTACGGCGGGTCGGGGTGTGCGCTCGGGCATGGCTACTCCAGTCCAGGATTCCGCACGGTGTGTGCAGTTCTCAAGGGGCCGTCGGCTACTCCATTGGAGCGACAAACCGCCGATTACACAAACACGCACGCCCGCGAGTACGCCGAATGGCGGGGCGGATCAGGCCGCCTCTCTGCCTTCAGTTCCCGCCGATCCAACTAAACGGCTCCTAAAGCAGCTTGGCGCGAAAGATGTGCCCTATGCCGCCCAGGCCCCGCCCCCGTGCGGCATGCCGGGATGCCCTGAGCTGACAGCCCGCAGTGGTCCCCGACCTGCTACTTCCGCATCCACAGGGCCGCGAGGCTGCCACCTGCGGTAGTCATCGTGATGAGCCACGCCGGGATGCGCTGGATGGTCAAGTGCACTCCACCCCAACGGAGTTCGAACTGTGGACGTTTGCCTTCTCGCTGCGTTGTTGGCATGCGGCCATAGTGGGCCAGCGATTCGAAGGCGTACAGCGACGTAGCGGCGCAAACCCGCAGCATGCCGGGTCGGTCCTGGACACGGTGTCCAAACCGATCCCAATTCCGGGCCTTCCCTCATATGGCCTGCATCACAGTCCCGCGGCCAGCATCGACCCGAACACCCCGGACGGGCGGCTCAGGCTCCAGGTCGTCGGCACGATGGCCGAGTTCGAGCGGTCACCGATCAAGGACCAGACCCGCGCCGGGCTGGAGGCGGCCAAGGCTCAGGGGCGGACCGGTGGGCGGCCGTCCGTGATCAGTGAGGACAAGCTGACCATTGCCCTTGCTCGCCGGGCGAAGGAGGAGAGCGTGAGCAGCATCGCGAAGGCCCTCGGGATCAGCCGGGCGACGCTGTACCGCCACCTTGAGAACGCCGAATCGTAGCCGCTGCGCCTACCGAAGAGCCGTCTGCCCGCTGCGGGCGGGCGGCTCTTTGCGGTCTCCAGCGTCCGCCGTTCCAGACAGCACGACGCCCCGGCACGGGCTGTGAGAGGTCCGTACCGGGGCGGCGGGCAACTGTCAGCGCTGAGTGAAGTCGTCTGCTTCGTACCTGTCGACGGCGAGGAAGTCCGGCGCCCCGTGCGATGAAGTCGGGTTGCCCACGAACACACCCGCCGTGTAACTATCGCCTAGCGCGACCCACTGAGGCTCTTGGAGCCGATTGGGCGCCGGGGCTGACACCGGGGCGGGGCTCGGGTCGGGCGTGTGGAGGACCGCATGGCCGTCCACCCAGGCGAATCGGGCCGTGTATACCGCGCCAGAACTGTTCACGATGGGAAGCTCGGACGGGACGTACTTCCCATCGCTCACGACGATCACGGGCCGACCGTCGCGGTACTCGATCGACAGGGTCGCGGCATCCTCGGGCTTGACCTCGGATGCCGGGATCAGCGTCGGTTCCTTGGGCGCCACCGTCTCGGGGGTGGAAGTCAGCCCGAGGTTTGCCATCTGCTCGGGCGACAGCTGCACCTTGGCGGGGCCCTTGGCGTTGGGCGTGGTCTCGGACATGGCGTCTCCTCACTGGCCGGCTCGATGCCGACGCGCGGTGGACCTTCCCATGACTTAGGGTTACCAAACCATCACCCTCTGGAGGGATCGCCTGACTGGCGGGGCGCTCTGAAAGTTCCCGGCCTGGCCACTCGGCGATCCCGGCCCCAGCATCGCGCACGCGCGCTGGGTGTGACGCCGTTTCCAGGCCCCAGATCCGCCAACTGGGCTTCGGACTAGGAAAGTTCGATCCAGGTATGCCAAGCAAAGGCACCCTTGCCCGCAGGTGGCCACCAACATCCCCGGCGTCGTCGCCTTGCGCGACAGCGAGCGGCCCGGCGAGGTGGTCACCATGACCCCGGAGGCATGGACGGACTTCACCGGCGCCATCAAGTGCGGGGAGTTCGACCTGAGCGCGCAGGAGAGCTGTGGACTGTCCGCTGTGTGGTCAGCCCATCGCGTTCGACCCGGAGACAGGCCAAGGCTTCTGCTTCCGGTGCGACCAGTGGGCGACCGTCTACCCGGATCAACCGGACCCGTACCGGTACACGCCCAAGAATCGGCCCTACCGGCCGAGGAGGCACGGTCCGAACGACCACCCGGGTAGCAACGGCGGGCAGTCCACGCCCGCATGACCCCGAAACGGCCCCGTCCACAAGTCGTCGCCCGTGGCGCATGGACGGGGCTTCGCCGTCCTGCGGTACTTCCCGCGACGGCCGGTCAGCGCTCATGTGAGTGGCTTGACACATCCGTTGATCTTGACGACGGACATGCCGCTCCTTCTGCTCCGCCGGGGCCGCGGGTGCGGCTGCCGGTCCGGTGACTGTCTGCGGTCAGCAGTCTCCTACTCCTCACACCGCGCGGGTCGGGCGATCCGGGGTCTGTCGATCGTGACGCTCCGTGGCAACTGGCCCGAAGTGCAGGCGGAGAGGGGGCGTGCAAGCCTGGTTGGAGAACCCGAAATCCAACCGAATGGGGCACAGCCATGGGTATCGGCGACAAGTTCCGGGACAAGGCCGAGCAGTTGGAGGAGGAGGCGAAGTCTCGCCTCGGCAACAAGCCCCCGAAGGGGGACGACGCCCAGCAGAAGGCCGCCCAGACCCAGCAACAGGGCCAACAGCAGGGCCAGCAGAGCCTGGACGACCTGCATGACGACACCGACGACCGGCAGTAGCGGCGAAGCCGGGCGGGGACGGCCGAGGCAAATCCTCGACCGTCCCCGCACCCATGCCCGGACCGCTTCGCGGGTCAGGCGATCCACGGCGGGAGGAGGCGCTCGGCGTCGCGGGGGGCGAGGCCGCAGGCGCCTTCGGGGGTGACGGCGTCGGGGTTGTAGGCGTGGGCGGGGGACGGGCTGGCGACGATGGCGGTGAAGCCGTCGGCGGTGGTGATCTGGCGGGCGAGGTCGGCGGGGAGGACGAGGGTGTCGCCGGCGGTGAGGGGAACCGGGCCGTCGGGGAGGGTGACGGTGGCGGTGCCGGTGAGCAGCGTCCAGATCTGTTCGACGTCCATGGCGTGGAGCGGGCCGCTCTTGCCGGCCGTCATGTCAACCTGCCACAGGGCGAGGGCGGTTGAGCCCTGGGTGGGTGAGGCGTAGGTGGTCATGACGGCGTTCGGCGTCTCGGTGCGGCGGGCGTCGGCGTGGCGGATCACGGGCATGGCGAGGGAACCCCCTAAGATGGTCAATGGCGTTGTCTATATGGTCAATGAGGTTGTCTACTGATGTCAAGCGAGCCCGCGAGCACACCCACCAGCACCCCCACCGGCACCCCCACCGGCACCCCCACAAGCGAACCCGCCCCGCCCGGCTTCGAGTTGCCACTGCGCCTGCTGCTCGCCTTCCGGACGATCATCGACGAGCTGCACGAGCGCATCGCCCGCGAGGGTCACCCCGACCTGCGCCCCATGCACGGCTTCGTCTTCCAGGCGATCGGACCGCACGGCACCACCGCCGTCGAACTCGGCCGCCGGCTCGGCGTCTCCAAGCAGGCCGCCGGCAAGACCATCGAGAACCTGGAGCAGCTCGGCTACGTCGAACGCGGCGGCGACCCGGCCGACGCCCGCCGCAAGGTCGTCCGACTGACCGCCCGCGGGGTGGACTGCCTGGTCCGGTCGGCCCGGATCTTCGACGAGCTGCGCGCCGAGTGGTCCGCCACCCTGGGCGAGGAGCGCCTGCGCGAGGTGGAGACGGCCCTGCGCCTGCTCGCCCCCGGCGACCCGTTCCGCCTCGACACCCCTCGCTGGTTCGGCGGTCCGTGAGGAAGAATCAGGAGTGGTACGAGTCATGAGGGGACGGCGGATGAGACAACTGGGACGGGTGGTCGCCGCGGTAGCCGTACTGGTGCTCGCGGCGTGCTCCTCACCAGCCCCCGAGCACATGTCCCCCGAGGCCCGCGGCTACCTCTCGGAGGCCCTGGACCTCATCCAGCAGAAGTCCCTCAACACCGCGAAGGTGGACTGGCCGAAGCTCCGCACCCAGGCCTTCGCCCAGGCGGCCACGGCCCGCACCCCGGCCGACACCCACACCGCGATCAGGGCCGCCGTCACCGCCCTCGACGACCACCACAGCCGTTTCTACCCGCCCGACCAGGCGGCGAAGGTCGACGCCGACCCGGAGGCCGTGAACGCCCCGACCACCCGGCAACTCACCGGCCGCATCGCCCAGTTGACCCTCCCGGCGGTGAACGGATCGGAGCACACCTACGCCGGGTACGTCACCCGCGGCCGCGCCGCCGTCGCCGAAGTGAGCGCCTGCGGCTGGGTGGTGGACCTGCGGGGCGAGACCGGGGGCGGGATGTGGGCCCCACTGGCCGTCGCGGCGCCGATCCTCGGCGACGGCCCGCTGGGCGCCTTCGTCACCGCGGACGGCACCCGCAGCACCTGGTCGGTCCGCGACGGCGTGCCGTACCTGGACGACGCCCCGCAGGCTTCCCCCGCCACCCACGACGACAAGACGCCCGATACGCCCGTCGCCGTCCTCACCGGCCGCGCGACCGGCAGCGCGGGCGAGGCGGTCGCCATCGCCTTCATCGGCCGCCCGGCCACCCGCAGCTTCGGCCAGCCCACCTACGGGGTGCCCACCGGCAACGCCGCCCACCGGCTGTCGGACGGCGCCGTCCTGCTGCTCACCGGCGCCGCCGAGGCCGACCGCACCGGCCGGGTCCACGAGGGCCCGATCGAGCCGGACGAGCCGGTCGAAACAGCCGACCCCCGCAAGGACGACGACCCCGCGCTCGCCGCCGCCGTCGCCTGGCTCTCCAACCAGACCCCCTGCAAGGCGGGCTAGGGCGTGTTTCATCATTCCCGCCGGGCGCGCGACGCCGGGCATCCCGCCTGACCGCACCGGCGAAACGTCCAAGTACGCCCAGTACGAGGACGCTTCGCCGGCACGCCCAGCCGGGCGCCCAACACCGCGCGCTGATCCGACGCGAATGATGAAACACGCCCTAGAACGACCGCCCCTCCCCCCGGTACGGCGGCTCGTGGGCCGCTCGGTCGGGGCGGTCGCGCCGGTCGGCGCAGAGGGTGGAGCTGAGGCGGGTGAGCAGGTCGGCGAGGTCGGCGTACTGCTGCTCGTCCCAGTCGCCGAGCAGGTCGGCGAGTTGCGAGCGCCGGGCGGCGACCAGCTTGACGGCCGCCTCCGCCCCCGGTTCGGTGAGCCGTAGCGGCAGCCCGCCGCTGCGGGCGGCAAGGCCGCGGCCCTCGACTTCCCGGACGGCGCTCTCGATGACGGCGATCGGGATGATCCGCCGCTCGGCGAGTTCGGCCGGCTCGACCGAGCCGTGGTGGTGCATCTGCAACAGCAGCCAGCTGGAGGCGGGTTGGAGGTCCAGCCCGGCCCCCTCGGTGATCCGCCGGAAGAGGTCGCGCCGGGCCTCGCGGGTGCTCAGCACCGAGAGCGCGCGGGCGATCTCGTCCAGCGACGAGCGTTGGACGGGGTTGAGGCCGATGGATTCGCTCAGGTCGGGTGCGGTGACGGTGGAGCGCAGCTTCTGTTCGTGCAGGAACAGCGACAGCACGAAGGCGACCACCGCGACGGGCACCGCATACAGGAACACCCGGGTGATCGACTCGGCGTACGCGTGGTAGACGGCTTCCTGGACGACGGCGGGCAGCCGGGTGATCACCCGCGGGTCGGAGGTGACGGCCTCGGGGTGGAAGCCGGGCGGCAGCGGCAGGCCGGTGAGGGCGTCGGCGAGCCGGTCGCGCAGCCCGCTGGCGAACAGGCTGCCGAAGATGGAGACGCCGAAGGAGGCGCCGATGGAGCGGAAGAAGGTGGCGCCGGCGGTGGCGACGCCGAGGTCCTGGTAGCCGACGGAGTTCTGCACGATCAGCACCAGTACCTGCATGACCAGGCCCAGCCCGAGGCCGAAGACCAGGAAGTAGAGGCTCATCTCGGTGGTGCTGCTGTGCTCGTCGAGCCGGGAGAGCAGCAGCAGGCCGACGGTGGTGACGGCCGTCCCGGCGATCGGGAAGATCCGGTAGTGGCCGGTGCGGGCGACGATCTGGCCGGAGCCGATCGAGGTGAGCAGCATGCCGAGCACCATCGGCAGCATGTGGATGCCGGACAGGGTGGGCGAGACCTGCTTGACGACCTGGAGGAAGGTCGGCAGGTAGGTGAGGGCGCCGAACATCGCGAAGCCGACCACGAAGGAGATCACCGCGACCAGGCTGAACGTCCGGGAGCGGAACAGCCGCAGCGGCAGCACCGGTTCGCTGGCCGTCCGCTCGACCAGGACGAAGGCGAGCAGCAGCACCAGGCCGAGCACGCCGAGCCCGACGATCTGCCAGGAGGTCCAGCCCCAGGTGGTGCCGCCGAGGGAGGTCATCAGCACCAGGCAGGTGGCGACGGCGGCGATCAGCACGGTGCCGAGGTAGTCGATCCGGTGCTGGCGCCTGGTCTCCTGCCCGGGCAGGACGGCGGCGATCACCACCAGGGCGACGATGCCGATCGGCAGGTTGATGTAGAAGACCCAGCGCCAGCTGAGGTTGTCGACGAACAGTCCGCCGAGCAGCGGCCCGAGGACACTGGTCACGCCGAAGACGGCGCCGAATAGGCCCTGGTACTTGCCGCGGTCCCGGGGGGAGACGAGGTCGCCGACGATGGCCTGGGTGAGCACGATCAGCCCGCCGCCGCCCAGGCCCTGCAGGGCGCGGAAGGCGATGAGTTCGCCCATGTTCTGGGCGATGCCGCAGAGTACGGAGCCGAGCAGGAAGATCACGATGGAGGCCTGGAAGAAGCGCTTCCGGCCGTACATGTCGCCGAGCTTGCCCCAGAGCGGGGTGGCGGCGGTGGAGGCCAGCAGGTAGGCGGTGACCACCCAGGAGATGTGGTCCAGGCCGCCGAGGTCGCTGACGATGGTGGGCAGCGCGGTGGAGACGATGGTCTGGTCGAGGGCGGCGAGCAGCATCGCCAGCAGCAGGGCGCCGATCGGCACCCAGAGGTTGGGGACGGTGACCTCCGGCGGGCCGGGCTCGTACGCCGGGCTGCGGTCGGACGCGGCGCGCGAGTCCGTCATGGCGGCTCCGTAGGGTCGCGGGCCCCGGCCGAGACGGCGGGCCCGTGCGGATGATCACTCCCAGCTCACCATGCTGTCAGAAATGCCCCGGTTTGCTCCCTCGGGTTGAGCCGAACGTAGCCTCCGGGCCCGCTGACCCAGGACGCACCGCACCGACCCGACCACACCCACCGCACCGACCCGACCGCCGGCACCGGGGACATCCGCCGCTCCCCGACCGTTCCTCGGGAAACAACCGCCACCAACCGGCACAACACCCCCGCCCGGGTCCGGACGCCCCTGTCCCCCCTCCGGGACGTCCTGCATAATCAGGCGCGATCGTGAGCCGGGAACCGCCCCGGGGCACGCAGACCGCCCGAGAACCGAGGAGGACCGGCCGATGCCGGACCAGCACTGCCCGACGTGCGGCACCGCACGCTCCACCGGGTGCGGCTGCGTCCCGGACCCGAGCCTCACCGAGACGGCCGTCCTCCCGCACCTCGAAGGCCCGCCACTGGTCCGCCCGTACGTGCCGCAGGCGGTCGGCCAGGTCGCCGAGGAGCCCGTGGCGGACGTCCCCGCCGTCGACCCGTTCGCGACCACCGTCCTGCCGCCGGTCGCCCCGGGGCAGCCGGCCCCCGTCCACCCGGCCGCGCCCTCACCCCTCGCTCCCCCGCCCGTCGTTCCCCCGCTGGGGCCGGACGCCGACGCCTACGCCACCACCGTGCTGCCGCCGGTGCCCGCCTCCGGGCCGGGCGCGTACGCGGCGGCGACGGCCCCGCAGGCCGTGCCCGGCGGCGACCTCGGGGTCTTCCCCTTCGACCACGCGGCGCCCGGGCCCGAGCCGGAGCCCGTCGGCGGCCGGGCCGCGCGTAGAGCCGCCGAGCAGGCCGCGCAGAACCCGCTGGCCCGGCACAAGCTGCTGCTGGCCGGGGTGGGCGCCGGCCTGGTCGCGCTCACCATCGGCATCGCGTACGCGGTGACGCCCTCGCCCGCCCCGACGACCCGGCAGGCGCAGCCGCTGCCCACCACCCTGGCGCCCGCGCCGGTGGAGCCGACCGCCCCGGCGCCGACGGACCCGGCCACGCCGCCGCCGACCAGCGAGGCGCCGAGCCCGACGTCGTCCCCCACCCGCAAGCCGAGCCCGACGAAGACGGCCACCCCGGCGCCGACCCCGACCACCCAGGCCCCGGTCGCCGCTCCCCCGGCCCCGGCTTCCGTCCCGACCCCGCCCCCGACACCCACGCCCACCCCGACCACCGCGACGCCCACGCCGACCCCGACGCCGACCCCGTCCGCGACGGCGACGCCGACCTCCCAAGTCCTGCAGATCGGGATGTCCGGCCCCGAGGTCTCCACCATGCAGTCGAAGCTGAGCGTCGCCCTGTGCTGGATGGACGTCCCGGTGACTGGCAGCTACGACGGCGAAACCGCGAGCTACGTCAGCTACTTCCAGCGCATTCAGGGAGTCCAGGGCGACAAGAAGGGCGTCTACGGCCCCAACACCCGCGCCGCCCTGGACAAGCGCACCACCTGCTGACCGAGCGAGGTCAGCCGGTGATCGCCCCGAAGATGCTGATGCCCGCCAGCACCACCATGATCGCCGCCGCGACCCTGATGATCAGCTTCATCGGCACGTACTTGAGCAGCTTCTGCCCGCCCACGATGGCGAGCCCGCCCACCGCGCACAGCGCCAGCCAGGCGCCGAGGCCGACGGCCAGCGGATCGGCGTACTTGGCGGCCAGGTTGGCGGTCATGATCTGGGTCAGGTCGCCGAACTCGGCGACCGCGACGACCAAGAAGCTGGCCCCGGCCACCTTCCAGAAGCTGTTCGAGGACGGCTCCTTGGCGGCGTGCCCCTCCTCGTCGTCGCCCCCGCCGTGGAAGAGCAGCATGGCCGCACCGGCCAGGAACAGCACGCCGGTGACGCCCTCGACCCAGCGGTGCGGCAGCAGCGAGAGCAGGTGCCCGGCGGCGAGGGCGAGGACGACCTGAACGCCCATCGCCGCGGCGACACCCGCGAAGACGTAGCTGGCACGGTACTTGGTGCCGAGTACGAGGCTGGCCAGCGCGGTCTTGTCCGGCAGTTCGGCCAGGAAGATGATGCCGAACGTCAGCGCGGCCACGGTCAAACTCATCAGAAAGGGTCCCTCGGTCGGGCTGCCCGGCCTCCGCAGGTCCGTCAGGGGACGCTTCGGCCCGACAGCACTGGTCATGGTCACAGCACTGCGGCCGAAGGTCTCGCCGGCACCGACCCCGGAGGATCGGGTGCCCCGGGCGCCGGGCCCGTGAGGGCCAGTATGTCGACGGTCCGGTGGAGGGCTACTCCCCTTCAACGTGCTCAAGGGTACCCGACCGCGTCCAGTACCCAAGGCGGCCCAGTACCCGCCCCCGTCCGGCACCCGACCCGATCCGACGCCCCCGCGCTCACCAGCCCGCGCTCACCAGCCCCCGGCCGACCAGCTCCAGCACCACCACGATCGCCACCGACTCCACCGCCAGCAGCCCGACCAGCACGAACAACTGCACCGCCCCCGCCTGGACGGGCGAGGCGCCGCCGAGCAGCATGCCGACGAAGGCGCCGGGGAGGGTGACCAGGCCGACCGTCCGGGTCTGGTCGAGGGCGGGCACCAGCGAGGTCGCGGCGGCGGTGCGGCAGATCTCCAGCCGGGCGTCGCGGTCCTCGAAGCCGAGCGCCAGGGCCGCCTCCACCTCGCCGCGGCGCTGCCGCAGTTCGTCGAGGGCGCGCCGCCCGGCCAGCGAGGTGGCGGTGAGCGCGCCGCCGATCAGGATGCCGGCGACGGGGATGACGGACAGGCCCTTGGCCGGCAGCAGTCCGACGGCCAGCAGCAGGGCGAGCACCGGCAGCACGCCGGCGCCGATCGGCGCGGCCGCCCAGACCCAGTCGGGGCCGGGGGTCATCCGCCGCCCGGCGGTGCGCACCGCGACGGTGAACATCAGCAGCACGAACAGCGCCGACCACCAGAGCGAGCCGACCACCCAGCTGATCACCGCGGCGACGGCGGCCAGTTGCACCACCGCGCGCAGTCCGGCCCGCAGCACCGCGTGCCCGTGGCCGAGCAGGCCCCGGCCAGCCACCGCGACGGCGGCCAGCAGCAGGACGGCGGTGACCACCCCGAGCATCGGGGTGACGGGCAGCAGCTGACCGCCCGCGGCGGACAGGCGCACCGGCGTCAGATCCAGCTGGTGAACCACATCCGGTCCTGCCAGGACGTCATCGGGATCACCTCCGCCGTGTACAGCGGGTAGAAGAAGGCGAAGCAGGCGACGATGGCGAGCACGATCAGCCCGGCGCCGGCCGCGCCGATCCGGCGGCGTTCGGGGCTGCACCCGGCCGGGCCGAGGATCGCCCCGAGCATCTGCGCGACGGCCAGGCACAGGAACGGCACCAGGACGACCATGTAGAAGGAGAAGACGGTCCGCTCCTGGTACTGGAACCAGGGCAGGTAGATCCCGGCGACGGCGCACAGCACGGCGCCCGAGCGCCAGTCCCGGCGGAAGAACCAGCGCCACAGCAGGTAGACCAGGGCGAAGCAGGCCGTCCACCAGAGCAGCGGGGTGCCGAGGCCGAGGATCTGGGACGCGCAGCCGCCGGTGGCGGTGCAGCCGTGCTGCCCGTTCGGGACCTGCTCCCAGTACATGGAGACGGGGCGGCCGACGACCAGCCAGCTGAAGGGGTTGGACTGGTAGGTGTGCGGGGTGCTCAGCCCGGTGTTGAAGTCGTACATCTGCGAGTGGTAGTGCCACAGGCTGCGCAGCGGCGCGGGCACCCAGCTCATCGACACCTGCGGCAGCGGGACGCCGAGGAAGGCGTCCAGGGACAGGCCGGGGCGGCCGTCGGCCCAGTGCCGGTCGTACCCGCCCTCGCCGTTGCCGCCGCTGGCGAGCCAGCCGGCCCAGGCGCCGACGTACACCACCAAGGCGGAGCCGACCATGGCGAGGAAGGCGGGGACGGCGTCGCGGCGCAGCATCGAGCGCCAGGGGCGGCGGGCGCCGGCCCCGCGGCGGCCGGACTGGTCCCACAGGACGGTCAGCAGGCCGAAGGCCGCGAGGATCATCGCGCCGTTCCACTTGACGGCGCAGGCGGCGCCGAGGAGCACCCCGGCGGCGATCCGCCAGGGGCGCAGGCCGAGCCGGGCGCGGTCGCCGTCGGTGACGCCGGCCAGCCGGGCGCGGACGTGGTCGCGGTCGATCAGGAGGCTGCCGAAGGCGGCGAGCACGAAGAACATCTGGATGCCGTCGAGCAGCCCGACCCGGCTCATCACCAGTTGGAGGCCGTCGACGGCCATCAGCAGGGCCGCGGTGCAGCCGATCAGGGTGGAGCCGAAGAGCCGGCGGCCGATCCGGGCGAGCATCAGCACGGTGACGGTGCCGAGCAGGGCGGTCATGAACCGCCAGCCGAAGGGGTGCAGGCCGAACAGCTGCTCGCCGATCGCCATCACCCATTTGCCGAGCGGCGGGTGGGCGATGAACTCGGGCGCGGAGGTGAGCGGGATGTGCTGCGGGACGGCCAGGACGTCGGTGTTGGCGTGGTCCGGCCAGCTGCCCTCGTAACCCTGCCGCAGCAGCGACCAGGCGTCCTTGGGGTAGTACGTCTCGTCGAAGACGAAGGCGTTGGGGTAGCCGAGGTTCCAGAACCGCAGCAGGCCGGCGAAGAGCGCGACGCCGATCGGCCCGAGCCAGCCGGACCAGTCGGCCGACAGGCGGAGCAGCCGGCCCCGGACCGGTGCCGGGGCGGCGGGGGCCGGGGCCTGGACCGCCGGGGGGTGCGTGAGCGCCGCTTGCGTCATTGCCTCGCCGATTCGCCTGTCTCCTGTGCCGGCCGGGTCTCCTGTACCGACCGGGCCGGGCGGCCAACAGCCACTGACACTATGTGGCGGTGGTCGCGAAGCCAAGCGCGACGGGCGCCGACCAGGTGACCCGGTCGGCGCCCGTCGGCACGCCTGTTCGATCGGCGGTCGCGCCGCCGTCCGCAACTCCTTGTCGGCGGTCACGCGGCCGCCCACAGCCCCCGTCGGCGGTCACGCCGCCGTCTGCAGCTCCCGGACGACCGTGGTGCGGACCACGGCCGGGGCCGCGTTGTCCTGCTCCGGCGTGAGGTACGGGCGCAGCCGCAGCGCCAGGACGACGACCAGCAGCGTGGAGCCCGCCATGGCCGCGAGGTAGAGCGGCCAGGTGCCGGAGCCGACCAGCAGCACGCCGACGGCCGGGCCGACCGCGATGGCGATCTGCTTCACCAGGGCGTACCCGGAGTTGTAGGTGCCCAGCAGCCGGGCCGGGGCGAGGTCGGCGACGATCGGGCCCATGGTGGGCGCGAGCAGCGACTCGCCGACGCCGAACAGGGCGTAGATCGAGACGATCGCGACCGTGGCGGCCATGGTCTCGGTCCGGATCAGGCCGGCCACCAGGGCCATCGCCCAGGCGCCGAGCCAGACCACGCCGGCCGCGGCCATCGCGGTGGTGCGGCGGCGGCGCGCGGTGATCCGCACCATGAACATCTGCAGGACGACGATGGTCAGCGCGTTGGCGCCGATCGCGAAGCCCAGGGTGGAGGGCGGCGTGCCGACGGTGTCGGTGGCGAAGGCCGCGACGCCGGACTCGAACTGGCCGTAGCAGGTGAAGAAGATCAGCCCGGCGAGCGCGCAGAGCCGCAGCATCGCCTTGTCGGCGACCAGCGCGCGCAGGCCGGTCGGGCCGTCGCTCTTCTCCTGGAGGGGGATCAGCGGGTTGGCCGGCATCCGGGCGGTGCCGGTGACCAGGGCCAGGCCGAGGAAGGTCGCCGCCTCGATGGTGAACAGCCGGGTGAGGCTGGCCGGGTCGGCGACGTTCACGATCTGGCCGCCGACCAGGGCGCCGATGCCCATGCCCAGGTTGACCAGGGTGAACTGGAGCGCGAAGGCGTGCGAGCGGGTCGCGGCCGTCGAGCAGCGGACGATCATCGTGGCGAGCGCCGGCTGACAGGTGGTGACACCCGCGCCGAACAGGAAGGAGGAGACCAGCAGGGCCGGGGTGCCGGTGGCGTGGCCGAAGGCGAACGCGCCGGTGGCGGCGAGCGCCGTGCCGGCCAGCAGGACCGGGCGGGGCCCGTACCTGTCGATGCCGCGACCGGTGAACGGGAGGACGGCGAGCGCCGCCAGCGCGAAGACGGTGAACACCATCCCGGCCGCCAGCGAACCCAGCCCGCGCACCTGGTCCACGTACACGAACATGTACGGCATCGTGAAGCCGCTGCCGAACGCGCTGAGCGCGTTGCCGATCTGGACGCGGCGCAGCGGGCCGCCCGCCCCGCGTCGCTGCCGCCTCTGCTGCTTCACCGTGCCGGTCACCGTGCACATCCCTTCCTGGATTCAACTGGATACTCTTAAGGTCCAGAAGATTTCAGAGCTAAAGTTTGACAAGATAAAGTCTTAGCACCGGAAGAGTGTCGAGTCAAAGGCTTAAGGGGATGCACGCCTCCGTGCGACACTGGTCCGCATGACTACGGACAAGCCCGCGCCTGCCACCGCCAGGGAGCTGGGCATCGCCGAGCAGGTGGCCGTCTACCAGCGGGAATTCCCCACCGTGGACCCCCAGGTGGAGACCATCGTGCAGACCCTGTCCCGGGTCGCCCGACGGATGGGCGTGGCCTACGACCGGCAGCTGACTGTGCTGGGAATCACGGCCGCCGAGTGGGAGGTACTCAAGGCGCTGGTGGTCTCCGGCAGCCCGTACCAGCTCGGACCGGGCGAGCTGGCCAAGCGGCTCGGGCTCACCCCGGCCGCGATGACGCACCGGATCGACCGGATGGTGGCCGAGGACCTCGTCACCCGGGAGCGCGACGAGACCAACCGGGTCCGGGTGATCATCGAACTCACCGACAACGGCCGCGACAAGTGGCTGGAGTCGATGCGGATGGCGGCGGTGTTCGAGGAGGAACTGCTCCAGGACGTCACGGGCGAGGAGCGGACCGTGCTGTCCGCGATCCTGGCGCGGATGCTGCGGCGGATCGAGGAGAGCCGGCCGGACGCGCTCGGGCGCACCGCCGACCCGGCCTGAGCCGCGCGCCAGGGTTGCACTCCCGGATTGCACGCCCGGATCGCGCCCCCGAAACGCAACGAGTCCGGCCCGCCGGGGGTGCTCCCCCGGCGGGCCGGACTGCTTGGTTCAGGTGCTGCGAGGGTCCGTCAGGCCCTCAGCTCATGCCGCCCGAGGGGTCAGCAGGCGCCGTTGTCGGTCCAGACGCCCCACTGGCCGCCCTGGCTCGGGTCGTCGCCCTTGGTCCACCACTTGTTGGTGTAGTAGTGGCCCTTCCACGAGACCTTGGTGCCGCCGGCCGCGTAGGTGGTGTTGGCGTCCCAGCTCGGGGCGGCCGGGCAGCCGGCCGGCGAGGTCGGGGTGCCGGTGGGGGTACCGGTCGGGGTACCCGTGGGGGTGCCGGTCGGCGTGCCCGTGGGCGTGCCGGTCGGGGTCTGGGTCGGGGTCGCCGTGCTGCTCGGGGTGCCGGTCGGCGGGGCCGGGCAACCGGCGGCGGAGCCGTTGGTGGCGTTCACCATCGTGTCGAACAGGCCGGTCTTGGTGCCCAGGTCGTACAGCGAGAAGGCGAAGGAGCCGCCGAGGCCGTTGCAGTGCGCGTAGTCGAGCTTGGCCTGGATCGACCGGGTGTCCTCACCGCTCCAGAAGGTGTTGCCGTCGTAGAAGTACGTGGCCTTGGCGTCGTCGTCCCAGAAGGTCTTGGACGGGTTGTCGACGAAGCCCGCGAGCTCCTTGTACATCTGGATACCGGGGACGTTGCCGGACATCGCCGCGCCGGTCGCCGGGCTGGCGGCGGGCTGGAACAGGCCGTTCTTGCCGTTGTTCTGGACGCCGGTCCAGCCGCGGTAGTAGAACGGCACACCCATGTTGATCTTGTTCGCGGGGAAGCCGCCGGGGATCCCGTAGTCCGCGTCGCCGACCGTCCACGCCTTGATGGCGTTGTCGATCGAGTACTTGCCGTGGCCCGGCTTGACCGGGGTCGACGGGTCGTTCGGGCCCGCGTAGAGCGCGGCCTGGTGGTTGGTCGGCCCCTGGGCGTCCCAGCCGCCGTGCATGTCGTAGGTCATGACGTCGAGGAAGGTGAGGTACTGACCGATCTTGTCGGTCTCGACGTTCATGATCTTGTCCTGGCCGGCGCCGACCGCCGCCGACAGGGCGTAGGTCTTGTTGTCGGCCTTGCCCTGGGCGTCCAGCTGGGTGCGGAACTCCTTCAGCAGCGCCGTGAAGTTCTGCTTGTCGGCCGGGCTGGAGATGTTGCCGGTGTGGCCGCCGCCGCCCGGGTACTCCCAGTCGATGTCGATGCCGTCGAAGACACCGGCGCCGGTGCCCGGGCCGCCGTAGCCGGCGTCGCTCGGGAGGTTGCCCTTGATGAACATGTCGAGGCAGGACGAGACCAGGTGCTTGCGCGAGGCGTCCGTGGCGGCCGCCGGCGAGAAGTACTTGGAGTAGGTCCAACCACCCAGCGAGAGCAGGATCTTGAGGTTGGGGTTCTTCGCCTTCAGCTTCTTCAGCTGGTTGAAGTTGCCCGCGATCGGCTGGTTCCAGACGTCGCCGACGCCGTCGACCGAGATGTCCGCGCCGAAGCTCTTCTGGTAGTCGGCGAACGCGTCGGCCGCGCCGTCACCCGCGTTGGGGTTGTTGTCGTTCGTGTCGGCGGCCTTGGTCGCCTCGAAACAGCCCAGGTCGGTCGGGTGGATGTTCCCGAAGTCGTAGATCAGGTAGTCGAGCTTCCCGGCCACGCCGGTGTCCTGGATCGTCTTCGGGTAGTACGCGTTGGCGTAGACCGACCACTGGTCGTAGTAGGCGACCTTGATGCCGCCGCTGGTGGCGGCCGCGCCGGTGGTGTTGGTGGTCGCGGCATTGGCCGCGGCGCCGCCGGTCAGCGCGAGGCCCGCGCCGAGCAGCACGGAGGCCGCGGTGCCGGCCGCGACGGCGGCCAGGCTCTTCGGGCGGCGTCGACGGCCGCCCGTCGGAGCCGGGGTCCCGGCCCTTTCAATGCGTGAACGCAGCATGGGTGCGTGACTCCTGGTTGTGGGGGTTTGCGTCGTCCCGTGGGGATGCGCCCGAGGTGGGGTCGGGCGACCGGGACATGACAGCTCAGTGCGGGGAATCGTGCGGGGAATCGAGCGGGATCAGCGGGATCGGGCCTGGACGGACACCGGGATGTGCCGAACCGGCGCCCGCGGCACGAGGCCGTTGACGCCGGTTCAGGGGCTCCCTGCACCTGGGCAATAAAAATGGACTAGACCAACTCCCCCGTCAAGGGGTCCCGTTGGGCCTTGAGCCGCGCTTAAGGTTCGGCCCCCGCCCGATACCCTCGCTGACCTGCGGGCCAGTAGCGGGGAGCCAGTAGCGGGAAGTCAGTAGCGCAGCGCGTTCGCCACCACGGCCTTCAGGCTGCCCGAGAGGTCCCGGTTGCTGCGCGCGGTGGCCTGGGCGCTCCGGCCGGCCGCCACGTCCTGGACCGTCACCGCGGTCGCGTCCTGCACCGAGCCGGAGTCGTCGGTGAAGTCGACCTGGATCACGTACCGGTACGACTGCTGCCCGTGGTTGGTGACGGTCAGCTCCACCTGCGCCCTGCCGTCCGAGCCGGTGCTCACCGCCCCGACGGCCACGTCCCCCTTGGCGTCCAGCCCGCCCTTGATCCCGGCGACCGCCGAGGAGGCCGCCGACACCGCCGCCGAGGCCCGCGCCTCCGCCGAGGCGATCACCGCCCCCGCCCCGCCCGCCACCGAGGCCAGCGCCGAGGCGGCGGACGCGGCGGCCGAGGCGCCCCGCTCGATCGCGGCGGAGGCCGAGGTGGCCACGCTGCTCGCGCTCTTTCCGGAGGAGCAGCCCGCCAGCGCCACCGCGGCGACCATGGTGGCGGCCAACACCCCGGCCACCGCCCGGCGTTGGCGGCGCACCGGCGGCGCGTCCAGGTGCTGTGCGGTGACCCGCGGCCTCGAACCGATCCGGGTGAGCGGCTGGCGGTCCATGCGGTCCAGGCGGTCCATGCGGTCCCTCGTTTCTGCCTCGGCGCCGGGCTGCCCGGCACGCCTCCCCGCCCACCCTCCGAGGGCCGCCCGGGGGCCGCCAGCAGGACTGGTGCCTCCGGGTGACCCGGCCGAGCAAGGCTGGCGCGGGCCGCCCCCGGACAGGACCTGGGGCCGCCGGCGCGTCAGGACAGCCCCGAACCCTCCTGCGCGTCCGCCTCCATCGCGGCCCGCTCCTCGCGCAGCCGCACCACGTGCCGGCGCCGCGCCACCACGCCGTACGCCCCGGCGACGGACCCCGCGAAGGCCGCCAGGCCCATCCACGGCCGGTCGAGGACGTGGCAGGTCAGGTGGTCCAGCGAGTACCGCCCCGGACCGGCCAGGCCGAGCGCCAGCCCGGCCGCGCCGAGGAAGGCCGGGTACTCGTAGCCGCCGGAGGTCGCGAAGAAGCCCCCGGGGGCGTGCACCGCCACCGCGCCGGCCATCGTCCCGGCCACCACCGCGCCGGCCGCCCCGGTGGCCAGCCCGGCGACCAGCAGCACGCCGCCGCCCGCCTCACCGGCGCCCGCCGCGATGGCGCTCTGCCGGCCGGGGTGGAAGCCCATGTGCTCCATCGCCTGGGCGGTGCCCTCCAGGCCGCCGCCGCCGAACCAGCCGAACAGCTTCTGGGTGCCGTGCGCGATCAGCACCCCGCCGACCGCGCCGCGCAGGGCCAGCAGGCCCAGGTCCTTACGGTTCAGACACATGTCGCATCCTCGCTCCCGGGCAGGTGATCCGACTTCCATGGGAGCCGAGAGCGCGCACCCGTTCGAGCCGGGACGGCCATCCGGGCGAATTCGTCGGCGACCGGGAATGAACCGCCCCCCGACGAGATTCACGCCACGCCCGACCGCGGGGCGTGGCGTGGCGGAGCGGCCGCACCAGCCGCCGCGGTCATGCTTGGCGCATGTTCGTCTTCAATCTGAGCAGCGCCTTCATCACCTTCTTCGCCGTGGTCGGCCCGCCCAAGGTCCTGCTGGCCTTCGCCCGGCTGGCCTCCACCCGGAGCACCCGGGAACTGCGGCGGCTGGCGGCGTGGAGCACGATCATCTCGGCGGTGATCGGCCTGGTGCTCGGCTTCACCGCGGACGAGGTCACCACGCTCTTCCACATCAGCGACCAGTCGCTGCAGCTCGCCGGCGGGGCGATCTTCTTCATCTACGCGGTCGCGCTGGTCTTCGGCGTCCACCTCGGCGGCGAGAGCGAGGACGGCGACCACCTGCCGAACCCGATGGTGGACGGCATCCGCGAACTGCTGCTGCCGTACATCGCCAGCCCGCTCGCGGTCACCGCCGTGCTGGTCGCCTCGCTCGCCCGCAACGACTGGGGCTGGAAGGCCACCATCGGCGGGGCCTACCTCGCGGTCGTGGTGATCAACTACGTCTGCGTGGCCCTGCTCGCGCCGCTGATGCAGCGCACCCACCGCACCTCGCTGGAGGTGCTCTCCCGGCTGCTCGGGCTGCTGCTCGCGGCGGTCGGCGTGGAGCTGTTCCTGACCGGCCTGGCCGGGCTCGGGGTGCACCTGCCCGAAGGGCACTGAGCCCGGCCACCGCCCGCCAGGCCGCCGCCCGCCAGGCCGCGGCCGGTCAGACCGCGGCCGGTCAGACCGCGGCCGGTCAGACCGCGGCGGCCGCCAGCCGGGCCAGCACCTCGCCGATCCGCTCCCGCACCAGCGGATCGGCGACCAGCCCGTCCGGGCCGACCGCCCCGCGGTCCAGCGGGATGCGGACGCAGGCCCCGTCCACCACGGCCGCGCCGGTGTAGCCGAGGACGGTGCGCAGGGTGGCCTCCGCGCCCTGACCCCGGCCCGGGCCGGCCGCGTTGATCCATCCGGCGGGCTTGTCCGAGACCTCCGTCCCGCCGACCGTCCAGTCCAGCAGGTTCTTGAAGGAGCCGGGCAGCGTCCCGGCGTACTCGGGGGTGCAGACCAGCAGCGCGTCGGCGGCCTCGACGGCGGCGCGCAGGGCGGCCACCGGCTCGGGCAGCGGGTCGGTGTCGTGGTCCGGGTTGAAGTGCGGCAGGCCAGCCAGCCCCGCGTAGTAGGTGGCCCGCAGGCCCGGGGTGGCGGCGGCCACGGCGGCGGCGGTGCGCAGCACGGTCTCGTTGGTGGAACCGGCCCGCAGGCTCCCGGGCAGCAGCAGGATGTGACGCTCGTTCGGCATGCCGAGGAACCTACCGTTCCGACCCCGGGCCACTCGGCGGCCGTGACGGCGCCATGGCGCCACGCCGCGCCGCGCCGCGCCGGGCGACGGCGCTACGCCCCGGCGGGCGCGACCACCGGCCGCCAGGGCACCGGGCTGGAGAGGATCATCGAGCTGGACGGCTGGCCGTAGCCGCCGAGCCGGTCGCACAGGGCCTCGAAATCGGCCATCGTGGGCACCGCGACCAGCAGCGCGCAGCAGGCCCCGCCGGTGACCCGGTGCAGCTGGAGCACCTCCGGCCAGGCGGCCACCTGGGGGTCGCGCAGCACGCAGCGCGGGCCGTAGCACTGGATCTGGACCAGCGCGGTGATCGGCAGTCCGGCCCGGCTGAGGTCCACGTGGGCGTGGTACCCGGTGATCACGCCGTCGGACTCCAGTCGGCGGACCCGTTCGGCCACCGCGGGTGCGGACAGGCTCACCCGGCGGGAGAGTTCGTTGTAGGAGAGCCTGGCGTCGGTCTGCAACTCGGCCAGCAGGCGGCGGTCGACGGCGTCCATGGCGGCTCCCGGAGTGACTGGAATGGGTGGTTTCGCGATCGTAAAGCGAATCGGCCGAACGCCTCGCGAACGACAGCCCGGATCGCGGTTGCGGTGTCCGTCGACCATTCAACCGGGGGGTCGCACCGCCGCACAATGGGCACCCCGGTGGAACCAGGCCGTCCGTCTGGTCGCCGGTCCGGGCGACGGGCCCGGGTGGATCAGGAGGAATCGGGATGGGGCACGACACGGTGGAGACGCCCAGCCTGTCGTTCGGTCGGCGCGGGGAGCCGGATCGGGGCACCCCGTACGCCCGCTACGTGTGCCTGGACGAGCTGCACAGCCTGCAGCACCCGCGCAGCAAGGTGCCGGCCGAGCTGTCGTTCATCGTCACCACGCAGGTGATGGAGCTGCTGTTCGACCTGCTGCGGCACGAGTGGACGCTCGCCCAGCGCGCGCTGCGCGAGGACGACCTGCCCGCCGCGCTGGCCGCGCTGCGGCGCGGCACCCACGCGCAGGACGTGCTGGTGGAGTCCTGGGACCTGCTGGCCACCATGACGCCGCAGGAGTTCAACGGCTTCCGCGCGGAGTTCGGCCAGGCCTCCGGCTTCCAGTCCGCGGCCTTCCTGCACCTGGAGTTCCTGCTCGGCAACAAGAACGCCGCACTGCTCGCGATGTACGACGGGATGCCGCGGACGCAGGCCGAGCTGACCGAGGCGCTGCGCTCCCCCGGCCTGTACGACGACGCGCTGGCCCTGCTGGCCCGGCGCGGCCTGCCGCTGCGCCCGGAGCCCTCCGAGCAGCGCTACCGCGCCAGCGACGAGGTCGCCGCGGCCTGGCGCCTGGTCTACACCGACCCGGAGCACGCCGACCTTCAGCCGCTCGCCGAGGCGCTGCTGGACGTCGCCGAGCGGGTCACCCGCTGGCGCCAGCGCCACCTGTCCGCGGTCAAGCGGACCATGGGCGGCAAGCCCGGCTCGGGCGGCTCCAGCGGGCTGAGCTGGCTGCGCAGGTCCGCCGAGCAGGACGTCTTCCCGGAGCTGTGGACGATCCGGGACGAGCTGTGAACGAGGGGATGGGCATGGTCACGCGCGAGGAGTGCGCGGCACTGGACGCCGTCGACCCGCTGGCGGCGTTCCGCAAGGAGTTCGCCCTGCCGGACGGGGTGGTCTACCTGGACGGGAACTCGCTCGGCGCGCTACCGGTACGCACCGCGGAGCGGGTGCGGCAGGTGGTCGAGGAGGAGTGGGGCCGGGAGCTGATCCGCAGCTGGAACGACGCCGGCTGGTTCGAGCAGCCCTACCGGCTGGGACGGCGGATCGCCCCGCTGGTCGGGGCCGGGCCGGAGGAGGTGGTGGTCTGCGACACCACCTCGGTGAACCTGTTCAAGGTGCTCGTCGCCGCGCTGCGGCTGCGCCCGGGTCGGCGCACGGTGCTGGGCGACGGCGAGGCGTTCCCGACCGACCTGTACATCGCCGAGGGCGCCACCGGCCTGGTCGAGGGCGCGCGCAGCGTGCTGGTCCGGCCGGAGGGGCTGGACCGGCACCTGGACGGCGACGTCGCCGCGGTCGTCCTCTCGCACGTGGACTACCGCACCGGCGAGCTGCTGGACCTGCCCGGGATCACCGCCCGGGTGCAGGCCGCGGGCGCGCTGATGATCTGGGACGTCTGCCACTCGGTGGGCGCGCTGCCGGTCGAACTCGGCGCCGCGGGCGCGGACTTCGCGGTCGGCTGCACCTACAAGTACCTGAACGGCGGCCCCGGTTCGCCGGCCTTCCTGTACGCCGCGGAGCGGCACCTGGCGGCCGGCCCGCGGCAACCGCTGAGCGGCTGGTTCGGGCACGCCCGCCCGTTCGCCTTCGAGCCCGGGTACGACCCCAAGCCGGGCATCGGGCGGTTCCTGACCAGTTCGCCGTCACTGCTCGGGCAGGCCGCGCTGGGCGCCAGCCTCGACGTCTGGGAGCGCGCCGACCTGGCCGCCGTCCGGGCGAAGAGCCTGGCGCTGACCGACCTCTTCATCGGACTGGTCGAGGGGCTGGACGGGATCGAGGTGGCGACCCCGCGCGAGCACGCCCGGCGGGGCAGCCAGGTCGCGCTGCGGCACGCCGACGGCTACCCGGTGGTGCAGGCGCTGATCGCGCGCGGCGTGATCGGGGACTTCCGCGCGCCCGACCTCATGCGGTTCGGCTTCACCCCGCTGTACCTCTCGTACACCGACGTCTGGGACGCGGCCCGGGAGCTGGCCGAGGTGCTGGCCGGCGGGGAGTGGCGGGCGGAGCGGTTCTCCCGCCGGGGCGAGGTGACCTGAGGCCCGGCGGCGCGGTCGGGGCCCGGCGTCGGCGGACAGTCCGCCACGGAACAGTGACGCAGGTCATGTCCAGGTAAAGTTCGACCCCCATCACCCTTGGGAAGCCTCTTTGCTGACTTACCGTCAGCCATAAAGGGAGGTTTGCATGAACATCGAACTCGGACCGCTTGAGCCCGAACCCTTCATGCTGGCCCTGGGGTTGACCCTGCTCTTCCTGATCACGTGGACGCTGGGCCACCGCCTCCTCCCCCGCGTCGAGCGGGTCCAGGCCGAGCGGTGGGACGCGACCGAGGGCCGCACCGAACACGCCGACGCCATCCGCGCCGAAGCCGAGGCCGGCCGGGTGGTCGGCGAACCGGTGCACGCCGTCGCCGCCGGCCGCCGCACGGTGGACCGCTTCTTCCGCTCCCGCTGAGCCGCCGTCGGCCCCTCGCCCGCACTGGGCGAGGGGCCGACGCGTACCTGCGGCGGGCCGCCGACACGGCCCAGGCCGCCCGGTCGGGGTCGACGCGGGCGGCCTGGGCCGTTGTTGCTGTTGCTCGGGCGCTCGTTGCCCCGGACCGGCCCTAGCTGTGGCGACCGCGACGGCGGGCGGCCAGGACGGCGAGACCGCCGAGGCCGAGCAGGCCGACGCCGGCCAGGCCGAAGACCACCGGGGCGTTGCCCGCGCCGGTGGAGGGCAGCTCACCGCCGCCACCGGGGTGGTGGCTGGTCGGGCGCTCGGACGGGTGGTGGCTGGTCGGGGCCGGGCCCGAGCTGGACGGACTGGCCGAGGGCGACGAGGACGGGGACGACGACGGCGAGGAGGAGGAGGAGGGCGAGGACGACGGGGACGACGACGGCGAAGAGGACGCCGAGGAAGACGGGGAGGAAGAGGGCGACGAGGACGGCGAGGAAGACGGGGACGACGACGGCGAGGTGGACGGCGAGGTGGACGGCGACGGGCTCGGCGTCGTCTGGCAGTCCGGCAGGTCCCCGTCGAACGGGTAGCTGTGGATCTCGTAGCCGCCGGTGCCGGTGTGGATCAGGTTGCCCGCGAGGTACACCCGGCCGTTCATCCCGGGCTGGGCGATGGTCGTGGTGCCGCCCGGGTTGCCGGCCAGGACCGAGCCCTGGAACTGGGCGCTGCCGAGGATCTGCGCCGAGGTCGCGGTCGGGAAGTTGTACATCAGCTTCGACCGCATGTCGGTGGTCTGGTCCCCGGCCAGGCCGGTGCCCGTGTAGGTGTTGATGATCGGGCTGTCCCCGAGCATGTTCACCACGACGGTGGCCCCGGCCGGGATGTTGTTGAAGACCAGTCCGATCTGCCCGCCGCTCGGCGAGGCGAGGTTCTGGGTGACGTTGAAGACCTGCTTCAGGCTGGTCCCGTCGCCGGTGAAGGTCGCCTGGCTGGAGGAGATGTCGACGGTGCCGGTCGCGGTGGCCTTCCCGACGCAGTCGGAGATCTCCTCGATCTGGGTGAGCACCGTCTGGTACGGGGCGGCGGCGTTCGGGTCCTGGATCGCCTGGCCGGTGGGGTCGATGCTGACGGTGCCGGTGACGCTGCCCGCGTGGCGCAGGTTGCCGAAGGCCGGGCCGTGGGAGTCGCTCCCGCCGATCAGGATCGAGTTGCCGGTCACGACGTCGACGTTGCCGCCGGTGGTGACGAAGTCGCTGCCGTTGGGCGGAACGACGCGCGAGCCGACGCCGACGACGCCCATGTTGTAGATGCCGCCGCCGTTCTTCTCGACGGTCAGGTTCCCCAGCGTGACGATCTTGCCCTCGGCCTCGGCGGCGCGACCGGTCACCGTGTAGTCGCCGCCGGTGAAGACGTTGATGCTGGCGTCCCGGCCGGGGAAGTCGCCGTTGTTCGGCGGCGGCCAGGTGGCGGGGCAGTCGGGGCCCGTGCAGGCGCCCAGCGGCGGGGCGAGCGGAGCAGCCGAACCGACCGTCAGCACGGCCGCCAGCGGCAGCGCCGCGACGACGGTCGCCACGGCGACCCGGACGGTCCGACGCCTGCGGGTGGCGGGTTCTCTTCTCACGGCGGTCGTTCTGTGATCCGGCGTACCGGTGCCCTGACCCATCGACACATTCCTCCGCGCATAGGAAAAAGAGCAGGCGCACATAACCTGCCCCGTTCGTACTATCTGCTGGCGATCCCGCAGATCCGGGACATCCAACCTCAAATCGGGCGATTCCTACCCTACAGATCCTCAGATCCGATCCGAAAATCCACCGCGCGGCGCAGCGGTCCCCTCCCACCGGCCCTGCCCGGACGACCTCCGCGCCGCCCCCGCCCGACGCCCGCGCCCGTTAGGTTGGAGCAATGACCTCCGAGGCCCAGGACCAGAGCACGCCGCTCGTCGCCGTCGCGTCCGCCGACGCCGTACTGCGGCACCCCGAAGCGGGCGAGCACCTGCTCACCCCCCTCGAACGCGAGCGCGCCGCGCGCTTCCGGCACGAGTCCGGGCGGATCGACTTCACCGCCGGCCACGTGCTGGTCCGGCTCTGCGCCGCCCGGCTGCTCGACGTCCCGGCGGCCTCGCTCACGCTCGCCCAGCAGTGCCCGGACTGCGGCCTGGCCGACCACGGCAAGCCGTACCTGCCGGACCACCCCGAGGTGCACGTGAGCCTGTCGCACACCCGGGGCGTGGTCGCGGCCGGAGCCGGCCACCAGCCGGTCGGGGTGGACGTCGAGCTGGCCGCGCGCGGCGGATCGCTGGGCGCGGTCGCCCGCCGGGTGCTCTCCCCCGCCGAACTGCGTCTGGTCGAGGCGGCACCGGAACCGGACCAGGCGTTCCTGCGGCTGTGGGTGCGCAAGGAGTCGCTGATCAAGATCGGGCGGGCCACCCTGGACACCCTGGCCTCCGTCGACCTGTCCGACCTGCCCCTGGACGTCCCGCCCGGCGCCCCGCTGCGCAGCCGCCACCAGGACCTGCACCTGCTCGACTGGGCCGACCCGGAGCACGGCGCCGCCGTCGCGGCGGTCAGCACCGCCGCGCCGAGGATCGTCCGGCTGACGACGGCGGGCTGACCAGGGCGGAGCACTGCAGTCCTGCGGAACGAGCACGCCCACCCGCGCGGCGGGCCCCCGGATAAGCGGTGTTAGCGTGCCTGATCGCGGGCGCGCCGCCACCGGACGCCCGTCGCACCAGCTGCCCACCGCCGGATTTAAGGGTGTCCCCGCCATGGCCAAGTTCCTGCTGAGCCTGCACGTCCTCGCGTCGGTCCTGTTCATAGGCCCGGTCGCGGTGGCCGTCAGCATGTTCCCGCGCCGGGCCAAGGCCGCGCTGGCCGGCGGGCCGGACCAGGCCTCGGACGCGGGCGTGCTGCGGATCCTGCACCGGATCACCCAGGTCTACGCCCTGCTGGGGGTCGCGGTGCCGGTGATGGGCATCGGCCTGGCCCAGGTGATGGACGTGCTCGGGCAGTCCTGGATCATCGTCTCGATGGTGCTCACCGCGATCGCCGCGCTCTCGCTGCTGCTCTTCGTCCTGCCCGGGCAGCAGGCCGCGGTGGACGCGCTCGGCGCCGACACCTCGCCGGAGCAGCACACCAAGGCCGTCCAGGGCCTGCGGCTGCTGCCGATGACGGCCGGGGTGTTCAACCTGCTGTGGGCGGTGGTCGTGGTGCTGATGGTCATCCGGCCGGGGTCGAGCACCGGCGTCTGAGCCGGACCCCCGAAGCCGTACCGAACGAAAAGCTCCACCGACCAACCGCACTGCCCAGCCGCACCGACCAGAGCCTCGCCGACCGGGCCGGAAGGCCCTCTCCCCCGGGGCGGGCCCGGTCCAGTACCGTCCTGGCCATGACGATCATGGCGGGCATGGGCAGCCCGACGGGTACCGGAGTCGGACCGCTGCTGCGCGGCTGGCGCGAACGGCGGCAGCTCAGCCAGCTGCAACTGGCCCTGCGGGCGGACTCCTCGACCCGGCACCTCAGCTTCGTCGAAAACGGCCGCTCCCGCCCGAGCCGGGAGCTGGTGCTGCGGCTCGCCGAACACCTGGACGTCCCGGTCCGCGAGCGCAACACCCTGCTGCTCGCGGCCGGCTACGCCCCGCACTTCCCCGAGACGCCGCTGGACGACCCGTCGATGGACGCGCTGCGCGGCGGCCTGGAGCGGCTGCTCGCCGCCCACGACCCGTACCCGGCGCTGGTCGTCGACGGGACCTTCCGGGTGCTGGCGGCCAACCGCTCGCTCGGGCTGCTCCTCGACGGCGTCGCCCCACACCTGCTGGAACCGCCGCTCAACGCGATGCGGATCGCCCTGCACCCCGAGGGGCTGGCGCCGCGCATCGTGAACCTGCCGCAGTGGCGGCGGCACCTGCTGGAGCGGGTGGAGCACCGGATCGAGCTGCTGTGCGGCGAGGCGCTGCGGCGGCTGTACGAGGAGGTCGCCGGCTACCCGGCGGCGGCGGACGACCCGGGCCCGGGCGGGGAGCAGGCGGACGGCGCCGGGCTGTTCCCGTTCGCGCTGCCGATGCGGATCCGGCACGAGGGGCGGGTGCTGTCCTTCCTGTCCACCATCACGACCTTCAACACGCCGCTGGACGTGACGGTCTCCGAGCTGGCCATGGAGACCCTCCTGCCGGCCGACGCGGAGACGGTGCGGTTCCTCCAGGACGCGGTCGGCCCGGAGCGCTGACCCCGCTTCAGGTGCGACGCCCCCCGGTGCCGCCCCCGTCGCGGCGGCGCAGCGCGGTGAACTGGAGGACGGCGAACAGGGCCACCACCGCCGCCTGCACCGGGATCCAGACCGCGCCGGCCGTGGTCGGCTCCAACCAGGCCGCCATCGCCACCAGGCTGAGCACCACCCAGACGGCGTTGAGGTCGATCACCGCCTGCACCGCGAGCCGCGGCGGCCGCCGGCGGGCGGCCAGGGCGCCGACCCCGAGGGCGTAGCCGGTGAGGAAGAGCCCGAGGGCGAGCAGGACGCCGCGGCCGACCCCGAGCAGCTCGCCGACCGGGCCGGCGAAGGCCAGGTAGACGAGACCGTTGCCGCCGGTGACCAGGGCGTCCAGGGCGAGCACGCCGCGCACCGTCCACAGGGGGGAGGCGGAGCCGGGGCGGGCGGGTGTGAGGGCGTTCGCGGACATGGCGGATCAGCCTCCTGACGGGGATGGGGCCCGGCGGCGGTGACGCCGGCCGGGTCCCCCCACCCTGCCCGCCCGGCCGCCGGGCGTCGATTACCCCGCAGGTAAGGGCCGGGGCCGGGGGCGCTCAGGACCGCGCCCCCGGCGACCGGCCGCTTCAGCCCGCCGGGGCGAGCCCGAAGAGCGCGGCGGCGTTGTCGTGGCAGACGGCCCGCAGCCACTCCTCCCCCAGGCCCAGCCCGGCCAGCGCCTCCAGCTGGTGCACGTACCGGTACGGGATGTTGGGGAAGTCGCTCCCGAGCAGGACACGGTCCTGGAGGCCGCGCAGGCGCGGCAGTTCGGCGCGCGGGAACGGGACGTCGGCCTCGGCGAAGTCCGTGAAGGCGATCGTGGTGTCCAGCCGGACGGCCGGGTGGCGCTCGGCCAGGTCGAGGAAGTCGCGGTACTCGGGCATGCCGAGGTGGGCGACCACCAGCACCAGTCCGGGGTGGCGCTTCAGCACCTCGCCGATCGGACCGGGACCGGTGAAGTTGCCCGGCACCGGTCCGGACCCGCAGTGGGTGACCACCGGCGTACCGGTCTCGGCGAGCAGCCCCCACACCTCGTCCAGCTGCCGGTCCACCGGGTCGTAGCCGCCGACCTGCACGTGCGCCTTGAACACCCGGGCGCCGTCCTCGATCGCGCGGGCCACGTAGCCGGGCGCCTCGGGCTCGGGGAAGAACGTCGCGGTGTGCAGGCACTCCGGGGTGCGGGCGGCGAAGTCGGCCGACCACGCGTTCAGCCAGCCGGCCATGCCGGGCCTGTGCGGGTAGAGCATCGAGGTGAACGCCCGGACGCCGAAGTCCCGCAGCCGCTGGACGCGTTGCTCCTCGGCCTCGCGGTAGGTGATCGGCCAGGGCCGGTTCACCAGCGGGCCGGCCGCGTCGAAGTACGCCCACACCTTGTCGAGGACGTTCTTCGGCATGAAGTGGGTGTGCACGTCGATGAGGCCGGGCAGGCCCAGGGCCTGCCAGAACGCGCGGACCTCCTGGGATTCGCTCACGCCGGCACCGGGCGGGCCCGGTCGATGATCCCGGCGGTGTCGACGCCGGACGGCAGGGTGCCGAAGGCGGAGCCGCGGTCCCCGGCGAGGCGGGTGGCGCAGAACGCGTCCGCCACCGCCGGGCTGCCGTGACGGACCAGCAGCGCGCCCTGGAAGGCCAGCGCCATCGACTCGACCAGCCGGCGCGTCCGGTACTCCAGGTCGGCCTGGTCGGTGAGCTGCTTGCGCAGGTCGGCGACGGCCGCGTCCAGCCGGCGGTCCGCCCCGGCGGCGGCGTCGAGCTCGCCGAGGAAGGCCTCGACCGTCTCCGGGCGCCTCGCCATGGCGCGCAGCGCGTCCAGGGCGGCGACGTTGCCGGAGCCCTCCCAGATCGACACCAGCGGCGCCTCCCGGTAGAGCCGGGGCATCCCGGACTCCTCGACGTAGCCGTTGCCGCCCAGGCACTCCAGCGCCTCGGCGGCGTGCGCCGGGCCGCGCTTGCAGACCCAGTACTTGGCCACCGCCAGGCCCAACCGCCGTACCAGCGCCTCGGGTTCGTCCCCGGCCAGGGCCAGGTCGGTGCTCTGGGCGAGCCGCATCGCGACGGCGGTGGCCGCCTCGGACTCCACGACCAGGTCGGCGAGCACGTTGCGCATCAGCGGCTGGTCCACCAGCGGCCGGCCGAACGCCCGCCGGTGCAGGGCGTGGTGGACGGCCCGGGTGGCGCCGTAGCGCATGCCGGAGGCGGCGCCGATGGTGCAGTCCAGGCGGGTCATGTTGACCATCTCGATGATGGTCGCCACCCCGCGCCCCTCCTCGCCGACCAGCCAGCCGACCGCGCCGTCGTACTCCAGCTCGGCGGAGGCGTTGGACTTGTTGCCGAGCTTGTCCTTGAGCCGCATCAGCTGGAGGCGGTTGCGGGTGCCGTCCGGGAGGACGCGCGGCAGCATGAAGCAGCTGAGCCCGCCCGGAGCCTGGGCGAGCGTCAGGAAGAGGTCGGACATCGGCGCGGAGGTGAACCACTTGTGGCCGGTCAGCCGGTAGGTGCCGTCCGGGTGCGGGGTCGCGGTGGTGGTGTTGGTGCGGACGTCCGAGCCGCCCTGCTTCTCGGTCATCGACATGCCGGCGATCAGCCCGCGCTTGGTGCGCGGCTCGCGCAGCCCGAAGTCGTACGTGGTGGCGGCCAGCAGCGGCTCCAACTCGCCCGCCAGGGAGGGGTTCGCGCGCAGGGCCGGGACGGCGGCGTAGGTCATCGAGATCGGGCAGGTGTGGCCGGCCTCGACCTGCCCCCAGACGAAGAACTTGGCGGCCCGGGCGGAGTGGGCGCCGGGCCGCTCGTCCCGCCAGGGCGCGGCGTGCAGGCCGTGGGAGACGGCGGTGCGCATCAGCTCGTGCCAGGCCGGGTGGAACTCGACCTCGTCGACGCGGTGGCCGAAGCGGTCGTGGGTGCGCAGGACGGGCGGGTTCTCGTTGGCCAGCCGGCCCCACTCGGCGGCCTGCTCGGAGCCGGCCAGGCGGCCGAGCTCGTGCAGTTCGGACTCGGCCCAGCCGGCGCCGGCCCGGTGCAGGGCGGCGAGCAGGGTCGGATCGGCGGCGGTGTCGTGTCCGTACGGCAGGGGCACCTGGTTGGTGACCTCATGCGTCGCTGTCATCGCGTCCTCCCAGGGCACGCAGGGTGAAGGAGACCAGGGCGGGGACCACGTCGGTGGTGCCCGCCGGCTTCGTGGGCTCGGCCGATCCCGCGGAGTCAGCCGCAGGCGCGGCCGCGAGCGGGCCCGCCAGTGCCTCGCCGACCGCGCCGACCAGCGCGGCGGCGGTCAGCACCGGGTCCTGCTCGGGGAGTTCGCCGCTCGCCACGGCGGCGGCGATCTCGGTGGCGATCACGTCCCGGAACGCCCGGCGGAACACCAGGCGCTCGCTGTCCACGACCGCGTCGGCCGGCTCGACCAGCAGCGCGTACGCCAGCCGGGGCGCGCGCAGGGCGCGGGCGGCGAAGGTCTCGACGACCGCGGCGATCCGCTGCCGCGGGCCCTCCCGGAGGGCGACGGCCGCGTCGACGGCGGCCATCTCGCGGGTGACCACCCGGCGGAACAGCTGCACGGACAGCTCGGCCTTGTTGGCGAAGTGCTGGTAGAGGCTTCCGGTGGCGATCCCGGCACGGTCCGCCACGGCGGCCATCGTGCAGCCGCCGTAGCCGCGCTCGGCGAGCAGCAGGACGGCTGCCTGCAGCACGGCCTCGCGCTGGGCGTCCAGCCGGGCTTGGACGGCGGGCGTGCGTCGGTAGGCCATGAAAGCATTGAAGCACCGATTCAGTACTTCAGATAGGGCCCGGCCCGTCCCGGGCGGGCCGGCCCCGCCAGATGCGCGAGGAGGCCGCCCCCGACCGGGGGCGGCCTCCTCCAAGGCGTCACACGGCGCTACGACCTGTCGGTCACAGCTGGTGGCGCTTTACAGCGGGTGGCGCTGCGACTCCAGCTTCAGGCCCTCCTCGTCGAGCGGGCCGAACGGCGGGATCTGCTGCTTCTTGCCGAGCGAGCGGGCGGCGTCCTGGTCGCCCAGGCCGGCCCACTCCAGCACCTTGGCGGTCGCCTCCGCCGACTGCGCGGCCGGCAGCTGGCCGATGTTGGAGCCGTGGTTGCCGCCCGGCACGGTGTAGACGTAGCTGTCGTCACTGCCCCGGCCGAGCTTGAACGGCTTGGCGCCCCACGGGTCGTTGCCGCCGTAGACGTAGATGATCCGCTCGGCGTCGTGCTTCACCCAGCGGTCGATGTCCCGCATCGCGTTCGGGTTGAAGGAGATCGGGATGTCCTTCGGCACGTACGACCGGGCCGAGTACAGCTCCTTGTAGTCGTAGTGCAGCACGCCCTTGAGGTGCGAGACGTCGAAGAACGGCGCACCCAGCTCGGTCGCGGCCTGGTAGTAGTACGCGGTGTACTTCGCCAGCGACTGGTCGCTGTTGCCGGTGATGCCGGACTGCGAGTCGAACCACGCGTACAGCGCGTCGTCGGTCGCGGTGGCCGCGGCCGGGACCTTGGCGCAGTCCGCCTCGGTGCTGTACTGCCAGAACGCCCAGACCACGTCGAGCACGCCCGCCTCGTACGCCCGGTCCGGCGTGCCGAGGGTGTTGAAGGTCGAGCCGGCGGCCTTGTTGTCGGCCACGTAGCGGGTCTCCAGGCGGTCGCGGCGCACCAGCAGCTCGCGCTGGGCGGCGTTCAGCGCGGCCCGGCACTCGGGGGTGCCGACGGTGCGGAAGAAGTTGGTGTAGGCCGCGTAGTCGTTGACGTCGGTGTTGTTCGGCGCCACGTACGCGATCGTGCCCGCGACGTCGTCCGGGTAGAAGCGGCGGAAGTAGGTGGAGGACATGCCGCCCTTGCTGGCGCCGGTGGAGAGCCACTCCTGCTGGTAGATCCGCTTGAGCGCGGTCACCAGCCGGTGCGAGTCGGCGGCCTGCTGGCGGATGCCGGCCTTGGACCAGTCCGCCGGCTCGGGGCGCGACGGGGTGAAGTACCGGTACTCGATGGACACCTGGTTGCCGTCCACCAGCCGGGTCGGCTCGGTGCGCGACGGGTTGGTGCCCAGCGTGTAGCCGTTGGTGTAGAAGACGGTCGGGCGGTCGTAGCCCCGGTGCAGCACGCTGAAGCGCTGCTGGAAGGTGCCCAGCCAGGGGCGGAAGTGGTCGATCGGCTGGGTGTAGGTGAGCAGGAAGTAGCGGTGACCGGTGGTGGTCGGCTTCTCCTCGGTGATCGTCACCCCGGGGATCGCCGCCAGGCGGTCCTTGATGTCGGCATTCGGGTCGTCGGCGGGGCTCCGGCCGTGGGCGGCCTCGGCGGTACCGGCGCCCTGGGCACCGGCGGCCAGCGCCGGGGTCGCCAGGCCGCCGAGCGCGAGCAGCGGTATCAGCAGGACGGAAACCAGCAGCCTTCGCAGCGTGGTGGTCATCAACTCTCCATTGGTCACACGGATATGACTGCCGCTCTGTCGGGATGACAGTGCGGCGCGGGTGGTGCGCCGGCCGCCCGGTGGACGGCCGAATGGGCCACCCGCCGTTCGCGGGTGGCCCATCGGGGATCGGTGCTGGTCAGCGGGGTCGCCCCGGTTCCGTCACGACATGGCGGTCGGGCGCGGGGCGGCGGTCAGGCCAGGTCGGATCAGCTCAGGCCAGGACCGTCGTGACGGTTCAGGTCAGGGCCGGACCAGGGTGCAGCCGGGCAGGGTGAGGTCGAACCGGTTGCCGGCGGCGAAGCAGGCCGGGATGCCGTAGGTCTCCTGGGCGTAGCCGATGCCCTGGTGCACCGTCACCGAGCCGTTCTCGTCGACCTCACACGGGTTGTCGAGGGTGCAGGACTCGCCGTTCTCGTTGATCGTGTTGTTGACCGCGACCACCTGCCCGGTGTTCGCGTCCACCACCGGCGAGCCGGAGGTACCGCCGATCACGTTGCAGCCGGAGGTGTAGCGGACCGAGTCCTTGAAGGTCCAGTCCGCCTCGTTCAACTGGTAGGCGAAGCCGTCGATCGAGCAGGAGTAGATCTTCTTCCAGTAGCCCGAGACGACCTTGATCGAGGCGCCCTGCGTGGGGTGGGCGGCGGAGATGGTCAACGGGGCGATCCCGTACCGGGACTGGATCGAGGCGTAGCTGGTGTTCAGCTGGTAGATCGACACGTCGGTGTCGGTCATGGCGCCGTAGACCACCTTGGTCGCGCGCAGGGTGCCGAGCCCGCTGCCGCTGGAGCTGAGGAGGGTGAAGGTCCGGCTGGAGGGCTGGTTGAGGATCACCTCGCCGGGGCCGGGCATGCCGGACTCCAGGCAGTGGCCGTTGGACAGGACGAGGGCCGGGTCGCTCGCGGCCGAGCCTGGCATCCGGACCAGCGAACCGGAACAGTTGTTGAGGGCCACCGTCCCGGCGAAGTTGACGGCGCGGGGGGCCGCCTTGGTGTCGGTGACCTGGGCCTGGGCGCTCAGGGACTGGCCGTCCTGGGCCGCGACGGACACGGCGGCGGGGGCCTCCGCGGTGGCGGCCTGGGCCGGGAGGGCGCCGGCAAGGGCGGTTGCTCCGGCGACCAGGACGGTGGCGAGCATGCCTATGAGCGGCTTCTTCATGAGAGACCTCTCGGTGTGGGGGTGCACCAAAGCTGTCGCGGACATGACTCACTGTCAAGAGTCAAGACGACACCAAGAAAGCACTTCGGCCGCAATGGCTCGTTCGCGCGGTGGCGGCGGTCCGCCGGCCCCTCCCTTCGCACGGCCGATCGCGTCAACCCGCCCCACGGCCCCCGTCCGCCACGTACTGTGGCGACATCGGACGGGTGACCACAGGGGGCAGGAGTGACTACCGAGTACCGCAGCGACGCGCCGTCGGAGCCCACGGGGGCGGGCGGGCGGTTGCTCGCCGTGAGCGACCTGCACATCTCCTACCAGGAGAACCGCAACCTGGTGGAGAAGATCCGGCCCACCACCCCCGACGACTGGCTGCTCGTCGCCGGAGACGTCGCCGAACTCACCACCAGCGTCGAGTGGGCGCTCGGACTGCTCGCCGAACGCTTCGCCCGCGTGGTGTGGGCCCCCGGCAACCACGAGCTGTGGACCCACCCCGAGGACCCGGTGCAGCTACGTGGCGTGGCCCGCTACGACCACCTGGTCGACCTCTGCCGGAACCTCGGCGTGCTCACCCCCGAGGACCCGTACCCGCTCTGGCAGGGCGCCGGCGGACCGGTCCGCATCGCCCCGCTCTTCCTCCTGTACGACTACTCCTTCCGCGCGCCGGGCACGACCACCAAGGAGGAGTCCCTGGCGGCCGCCTACGAGAGCGGCATCGTCTGCGCGGACGAGCGGATGCTCCACCCGGACCCGTTCCCGGACCGCGACTCCTGGTGCCGCGAGCGCGTCCGGCTGACCGAGCAGCGGCTGGCGGCCTGCGACCCGGACGTACCGCTCGTCCTGGTCAACCACTACCCGCTGGTCCGCCACCCCACCGAGATCCTCTGGTACCCCGAGTTCGCCCAGTGGTGCGGCACCGAACTGACCGCGGACTGGCACCGCCGCTTCAACACCGCGGCGATGATCTACGGCCATCTGCACATCCCCCGCAAGACCAGCTACGACGGCGTCCCGTTCGAGGAGGTCTCGCTCGGCTACCCGCGCGAGTGGCGCAAGCGCGGGCTGCCGGAGCCGCTGCTGCGCGAGGTCTTCCCGCAGGCGTAGGTGCGCCCTGCCGCCGCCGGACCGGCCGGCGGCGGCAGGGCGATCACCAACGGGTCAGGCCTCCTGCGACGCCTCCCGCTCGTCCTCCCCCGCCTTCTCCTGCGCCTCCTCGAAGGTCGCCGACGCCTCCGGCCGGGCGAGCGAGACCACCAGGTCGCCGTCGCTCACCTCCGCGATCAGCGTGTCGCCCTCCCGCACCGTGCCGTCCAGCAGCAGGTTGGACACCCGGTTGTCCAGCTCCGACTGGATCGTCCGGCGCAGCGGCCGGGCCCCGAACTCCGGCTGGTACCCGCGGTTGACCAGCCACTCCTTGGCCGCCTCGGTGACCTCCAACTGCACGTCCTGCGCCTTGAGTCGGCGCCGACTGCGCTCCAGCAGCAGATCGACCACCGACAGCAGGTCCTTCCGGGTGAGCGCGTGGAAGACGATCACCTCGTCGATCCGGTTCAGGAACTCCGGCCGGAACTGCTGGCGCAGGTCGCGCATCAGGTCGCCACGGATCTCGTCCACGTTCCCGGCCTGGTCGAGGATGCGCTGCGAGCCGATGTTGCTGGTCATGATCACCACGGTGTTGCGGAAGTCGACCGTCCGCCCCTGGGAGTCGGTCAGCCGCCCGTCGTCCAGCACCTGGAGCAGCAGGTTGAAGACGTCCGGGTGCGCCTTCTCCACCTCGTCGAAGAGCAGCACGCTGTACGGCTTGCGGCGGACGGCCTCGGTCAGCTGCCCGGCCTCGTCGTAGCCGACGTACCCGGGCGGGGAGCCGACCAGCCGGGAGACGGTGTGCTTCTCCTGGAACTCGCTCATGTCGAAGCGGATCATCCGGTCCGGGTCGCCGAACAGCAGCGCCGCCAGCGCCTTCGCCAGCTCGGTCTTGCCCACGCCGGTCGGCCCGAGGAAGAGGAAGGAGCCGGTCGGCCGGTCCGGGTCGCCCATCCCGGCCCGGCCGCGGCGCACCGCCTGGGCGACCGCGGTGACCGCCTCGTCCTGGCCGATCACCTTCTCGTGCAGGTGCTCCTCCAGCTTGAGCAGCCGCTCCCGCTCGGTCGCGTTCAACTCCGCGACCGGGATGCCGGTCCGGGACGACAGCACCTGCGCGATGTCGTCGGCGGTCACGTCGACGACCTCCTCGCGGGACTCGGCGACGGACGCCAGCTCGTCCTCGGTCTGCCGCAGCTCGCCCTTCAGATTGGCCGCCCGCACGAACTCCTCGTCCGCGACGGCCTCGTCCAACTCCCGCTTCAGCTTGGTGATCCGGTCCTGCACCCCGGTCGCCTCGGTCGAGCCGCTCAGGCTGCGCAGCCGCACCCGGGCACCGGCCTGGTCCAGCAGGTCGATCGCCTTGTCCGGCAGGAAGCGGTCACTGACGTACCGGTCGGACAGCGTCGCCGCCGCGTCCAGCGCCTCGTCGGTGAACCGCACCTGGTGGTGCGCCTCGTACGCGTCCCGCAGCCCCCGCAGGATCTCGACCGTCTCCTCGACACTCGGCTCGGGCACCAGCACCGGCTGGAAGCGGCGCTCCAGCGCGGCGTCCTTCTCCACGTGCCTGCGGTACTCGTCCAGCGTCGTCGCACCGACTACGCTCAGTTCACCGCGCGCCAGCGCCGGCTTGAGGATGTTGCCGGCGTCCATCGAACCCTCGCCGCCGGAACCCGCGCCGACCACGGTGTGCAGCTCGTCCAGGAACAGGATCACGCTCTTCTCGGCCGCCGTGACCTCGTCGATCACCTTCTTCAGCCGCTCCTCGAACTCGCCCCGGTACTTGGAGCCGGCCACCAGGGCGGTCAGGTCGAGGGTGACGACCCGCTTGTCCCGCAGGCTCTGCGGCACGTCCCCGGAGACGATCCGCTGCGCCAGCCCCTCCACGATCGCGGTCTTGCCGACACCCGGCTCGCCGATCAGCACCGGGTTGTTCTTGGTCCGGCGGGAGAGGATCTCGACGGTCTGCTCGATCTCCTCGGCCCGCCCGACCACCGGGTCCAGCCGGCCCGAGCGCGCCGCCTCGGTGAGGTCCAGCCCGTACTCGTCCAGCGTCGGCGTCTCGCTCGGGTGCGCGCCCGTGCTGCTGCGCTCCCCGCCGACACCGCGCCCCTCCAGCACCGTCTTCAGCGCCTCCTGCGAGGGCGCCGCGTTGCGCAGCGCCGTCCCCGCCCCGGACCGCTCCTGGTCCAGCAGCGCGCCGAGGATGTGCTCCGGCCCGATGTACGAGGCCCCGGCCGCCTGCGAACGGGCGTGCGCCGCCAGCAGCGCGCGCTTGGCCGACGGCGTCAGCGCGGGCTGCCCGTCCACCGCCGCCGGATCCCCGGACGGCAGCGACCGCTCCAGGTCACCGGCCAGCTGGTCCGGGTCGATCCCCGCCCGCTCCAGCATCCGGCGCGACGGCTCCACCCGGGTGGCCGCCCAGGCCAGGTGCCCGGTGTCGAGATCACTGATCCCGTCCTCGCCGGCCCGGTGCGCGGCCAACCCCAGCAACTCCTGCGAGGACTCGCTCAGCAACCGCCCGATCGGCACCCGCTGCACGGCGGGCGGGGAGGCCATCGGACTCATCCCGAAGAAGCGGCTGAGCAGATCGGAGAACGGATCACTCGATCCGAACGGGGGCATGGTCACGGAGGATCACCTCTCCCAAGCGGTGTGCAGCCACCCAAACACAGCCCACCCCACCCCGCCTCCCGAACCCCGGCCCTCCCGCACGGGCGCCGGCACGCCCGTCGACGCACGCGGTCAGCTCTGGGCGGCGTCCAGCAGGTCGTCGAACGCGGCGGCCACCGCGATGGCCTTGCCGATGTCCCTGGGGGTGGCCTCCGGGTTCGGCCCGCCGTACCAGACGTTGGCCTGCACCTGGTACTTCGCGATGTAGTCGACCGCCTGGTCGGAGGCCAGGCCCGGGTAGCCGGCCGCCACGTCGTTGAACATGTGGTCGATCCACGGGGTGGCGAAGCGGATGACGTCGATGACGTAGGGCTTGAACTCGTCGCTGTAGGTCGCGCAGAACAGCACCTGATGACCGTCGTTGACGAGCGCGACCCGCAGGTCGTGGACCGTCCCGAGGCGGTTCTCCCAGTAGGGCGCCTCGATGCAGGCCTTCTCGGCGCGCTCCAGGAAGACGGCGGGCCCGGTCGGCTGGATGACCGGTGCGATCAGGGTGAATTCCGACCGGTTCACCGCCCGCAGGCCGACGCCCTCGGTCTGCGGACGGGGGCTCTGGAAGGCCTTGGCGATCTCCTCGACCGACACGTCCGGTGAGATCGGCTGGTAGGTCGACGGGTCGAAGTCGTACATCTGGATTCCTTTCGGGCGAAGCGTCAGGACGAGTCGGGAAGCACGTCGGCGGCCGAGGCCGGCTCGGCGCGGCGCCGGCCGTTCAGCTCGTGGCGCAGCACCGACGAGCGCCGGTACACCTCCTTGCGGACGGTCTGGACTGCTGGAGGTGCCGGTCGAAGTCCGGTTCCGGTGGCACGAGATCGGGTGAGTACCGCACGGGGGTGAAGTCCTTCTCGGGCGGGGTCACCTGTCGTCCTCCGAGGTCGATGAGTGCGGCGCGACGGACGGGCTACCGGCCGGGTCCGGCAGTGCGGTGAGCCAGGCGATCGCGGCGAGGCCGGGCAGGAAGCAGTACTCACCGCCGCGCACGGTCACGAACCGGGGCAGCCCGGTGAGCCGGCGCCGGACCGGGCGGGCCGGGATGGTGTGCACACCGGCGCCGCCGCTGTTGCCGACCAGCGGGTCCTGCTCGGGGCCGAGGCCGGCGAAGTCGCCGTCGTTGAGCCACACCTGCTGCACGAACTCGAACTGCCGGGACAGGCTGGCGCCCATGAAGATGAAGATGATCCCGCGCTCCGCGCCGTCGTCCTCCAAGGCCCCGGCCGGCAGCAGCGGGCCGTACGCCGCGCCGCGCCGCAGCACCCGGTGGATGCCGGTCTCGACCACGGTGTCCGCCAGGCCGTCCCTCGGATTGGCGCGCCGGATGTGCGCGCCGCGCGGGACGAGCAGGCCCCGCGGGTCGTCGTGGTAGCGGAAGTCGTTGTTACGCGTCGGATCGGCGCCCAGGTCCGGATCGTCGTGCTCCGGCGCCAACGCCAGCGGCGCACCGCTGCGCCAGCGGCCGACGATCTTGGCCGCGAGCAGTTCCTCGTCCTCGGGCGAGCGGGCCTGGTCCCGCAGGTACCTGCGGAACGCGGCCACATCCGCATGCATCTGACGGAAGGCCAGGTAGCAGCCATTGCGGCCGAGCACGTCCGGCGCGGGCCCCGCCGGCGCCGCCCCGGACTCGTCCGGGTAGCCGAAGAGGAACTCGCCGGGCTGGACGGCGTCCTGGCCGGGCAGCGGCCGCTCGGCACTGCCGAGCAGGTACGGGCTGGAGATGCCGTCCCGGAACCCGAAGTGCTCGCGCCCGGTGACCGGGGAACCGACATCGAGCCGGTAGACCAGGCTCACCCCGGCCAGCCGACCGGCCGCCGCCACCGGCTCGTGGAGCCCCTCGGGGGCCGTCGCGATGATCACCACCCCGATGTGCACGTCGGGTCCGCCCAGCGGCGGGGGCCAGTTACCGGGGTCGCTGGCACCGAGATCTCCCAGCACCTCCTTCCGGGCGGCCATGCCGGCCCGGAACTCCGGGGAGAACGAGGCCAGCGAATCCGGCGGCACGCCCAGCCGGGCCAGCCCCCGGTACGTGAAGGCGACGTTGAGGGTGAACGGGCGGGGCCGCTCCCAGTCCGCCGCGCTGGTGACCTCCGGCAGGACCTCGCGCAGCGACCGCTTCGCCGCGGCCGGGTCGTCGATCCGGTAGAGCAGGTACACACCGTGGTAGACGTCCGGACGACGCCGCAGCACAGTGCCCTGGATGTCCTCCAGCTCCAACGTCGGCACCGCACCGGCGGTGGGCCCACTCACCCGCGCGGGGCGAACGGTCGGAGGGGCAGGGGCATGGCGGCCTCCTCAGCACAGTCACAAACCTGCGCACACTGTGCAATGCAGACATCGCCCACGGTGGGAGTTCACACAGCGTGTCGAGCCGGCGATCTCACGCCGAAACCACCAGGCGGATCACAGCCACGGGAAGGATTCCAGCCGCCGGCCCCCGAAGGCCCGGGAGTCGGCCGAACAGAAAAGCGGCCGAACTCGCTGCCGAGTCGGCCGCCCTGGAGGCTCCAGCCGCAGGAGCTGCGGCGTGACGTGTTCTCGATGTTCTTCGATCTCGGCGCGGGCCCTCGCGGACCCACGCCCCTGCTGTGGGCGCGGACGGTTTCGAACCGCCGACATCTGCTTTGTAAGAGCAGCGCTCTACCACTGAGCTACGCGCCCCCTGTCGTGGCCCGGTGGGGGCACGACGACTGCCTAGGGTACCTGGTCCCGGGGGGTGCTGTGGTGCGGGTGGTCGGGGAGTGGGACGGGTGGGGGTGCCGGTGGGGTGGGGTGATCGGGAAGAATGGGGGTGGATCAGCGGGTCGGAGCAGGGAGCGCGCAGTGACGGTGGCCGGCGGGAGCGGGCGGGGGTGGCGTCGGGCGGGGAGTGCGCTGGCCGACGCACTGGTGGTGCCGGTGGTGCTGGCGGGTGCGCTGGGTGCGCTGGGGCTGGCCTCGGCCGGGACGGGCGGCTGGTGGGGTCGGCGCGGCGGGGAGGGCGTGCGGGCGGACGCCAAGGCGGCCCGGGACGCCGCGCAGGAGGCGTTCTACGAGCTGGACTCGACGCAGCGCGAGGTGCAGTTGGCGGTGGAGACCGTCCGGGCGGCCGAGGACGAGGCGACGGCCCGCCGGGCGCTGGCGGACCTGGCGGGGATCACCGGCCGGGTGGACCAGGTCACCGTGAACTACCTGGGCGCGCTGGACGCGTACAACCTGGACGACGAGGCGCTGGACGCCGGCGCCGCGGCGCGGGCCCGGCGTCAGCTGGAGGACGTGAAGGGGCAGCTCGGCTCGGCCCGGGCGGAGCTGAACGACTTCCTCCAGCGACTGCAGCCGACCCTCCAGCGCGCCGAGCAGCAGCTGATGCGGGTCACCCCGGCGGTGGAGCAGGCGAAGCGCGCGCTGCTCCAGGCGAGCAACGCGCTGGACGCGGTGCGCGGTGCCGGGCTGCGGGCGGACGACCTGGCGGCCCGGCTGGCCGAACTGGCGCCGGAGCTCGGGCTGCTGAACGAGGGGCCGGCCCGGCACGGGGTGGCGCCGACGCTGCGGCGCGCGGACGAGGTGGGCCGGCGCGCCGAGGCGATCGCGGCCGACGCCGGTCAACTGCCGGAGCGGGCACGGGAGATCGACCGGCGGGTGGCGAGCCTGCGGACCCGGATCCAGGCGCTGGAGACCAAGGCGGAGACGGTCGAGCCGGCGCTGAGCGAACTGCGCCGCCGGTTCAGCTCAGCCTGCTGGCAAGACCTCCAGCGGGTGTCGGAGCAGGTCGCGGAGACCGGGCGGGCGGCGGAGCGCAAGCTCGCCGAGGCCGCCCGGGCCCGGGACGAGCAGCGCTGGGCGGACGCGACGGGCGCGATCGGTACGGTGCGCGCGCTGCTGGACACCGCGGACGGGTCGGTGGTCGCGGTGAACGAGCGGCTGCGGCAGCTGAACGAGGTGCAGCACGACCCGCACCGGGAGGTGGAGCGGGCCCGGTTCGCCCTGCGCGACGCGCAGCGGCTGGCGATGACGGGCCGCAGCGCGCCGGACCCGCGGCACGCCGCCCCGCTGGACGAAGCGGTGGCGCGGCTGGACCGGGCCGTGGCCACCCTGGAGGCGGCCGGCCGGCACCCCGACTACTGGCACTTCCTGACCGAGCTGGCGGGCGTGCGGGAGACGGCGGCGCAGGTGATCGGGCTGATCCGCGGCGATCTGGGCGGGCAGCGGTAGCACCGACCGGGCAGGAAACCGGCAGCGCCCACCGGTAGAGCCCGCCGGTAGGACCCACCAGCAGGACGCCAACAGGGCACCGACAGGACGTCGGCAGGGCGCCGCCTGGGTACCCTGCCGGTATGCCACGCTACGACTTCCGCTGCCGCTCCTGCGGCGCCACCTTCGAACTCCGCCGCCCGATGGCGCAGGCCGGCGCCCCCGCCGTCTGCCCGCAAGGCCACGAGGACACCGTGAAGCTGCTGTCCGCCGTCGCCGTCACCGGCTCCGCTTCGGGCGGCGCCCCGCGCCAGGCCCCCTCCGGCAACGGTGGTGGCGGAGGGGGCTGTTGCGGCGGCGGCTGCTGCGGCTGACCGCTCCCGCTTCCGCTCAGGAAGCGACGGGCGCGGCGGGCGCGACGGACGCGACGGACGCGACGGACGCGACGGCCACCCGGGCGAGGAAGCGTCGGACGATCTCCTCCCCCGCCGCCACCCCCACCTCGTCGAGGGCGGTGACGCCGGGGGCGGTCCAGCCGCCGTCGGCGAGTTCGCCGTGCCCGGGCCGCCAGGCGGCGTCGGCGGCGAGCAGCAGGTCGGCGTCGAGCAGTGAGTCACCGGCCGCGAGCACGGTGGACGCGCCGGTGCGCCGGACGGCTTCGGCGAGGGCGGCGCTCTTGCTGAGCGGCCCGGGGACGGCGTAGACCTTGCGGCCCTGGAGCGAGACCGTCCAGCCGCGTTCGGCGCACCAGCCGGTCAGCTCGTCGAGCCAGCCGCCGGGCAGTGCGGCGCGCTCGACGACGAGGTAGGCGAACAGCCCGTCGGCGACGCGGCGCTTGTGCGTCCACTCCGGGTCGGCGCTCAGGGCGAGCTGCCGGACGACCTCCTCCAGCGGGGCCGCACCGGAGGCGAGCCGCGCGGTGATCTCGGCACGCCAGTCCTGGTCGGGTACGCCGTCGACGAGCAGGTGCCCGCCGTTGCCGCAGATCGCGTACGCGGGGACCCAACCGGGCGTCGGGCCGGGCAGGTTGATCCGCTCGTACTGGGCGAGGGTGCGGGTGGTGGCGGGGACGAACCAGGCCTGCCGGACGAGTTCGACGAGCAGCGCGGCGGCCTGTTCGGTCATGAACGAGAGCGCCTTGCCGTCGTGCACCTCGACGGAGAGCAGCCGGGGCGCGAGCCGGTCGGGGACGTCCAGAGCGAGGGCCCGGTTGGAGTAGACGAGCGTCCGGTCGAGGTCGCTGGCGACGAGAACATCGGCGTTCATCAGGACTCCTTCACCACAACGGTCCTACCGGAGGCCCCGGTCGCTCCCCGACTGTAGCGGGGGTGGATGAGGCCGACGCAGGAGTACGGCAGGCCGTCCACCTCCTCGACCTCGACGCCGCGCTGGGCGGCGAGCAGCCGGACGTGGTCGAGGTCGGCGCCGGCGCCGCGCCGGGCGAGGACCCGCCAGGGGACGCGGCGCAGCAGCACCCGGGTGGTCTCGCCGACGCCGGGCTTGACCAGGTTGACGCTGTCGATGCCGTACTCGGTGCTGATCCGTTCGACGGCGGCCCAGCCGGCCCAGTCGGGCGTGCGGTCCGGGGCGGTGGACAGCCGGTCGGCGGCGGCGACGGCCTCCGGGCGGACGGCGTCGAAGTGGTCGGCCACGGTGTCGAGGAAGGCGGCGGAGACGTCCGCACCGGCCAGTTCGGCGTAGTGCTTGGCGCCGTGGAAGTCGTCCGGGCCGATCAGGCCGGGCCGCAGCACGGTGCGCGAGACCAGGCCGGAGACGGTGGAGTTGAGGCAGGCGGAGGGGATCAGGAAGTCGTCCCGGGTGCCGTAGGTGCGCGCGCAGCGGCCGGGGTCGGCGAGGACGGCGAGGTCCGGGTCGAAGCCGGTGCCGGCCAGGGCCTCGGCGAGTTCTCGGGTGATCGCGCCCTTGCCGGTCCAGCCGTCGACGAACACGACGTCGCCGGCGCGGTGGTGGGCGGCCAGGTAGCGCAGGGCGACCGGGTCGATGCCGCGGCCGCGGACGATGGAGACGGCGTAGTGCGGGGTGTCGAGGCCGTGGGCGTGGGCGAGCCAGCGGCGGATCAGGATGCCGACGGGCGTGCCGGCCCGGGCCAGCGAGGCGAGCACCAGGCCGGGGCCGCGCTCGCGCAGCAGGGTCTCGGCGACGGTGCCGGCGGCGAGCGCGATGCGGCGGGCGGAGGCGCGCAGCGCCTGGTGGAACAGCTCCTGGTACTCGGGGCTGGGCTGGTACTCGACCGGCAGCGACTCGGCGTAGTGCGCGCCGCCGTTCTGGACGGCCTCCTCGCGCTCCTCGGTGGGGGCTTCGAGCGGGACGCCGGAGAGGTCCTTGAGCAGCCAGGCCACCTCGTCGGGCCGGTAGGAGGAGAACGCCGGACCGTACAACGGGGACGGCAGGCGGGACGGCGCCCCGGCCAGCCGGTCGGACGGCAGCCGGACCGGCCGGTGGGAGGGCAGCACCGCGAGCACCACCTGGTCGGTGACCTGCCGCAGCTGGCCGAGCAGGGCGCGCTCGCCCTCGCGCAGGGCGGGGGTGTCGGCGACGTCGTCGACCACCAGCACGACCGCGTCGAAGCGGCGGGCCGGGTCGCTGCCGGGGGCGACGTTGTAGGCGTAGCGCTCGCGCGACGCGTCGTCCTGCGGGTCGTCGTGGGCGGGGAAGGCGAGGCGGGTGCGGATGGCGTAGCCGGGGTCGTCCACGGCGAGGACGGGCGAGCGGGTGGTGGTGGAGTAGCGGACGCGGTCGCCGCCCAACCGGTCGGCGAGTGCGCCGGCCAGCCGCAGCGGGGCGTACATCAGCTCCTCGAAGCCGAGGACCAGCACGCGCCGCGCCGTGGCGGGCAGTGCGTCGGCCAGCTGTCCGGCCAGGCGGGGCAGGGCGGCGTCCAGTCGGGCGCGGTCGCGGGCGGTGAACCCGTGCCGGCCGCCGTCGGGGAGCCCGGCGGGCCAGTCCAGGTCGACCCGGGCGAGCGGTGCGGGCGTTCCGGGGGGTGCGGCGGGGGCGGGGGCGGCCTCGGCTATCAGCCGCTCGGCGCGGTCCAGGACGTCGGCGGGCAGCTGGACGGCGCCGCTGGCGGTGGCCACCAGGTCGAGCCGGACGCCGAGTTCGGCGGCGGTGTCGGCGAGCCGGCGGCGGTCGGCGGTGGAGCGCAGGTCGACCAGGGCGACGACGACGTAGTGGTCGCGGGGGTGGCGGGCGTGCAGTTCACGGATGGTGTTGAGCACCGTGCGGCCGGTCGAGAACTCGTCGTCGACCAGCACCAACGGGCCTTCACCGGTGAGGAGTTCGGGATCGGCGGGGAGCAGCAGGTGCGAGGTGGCGTGCGAGTGCTCCTCCTCGAAGCCGCCGAGCGGGGACACACCGGGCACCGGGCGGCGGGTGGAGTGCAGGTACGGGGCGTCGAGGCCGTCGGCGACGCTGTGGCCGAGGCCGGTGGCCGTCTCCGCGTAGCCGAGGACGACGGCCCGCGCGGCGGCCTCGTCGCCGAGCAACTCGCGGACCTGCCGGCCGAGTTCGAGCCCGGCGCCGTGGACGATCGCGGGCCGCTGCGGGACGTGCTTGCCGAGCACGGTGGAGACCAGCAGGTGGGCGCGCTTCGGGTTCTGGGAACGCAGGGCCAGGCCCACGAGTTCGGGGAGGCGGTCCGATCCGGTCAGGGCGATGCCGGCCCGGTCGGCGACCCAACGGCCGGTCCACGTCTGCTGTGCTGTCACTGCTGGTCCTGCCTTCGCATGGTGCGGTGGTGCGGTCTTCGGATCAGTCGGATAGGTCGGATCGGTCGGGACGTTCAGGCCGGCTGCGGACAGCCCCCTCACTCCCCGCACAGGCAGGCCGCGAGCAGTTCCGCGAAGCTCACGTCCTCCCGGGCCACCCCGAACACCTCCGCCCGCAGCAGCACCCGCTCCGCCCAGGCCCGGTGCGGCCGGGCCTCGTTCATCTTGTTGGTGTACGCCGAGCGCAGGACCCCGCCGCCGTCCTGCTCCTGCCGGAGGATGTCCCGGGCGTCGCAGTACTCCTCGTGCGTGACCACGGAGAGGGCGTGCACGGCGGGGACGTGGCTGGGGTGGATGCAGGTCTTGCCGAGCAGGCCGTTGGCCCGGTCGAGCTCGACCTCCCGGATCAGCCCGTCCAGGTCGTGCTCGATGATCCGCCGGCGGACCTCCTCGCCGGAGGCCCGGGCCGTCCCGGGGGCCTCGGCGAACGGCGTGCGGCGCAGCTGCGGCTTGAACATCCGCTCCTGGACCGGGAAGTACTCCCAGACCGGACCGGTGACGGTGTACCCGGTGCCGTCCGCCCGGCCGAGCACGTTGACCACGTCGCCGATCACCGCGGAGACCAGGGCGACGTCGTACGCGGTGAGGTCGGGCGAGCGGCGCAGGCCGTACGCGGAGCAGAGGTCGGTCACGCCGAGGCGGACGGCGAGCACCCGTTCCCGGTGCCCGGCGAGCAGGTCGGCGATGCCGAAGAGCTGCTGGCGCCTGGTCTCCAGGTGGGCGAGTTCGGGTGACTCCAGGACGGGCATGGCGAACAGTCGGCGCCCGGTGGCGGCCTCGGCGGCGGCCAGGGCGGCCAGGTACGCGCCGCCGGTCTCCGTGGTGAACTTCGGCAGGACGAACCCGCTCAGCAGCTCGACGGCCGGCCCGAGCCGCTCGGCCAGGTCGAGGATCTGGGAGGCGGCTCGAACTCTGATGAAGAGCAGGGGGTGGCTTTGTGTGCAGTCGGTGAAATCCCTGACCAGGTCATTCAACTGCTCGATCAGGTTCCGCTCCCCCGCGTCCACCTCGTGGTCGGCGATCGCGTCCTCCAGGCAGAGCACCATCGACACCACGCCCCGAGCAGCCTGTTTGCGGATGTCGGCGGCCAGCGCGGGCCGGGTGGCGGGGCTGTAGAGGGTGCCGCCGAGGGCGGTGGCCAGCACCGCGGCCTCGCTCCGCGCGGTGAACGGCCGGGGCGGTTCGAGGAAGAGGCGACCGCGTACGTCGTCGGCGAGGTGGCCGAAATGGCGCAAGGTGCTCTCCTCAGAGGTTTGACGGCCGCCGGTCCGTTGCCGGGGCGTGCGGCGGCGCGGGACGACACCGCGATCCAGCGGTGCGACACCATGGTTAACCGGTCCACGGGGCTCCGTGGTTCCCGGCCGGACGCCGGCGGGCCCCCCTCCGCCCGACCCCGGCGGGCCCTTGGACCGCCCATCGTACGGACGGATTCCGGCCGTCCCCGGTTCCTCGGCACTGAACTCCCGGAACATCGCCGTCCAGATCACCGATCACCGGTCGAGCACCGGCAAACCCCCGGCAAGCGCAAGTCTTGGCAAAGTCCGACCCGGTTCCGACGGTCCCGGTCACGTTGTCCGAAGGGGTGGCGAACGGGCAGGATGGTCGGCTATGACGCACGTGATGGCCAAGGGCGCCAACATCGCACTGCCGGCTGCGGCGGTCCGCGCCGTGCTGCGCTGGAGCGCCACGCCCGGTGCGCCGGACGTGGACGCGTCCGCGCTGCTGCTCGGCGCCACCGGCAAGGTCCGTTCGGATGCCGACTTCGTCTTCTACAACCAGCCGCGGCACCCCTCCGGCCTGGTGCGCCACCTGCCCAAGCAGCAGACCTCCGGCGGCGCCGAGATCATCGACACGATCGAGGTCGAACTCGCCAAGCTGCCCGCCGACGTCGACCGGGTGGTGCTGGCCGGCTCCTCCGAGGGCGGCTCCTTCCGTACGGTGCCCGGGCTGCGCCTGCTGCTCTTCGACGCCACGGCCGGGGACGGCACGCCCGCACTCGCCGAGTTCGCGATCTCCGACGGCGAGAGCGTCACCGCCCTGGTCGCGGGCGAGCTGTACCGGCGCTCCGGCGCCTGGAAGTTCCGGGCGATCGGCCAGGGCTACACCTCCGGCCTGATCGGCCTGGCCACCGACTTCGGCATCACCGTCGACGACGAGGCGGAGGCCGACGCGGCCCCGGCGGCGGCCTCGACGGCCACCCCCACCGCCGCCGTCGACCCGCGCAGCACCCCGCTGCCCGCCCCGCGCCCGACCGCCCCGCCCGAGCCCGGCACCTTCACCCTGGCCCCGGCCGTCCCGCAGCCGTCGGCCACCCCCCAGGGCGGGCCCCAGCAGCAGCCCGCCGCGGCGGCCGCGGCCGCCACCGGCGCGGTGCCGCCCCCGCCGAGCGCGCCGCCCGCCGTTCCCCCGACCGCGCCGCCGGCCCCACCCGCACCCCCGGCCCACCAGCCCGGCACCGGGTACGGCTACCCGCACCAGCCGCAGCCCCAGCCCCAGCAGCCGCCCGGCACCGGCTACGGCTATCCGCAGCAGCAGCCCGGTACCGGCTACGGGTACCCGCAACCCACCCCCCAGCCGTACCCGCAGCAGCAGGGCACCGGCTACGGCTACCCGCACCAGCAGCAGCCCGCCCCGCAGCAGCACCCCGGCAGCTACGGCTACCCGCACGCCGGCACCGGCCAGCAGCCGCCGGCCCAGGCCCCCGCGCAACCACCGGCCCAGGCACCGGCCCAGCCGCCCACCGGCGAGGAGTTCGCCCTGCCGCCGCAGGGCCCGCAGTTCCAGCCCCGCTGATCGGCCCGCTCAGGGCACCACCGCCGCCCGGCTCCGACCGGACCGAACAGGGCCGAGGCCGGACAGGGCCCAGGCCGGACACGCCCTAGTCGGAGCCGCCCTGGCTCTTGTACCCGCGCTGCCACTGCAGCCCGAACCCGTACAGCCGGTCGATGTCCGCCTGGAACCCGTTGACGTACCGCACCTCACGGCGCACCGTCAGCTGGTTGTCCCCCGCGTTCTCGATCAGCACCACCGCGCACGAGCGCGCCGCCCGGGCCCGCTCGTCCAGCTTGATCTCGATCCGCGGCCCGGTCTGCGGCACGATCGTCACCACCGCGTGGGACTGCTCGAAGGCCGGCGTGCCGTCGTAGATGTAGACGAAGATCAGCAGCCGTTTGAACTTGTCCTTCTTCTCCAGGTTGACGTACATCGTCTCGCCGGACGGCGCCCCGTACTGGTCGTCGCCGCTGAGCTTGATGTACGGCGGTTGCCGGAGGTCGCCGAAGTAGCCGCCGAGCGGCTGCACCACGCCGCTGCTCCCGTCGGACAGTTCGTACATGCACGCCAGGTCGAGGTCGACGTTGACCTGCTCGTTCTGTACCGAGTCCGGCTCCAGCGGGCGCAGGATGCGGGGGCTGAAGAGGCGCTTGGCGCGTTCCCGGGCACTGGGCCGGACGGCCCCGGAGCGGGTGGTCCAGTGCAGGTTGACGTAGAGGTAGCCGGTGGTGGCCGCGGCCCCGGTGATCGCGTGCTGCGGGGTCGACTTGGTGAGTATGACCTTGTGCTGACCGCCCGGGTTGTCGAAGGTGTAGTTCCGCTCCCCGCGCAGGTACTCCCAGATCGAGACCATCCCGCCCTCTCCCCCTGCTCCCGTCAGGCGATCTGACGGTCCGCCGCTCCATGATCGGGCATCAGCCCGGCCCTCGGATACCCAAACCTCCCCCTCCCCTACCCCGTCGGGCCCCCCGGCGCTCACCGCCGGGTCGACGAGTGGAGCGGTCGGCGGGTCGATTGGCGGGAGGAAGCCCCCCTCCCGTAACATGCCGCCCCTTCGGACGCGATATCGTCTAGCCGCACAGGTGTCCCGTCCGCCCCTGCGCGGGTGCGGCGGGTACGCCGTGCGGCGACGAACGAATCGTCAGGCGCTCCCCGAGTACCGGGAGCTGACCGCCTGTGTCGCTCTGTGAACCCGTCCCCTGCGGAAACCCGAGGCCCGACCCGCAATGAACCTGACCTCCATACAGCTGGTCTGGACCGTCGTCGGCGGCGCAGCCCTGCTGTTCGTCGCCGTCCTGCTGGCGACGCTGCGTTTCAAGAACACGAAGAAGGAAGAGGCCGGCGACTCCTGGGAGCGCAGCGAGGAGCGTCGGCGGCGCAAGGAGATGATCTACGGCATCTCCTCCTACACGCTGCTGTTCTGCTGCGCCGGTGTCGCGGCCGCGCTGTCCTTCCACGGCCTGGTGGGCTTCGGCAAGGAGAACCTGGGGCTGTCCGGCGGCTGGGAGTACCTCGTCCCGTTCGGCCTCGACGGCGCCGCGATGTTCTGCTCGGTGCTCGCCGTGCGCGAGGCCAGCCACGGTGACGCCGCGCTCGGCTCTCGCCTGCTGGTCTGGGTGTTCGCGATCGCCTCGGCCTGGTTCAACTGGGTGCACGCGCCGCGCGGCGTGACGCACGACGGCGCCCCGCAGTTCTTCTCCGGCATGTCGATCTCGGCGGCGATCCTCTTCGACCGCGCGCTGAAGCAGACCCGCAAGGCCGCGCTGCGCGAGCAGGGGCTCGTGCCGCGCCCGCTGCCGCAGATCCGGATCGTCCGCTGGCTGCGCGCCCCGCGCGAGACCTACGCGGCCTGGTCGCTGATGCTGCTGGAGAACGTCCGCAGCCTGGACGAGGCGGTCGAGGAGGTGCGCGAGGAGCGCCAGGCCAAGCTGGACGCCAAGGTGCGGGCCCGCACGGCCGACCGCCGCGAGCGGGCCGAGCTGAAGGCCATCTCCCGCCAGGGCGGCATGCTCGCCCGGGCCCGCGGCGGCCGCCAGGTGCCCGCGCTCACGGCTGCCGGCGACGGCCAGACCGCTACGGAGCCTGCCCTAGCCGCCGAGTCGGACACCGCCTCCTCGTACCAGGCCGCCTCGGGCCCGCTGGAGCCGGCCGCGCTGGACGCCGGCCGCCGCCCGCGTGCCGCCGTCGGCTCGTCGTACGCGCCGTCCTCCTCGGCGTCCTCCTCGTCCTCGTCCTACTCGTCGTCCTACTCCTCCTCGTCCGCCGGATCGGCCTCGGGCTCGTCCTACCGCAGCTCGGCCATCGACCTGACGGCCGACGACGACACCCTCTCGATGCCCAAGCTGGACTCGCTGGAGCGCAAGCTGCGCGCGATCGAGCAGCAGCTCGGCTAGGGCGTGTCTGACAATTCCCGCCGGGCGCGCGACGCCGGGCATCCCGCCTGGACGCACCGGCGAAACGTCCAAGTACGGCCCAGTACGAGGA